>JAJDOH010000138.1 GCA_022340265.1 Deltaproteobacteria bacterium | reverse complement strand
CGAGGGCAAACAGTTTATTTTGCTGTGCAACCACTGCTACAATCCGCCGTGTGTTCGGGTTTGCCCCACGCAGGCGACCTTTAAACGGAAATGGGACGGCATTGTCGAGATGGACATGCATCGCTGCATCGGTTGCCGGTTCTGTATGGCCGCATGCCCCTATGGATCTCGAAGTTTTAACTTTGGAATCCCTCGCCAGGCCCCCAAGAATCTTAATCCTGATTTCCCAACCAACAAGGCATATCCGGAAAGATCAAAGGGTGTCGTTGAAAAATGTAACTTCTGCACGGAGTTGATTGAAAAGGGAGAACTGCCTGCGTGCGTGCAGGCCTGTGACAAATTAAAAGTTCACGCCTTAAATTTTGGTGATCTGGCAAATCCCGACTCCAATGTCAGGGAGCTTTTGCGTAAGCACTATTCGGTGAGAAGAAAACCCGCCTTGGGTACCGGACCGAACGTATTTTACATTATATGAGGTAGGTTATGCTTGACAGAGCGTTAAAAGGAACAACAGCGTATTGGTCATGGCTCGTTTTTCTGCTGATTCTAATCGGCATCGGGGCCGCATGTTGGTTCTATCAGTTCAATGTAGGGTTGCGGATTACGGGCATGGGCAGAGATGTCTCATGGGGTCTTTATATCGGACAACTGACGTACTTCGTCGGGATTGCCGCCGGCGGCGTCATGGTGGTATTGCCCTATTATCTTCATGACTACAAGGCCTTTGGCCGTATCACCATTCTGGGTGAATTCCTGGCCATTGCCGCTATTACCATGTGTCTGCTATTTGTTTTTGTGGACCTGGGGAATCCCGTCAGAATCATGAATGTTATTCTGTACCCCACACCCAATTCAATCCTTTTCTGGGATATGATCGTTCTGAACGTCTACATGCTGTTGAATCTGGTGGTAGGCTGGAACGTCCTGGCCGCCGAGCGGAAAGGGATCAAATATCAGAAATGGGTCAAAGTGCTGGCTTACATTTCCATCCCATGGGCTTTCAGCATCCATACGGTAACGGCTTTTCTCTACGCGGGTCTTCCGGGCAGACATTTCTGGTTGACCGCCATTATGGCCGCACGTTTCTTGAGTTCCGCCTTCTGCGCCGGACCGGCGCTCTTGATTCTGCTTTGCCTGATCGTCCGCAAGGTGTCGAAGTTTGACCCCGGGGAAAAGCAGATTCGTACCCTGGGAGGTATCGTTGCCTATGCCATGATTCTGAATGTGTTCTTCTTTTTGCTGGAAGTTTTTACGGCGTTCTATAGCCAGATACCCGGACACATGCATTCCATTGAGTTTTTGTTCGGAGGTTTGGATGGATATGGAAAGCTGGCGCCCTGGATGTGGACCGCTACCGGCGTTGCCGTTGTTGCCCTGGTACTTCTGATCGTTCCGGCTACCCGGCGCAAGAACGATACCCTGGCGGTGGCGTGTATCGCCGTAATTGTGGCTACCTGGATCGATAAAGGGCTCGGTCTGATCATTGGCGGTTTTTCACCCAATATGTTTGATACCGTAACACCTTACTGGCCGACCACACCTGAGATACTCATTACCATTGGTGTGTTGGCGGTGGGATTCTTTGTGTTGACAATTTTGTACAAGGTTGCCGTATCCGTCAAGGAAGAAGCCGCCGCATAAAACTGGCCTGGTTTTCATGCTCTCAAGCCGCCGGAAACGCCACGGCATGAAAAGGCTTGACACGGGATTGAGACTTTGTTAGGTAAGCCGCGACGTTAAAATTTCAATGTTTTCTTTTTTGGTAAGTGTTTCAATATAAATCAGGAGGTACCATCAGATGGGTTATGAAGTCGTCGTCGATAAAGACAAATGTGAAGGTTGTGAAGAGTGTATCGAAGTCTGTCCCGTGGATGTCTACGAGATGGTAGATGAGAAATCCGAGCCGGTAAACGCCGAGGAATGCCTGGGCTGTGAGAGCTGTATTGAAGTATGTGAGCACGAGGCCATTACCGTTACGGAAGTATAACGGCTTTCTCATTCTTAAAACAGAATTCAAAAAGCGCCGCAGTTTCGGATCATTGATTCGGCTGCGGCGCTTTTGTTTGTATGATTGGCATTTCAGGTGAGAGATATAAAAAAAGGCCGTCCCCCCTTTGACAGGGGAAGACGGCCGTAAACTGTTAAGAAGCCTCATGCGCGTGAGGGATTGCCGCATTTACTTCTTGGCGTGACAATCGTTACATTTCTTGTACGGGCCTTTTTTCTTTTCCTTGTGACAATCCTTGCAATTCTTGTGGTATGCATTCTGAAGTTTCATGACCTTCATACCGTCTTTCTCGGTGTTCTTGTTGACGTCATGACACGTAGCACATTTCTCGACCGGTTTGTCATCCGTCCACACATTCTTACCATCCTTGTCGTACTCATGGTGGCAATCAGTACATTTCGCCCCGGCTTTCGTATGGGCCATGTGATCAAAAGCAACTGGGCCTTTCTTGTCTTTCGTATACCCTTCATTCATGATCTCGATCACTTTGTCAGGCTCGGCGGTCGCTGCTACAACAAGCGTCCCCACAGATAAGAAAACCAATCCGGTCAGAATTGCCGTTAAAAGAATACAGAATCTTTTGCTCATTCAGGTTTCACCTCCTTCCTTGACTGATTTGTTTTGCGACGATCTCACTTGATAAATGCTTATGAAGCCAAGCAGATCGAAGAAAGTATAGAGGAATCTGACACTCGGTGTCAAGGCATTACCAAAAAGGATTTGGCCATAAGAACAATAAACGCCTGGAAATTTCATGGTTTCCGCGCTTCAGGCAGCGCAGCCATTTCGCGCAGCAGCTCCAGTGATGCAAGGGCCTCGGCCTCATCGACACGGTGAATGGCAAACCCGGCGTGGACAATCAGATAATCTCCGATTTTCGCATCCTGCAACAGAAGAAGACTGACATCTCGCCGGGTTCCTTCCATGTCAACGGTTCCCATCTGTTCATCGATGCGGATCAATTTGGCTGGTATGGCAAGACACATAATATTTTCTCCGATCCACCCATTCTTAAATTTTCGGGACACCGGGTCTTTCACTTTCGTCATAATCTTTCGAACCCGTTTCACCACAGGTTTTCCGGGGTACGGGCGTAACACCCAGTCCGTCAAGTTCAATCATGACCAATTCGACCATGGCGGGCATCTTCTTCATCACCGTCGATGTCATTTCCAGGCCAACGGTTTGGATATCTTCTGGTTCAATACCGATGATCACGGTTTCGGGGTGTTTATCCAGGGCCTGGCAAAAGGTAAGGGCTTCCAGAAGATCCACTTGATGGAGGGAGTTTTTGGCCAGAACCCGCTTGGGGATGTCCTCGTCTTTAAGCCGGTAGAGGGTACCGGGTGCTTGCCCGTTTCGAACCGCATCAACAACAATCAGATAATCCGCTTCCGAAATGGTCCCCAGCAGATTCATTCCCAAAACACCGCCGTCGACCATTCTCACATTGGCGGGAAAATCATATTGTTCGGTTAACACTTCAACAACGCGAACACCCACACCCTCATCCGTAAACAGGATGTTGCCAACGCCCATGATGATGATCTGTTTTTCCGCCATTAAGCTCACCTGAAAAACCAGGAAAAATGGTTTGTTAATTTGTGTAAAAAATGATGATTTCCAATATAGACGTAAAGCGGGTCATCATTCAAGGATTTTGTGGGGTAACCCCCATATTCCGATTGGTTTCTTCCAGATAGCATTCTGTAATGTTCTGCAACCGGTCGCATAAAATGCTCATCAGGTTAAAGAAAAACCGGTGGGCTGTCGGGGGATAGAGCCATTGAAGCCGTTTGATCATTCGTTCGTTGATTTGAAGAAGTTCCGATGCACTCACGGCTACGACCGTTGCAGATCTTTCGCATGACCGGATCATCCCCATTTCTCCCACCACATCTCCCGTCTCCAGCGTGGAAATCACCTGTCTCGCTTGTTTAACACCGCCTGCGCCCTGCTTCTCTTCGCCCAAGACCTGCAGCCTCCCCGAGATGATGGCATACATGGAATCACTGATTTCCCCCTTGGTCATCACCGTACTGCCCGCTTCGTAGGTCTTCAGGTTGCCGGCTGTCAATATATAGTGAACCTGGGTGCGTGACAACCCTTTAAAAAGGGGAATGCCGTCCTGGGGATCTTTGCCCAGCTTGACCCGGATGAGATCCCAGATGGTAACCAGTTCCACATGCATCATGAGAGAAGGGAGAAGAATTAAGTCCCCTATCAAAGCAGACACCATGGTAATCACCATCAGAAGGCCAAAAATTGCCGTGGGCTTGAAACTTGAAAAGAGCAGCACCGAAAAACCCAAGCTGATGGTCACCGTGGTAAAAATGATCGGTTTTCCCAAATGACGAACGGTATCACGAAGGGCACGTTTTTTGTTCAGGTCTTTTTTGAATTCGTGGTTGTAGCCCACCAAATAGTGAATGGTATCATCAACGGCCAAACCGATGGCAACACCGGCGATAAGACTTGTGGCCATGGACAAAGGTATCCCCAGCCACCCCATTACGCCAAAACCAACCAGAATAGGAAAACAATTGGGAAGAATGCCGATAATGCCCACCTTGAAGGACATGAACAGCAAAAACATAATGGCAAAGACCAGTACCAGGGTCAAAAACAGACTCTTGATCTGCCCGTCGGTGATCAGTTGACTGCTGTGGGAAATCACGACGCCGATCCCGGTCACCTGAAAGGAAAACCCGGCAGGGAGGTTTTCCGCCAGATGTGCTTCAATCCTTTTCTGGGTGTTCATAAAATCATTGGAACTGGAAATATGGGTCCGCAGAACAATATTGGTCTCCGAAAAATTCTCATTCATGAAACGGCCCAGCATATCCAGGCCCAGCATGGTTTTGAAGCTGTTGATGAGCATGCGGACCTCAAACCCCTCCTCGGGCAGGGCATAGAAGTCATCCTGGTACTGGTTGGTGGCATAATTGACCAGCTTGAGATAATCACAAAATGAAATGGTTTTATCCACCCCTGGAAGCGTGGCCAGAAATTCCTGGATGGGAATAATCTCTTTCAGGTGAACGGGATCTTCAAAATAATCGTCCTGTCCGCTGTTGATCACAACGTTCATGGGGAAACTACCAGCCATGTCCCGGTAAATGTCTTTGAAGTTTTGAGAAATGTCGGTGTCATCCTTAAAGAAATCCAATGGGTTGGTTTCAACCTGAATACGTGAAATACCCATAATGCCTAGAAGTGCGATCAGTGCAATCAGCCCCAGGGTCCATTTTTGATGTTCGAGATTGAGTTGGATAATACCTGAAAGAAAACGGTCCAGCAGATTTTCTCTTGTCCTTGATTTGGAATGCGATGTTTTGCCCGGAAGAGGCAGCAGCGCCATTACCGCCGGAAGAAAGGTCATGAAAATAAACAGCATGGCCAAAATGCCGAAACATGAAAAAAGGGCAAAGTATCGAATTTCGATAATCCTGTTGATCAAAAGGGAGCCGAGCCCGATGATTGTCGTTATCACCGCCAAAAAGGTGGGAAAACCCAATTGCATGAAACAGTTTAACGAAGCTTCTTTGGCTGTTTTACTGGTTTTTTGGGCCGCTGCGTACTCGGGAAAGATATACATACTGTAGGCCGTGCCGACGGCAATGAGGAAAATCGGCACAATCATGGTCAGAAGGCACAAGGGTGTGTGCGTCCATGCCATGAGGCCGAACGTCCAGATCAGAGCGATGAGTACCGAACCCGCGGGAATCAAGACGCCTCTAACATTTCGAAAAAGCAGAAAAAGTGTCACTGCAATGAGGAGGAACGTGATGGGGGGCAGCCGCAGGAAATCCTGTTCGGTAAAGTGCGTTAAGGCCTTTGAAACCACGGGCATGCCGATCTGGTACATGGGTTGCGTGGCTTTTTCACTTTCAATCACATCCTCGACCTTAGCGATTACAGAATCTTTTTGCTTGTTATCTTCAAGTATGAGGGAGATAACCGTGGTCTTGCCATCCTGAGAAACAATATTTTTTTCCAGCAGGGTAACAATTGAGATCTCTTTCTTAAAATCCGAAAGGGTCCATTTTCCTGTAATATTCATTGATTTCTTGATGCCGGGAAGACTGATGACCCTTCTCACGCCTTCTATCTTTCCGAATTCAGCAGCCAGTCGTTCAATATTGGAAAATGTTTTGGGGTTAAAAACATCCGAAGTCCGCGCAACAACCAGAACAATCTCTTCGCATCCGAAGGTCTTTTTAAAGGCTTCATATTCCCGCGTCTGGGGCAAATCCTCAATGGTCAGATCGTAGATGGATGTTTCAAATCGCAGGTGCGGAATTTGCCATGCAAATAGACACGTTAACAGGACAATGGGAAGAATGATCCGCCAGGAATGGTGAACCACATAATTGAGCCAGGATTCCATCAAAGATGTTTTAGGGCGGTCGGCCATATGGCGCCATACGGATGGAAATAAGAGAGGTCTTGACCGCCGCTCTTTTTGAGCGGCGGTCAAGCTTTAAGAACTGCTATCGTTATACGACTTTGATCTTATAAACCTGATTGGAATCAGGATCAATCACGTGGACGCCGCAGGCGATACAGGGATCGAACGAGTGTACGGTCCTGAGAATCTCGATGGGTCTTTTGGGGTCAGCCACGGGCGTTCCGATGAGGGCTTCTTCAACAGGTCCAAGCTTCCCTTTTTCGCATCGGGGCCCCAGATTCCAGGTGGAGGGCACCACATACTGGTAGTTCTTGATTTTCTTGTTGTCGATTTCTATCCAGTGACCCAGTGAACCCCTGGCCACATCGTTCAACCCAACACCTTTTCCTTTGTCGGGCATGGTCCATTTGGTATAGGTGGCGGTATCGCCCGATTTCAGGTTCTCCACCAGTTCCATGATCCAGCCTTCCATGGCGTTGCCGATCACCAGGGTTTCCAAGCCGCGGGCGGCAGTCCGGCCCAGGGTGGAAAAAAGCGCCGTTACCGGAATATTCAGTTGCTTGAGCGTGCTGTCCACCACATCCACAAAGTCCTTCTTGCCATAGGCGTAGGCCACCAGAACCCGCGCCAGCGGACCCACTTCACAGGCCTCGCCTTCATAGCGGGGTGCCTTGGACCAGGAGTACTGGCCGTTGGTATCATATTTGGGATCGCTCTTGATAGGTTCGGTCACCCCGTCGTAGGGATGGAGTGCCTTGCCTTTTTCATACCAGGATCGGTCGATATGTTCCGTCACTTTGGTTGGATCCGCCATCTTGACACCCTTGAGGTCTCGCTTCATGATGACCCCGCGCGGCAGAAACAGGCTTTCGGGCTCTTTATCGCTCATGGGCAGATCACCCCAGCACAGAAAGTTGGTGGTGCCGCCGATGCTACCCCAATCTTTATAAAAAGATGCGATAGCTACCAGGTCCGGGATATAGACGTTACGGACAAAATCCTGGGCCTGTTTCCAGATATAGAGAAATTCGGCAATGCGGTCAGGGCTCAGATCCCTTACGCTGGTGACACCGCCCACGACCAGTGCCTGGAGATGGGGATTTTTCGCGCCGAAAATAGCGTGCATTCGAACAATTTTGGCCTGGATACGAAGAGCTTCAATATAATGTGCCGCCGCCATCAGGTTGGCTTCCGGTGGAAGCTTGTAGGCGGGGCTCCCCCAATAGCCGTTGGCAAAAAGGCCCAGCTGTCCGCTGTCCACAAAGGTCTTGATTCGCTGCTGCACTTCTTTGAAGTAGGCGGTTCCGCCATGGGGATCATTGCTCACGTTGTCGGAGAGGGCCGCTGTTTTCTTGGGATCCGCCTTGAGGGCGTCCACCACGTCCACAAAGTCAAGGGCATGCAACTGATAGAAGTGAGTAATATGGTCCTGCTGAAACTGGACGCCGTGAAGCAGGTTTCGCATGATACGGGCGTTTTTAGGAATGGTCACACCCACCGCATCTTCAACGGCCCGCACGGATGACAGATAGTGTACGTAGGTGCAAACCCCGCATGAACGCTGCACAAAGAGGGGTGCGTCGCGCGGGTCTCTTCCCTGCAATATAATTTCAATGCCCCGGAACATCTGCGCGGAACTCCAGGCGTTAACGACTTTTCCGCCTGAAACTTCACACTCAATTCTTAAGTGGCCTTCTATTCGAGTAATCGGATCGACGATAATTCTCTTGCTCATATTTTCTCCTCTCTCTTCTTAAGAGTATTTTTTCATTCAGAACTCATTAGTCGTTCCGGTTAGCTTTTTTCTTGAAAGAACGGGGTCATGGTGTCCCAGAAATTGGGTTCGCTGCAGCCGATGCAAGGATGGCCTGCCTCAACCGGCCAGCTGGTCCCGTCATTGAATTTGGCGGTGGGGCAATTATTGTAGGTATCAGGCCCTTTGCACCCCATTTCAAAAAGGCAATATCCCATTTGGGCTTCTTTGGAGCCAAATTCCTTGACGAATTCGGAGTTTTCATAATGGGATCTTCTGGGGCAGTTATCGTGTATGGTTTGCCCATAAGCAAAAAGCGGTCTTCCCAGCTCATCCAGGGCGGGGAGTTTGCCGAGCAGCAGAAAGTTGACAATGGTGCCCACCAGGTTGATGGGATTGGGTGGACAGCCGGAAATATTGACGGTCTTGACGCCCAGGGCATCGCCAACACCCTTGTATCCGCCCGGGTTGGGTTTGGCGGCCGGAATCCCGCCAAAAGTGGCACAGGAGCCGATTGATACCGTAGCCGCCGCATTGGGCACGATTTCTTTGGCGATTTCCAGGAAGGTTCGGCCGGCGATTTTTCCATAACCGCCGTTGTATTTGGTGGCGATGGAGCCTTCCACCACGCAGATATATTTTCCCTTGTATTTCTTGGCGGCCGCGTGAAGGGCATCTTCGGCCTGGTACCCGGCAGCGGCCATGATGGTTTCATGGTAGGCGATATCCAGGATTTCAAGGACCAGTTCGTCGATCCACGGGTACATTGACCGGAGGGTCGCTTCGGAGCAGCCGGTGCATTCTCCAAAATGCAGCCATATCACCGGTTGTCGCTGTTTGGGGGCCGCGAAGACTTCCGCAACCTGGGGTACAAAGGAAGAAGAGAGACCTATGGTGGCAGTGACCACACCACAGTACTTCATGAAATCCCTTCGTGAGATCCCTTTGTTTTCCAATCTTTCATAGAATTCCTTTTCGGCTTTTTTCATTCGGCGCCTCCTCATGTGAGTTAACAATAACTTTCCGCCCTTCCCAAATCACCGCATTATTTTAAATTGGAGAGATGTTTGTCAAGTTTTTTTAGGCCTTAAAGCAGCAAGCATTCTATAATATTGCGTTATTTGCCATTTTCACAAAGAAAAAGTAGGTTCATAAGCTTCGCAAGTTATTTAATGAAATATCAATTATATTCTATGCCCAAACCAGAACTGTAACCATCCCGTGACACCACAAAAAAAGGGAACATGCCGTCTGTATCCGGGCACGTTCCCTATCAAATGGAGATTTCGTTCAGGGTTAACTGCTTAAATCTGATCCAGTTGTTTCATTAAATCAGCGGAGACTTCCTGCAAAGCGTTTTTTCCATCCAAATCGACAATTTTCGGCACACCGTTATTCTTGGCGGACAGGTCCTTGAAGAAAAGGAGCCCGGCCGTGGTACCGGTTTGTGTGTCATAATAAATGTTGTGCCGCTGGTCAATGGCCGCTTCGTCCTGATCGTCCGAACGGGTTTTGAGATCCCCACCGCAGACACGGCATTTGTCGCCGGCCGGTTTGATGGCATCGATAAAGATATTGTTGGGATGGTTGTTGTCATTGACGCAAAGCCTACGACCCATGATCCGGTCTTTGGCAATCTGACGATCCAGTCTCATATCGATGACGATATCCAGGGTGATACCGGCTTCCTTAAGGGCTTTGTCCAGCTCCTGTGCCTGGGTCAGATTTCTTGGAAAACCGTCCAGAAGCCAACCGTCCTTGCAATCATCCTGCTTCAGGCGATCCAGGATCATGGGAATGGTAATGCTGTCGGGAACCAGTTCCCCCCGATCAATATACCCTTTCGCTTCTTTTCCCAGTTCCGTTCCCTGGGAGATGTTTTCTCTGAAAATCACGCCCGTTTCAATATGAGGAATGCCATATTTGTCTTTGACGATGGCACCCTGGGTACCTTTGCCGCTTCCATTGGGTCCGAAAAACAGTATTTTCATGCTTTTTTCTCCTTCATTTCATTTTTTTCACCGAAAATAGGTCAAAACCGTGCCCCATGTCAAGGGATTCGGTCGGTATCATTGAGATTGCCTAAGAAAATCGGGCAGCAGTTCATGGCCTTTCCGGTAATGAATCCCCGATTCTTTGGCAAAGCGCTCCGTGAAACCCGCACCGATCGTTCCTGCCGCCAGTTCCCCTTTGCCGGCCCATGCGAACAGGGTGGGGTCGCTGCTATGGGTTTTAATGCTGATTGGAGTGAAATGGTCAGCAGCCACCAGAATCCGATAATCGTCAAACCGTTTTATCCCTTCAAGGACCGTACCCACCACTTTTTCATCAAAGGCCTCGATGGCTTGAATCTTATTGGGGATGCTTCCTTCGTGGCTGGCCTCATCGGGAGCTTCCACGTGAACAAACATGAAATCAAGTTCATTCAAGGCCTTTAACGCCTCTGTTGCTTTCCCGGAATAGTTGGTATCCAGATAGCCGGTAGCCCCTTCCACATCAATGATCTTAAACCCGGCATAGATACCGATGCCCTTGAGCAGGTCCACCGCCGAAATAACGCC
>JAJDOH010000133.1 GCA_022340265.1 Deltaproteobacteria bacterium | reverse complement strand
TTTTTTGAATTCATAAGGTGTTCCATCAAAAAACCGATCCAGGGGATTTCGCTCGCCGTAAATCTGGTCGCCCAGGGCTTTAAGGTGGTTAAAACCCAATATTTCGCCCTTGAACAAATTCACCGGCAAAAGGGGTACCGGTTGAAAATAGGCTTCCGCTTCCTTGACATATCGTTTCTGGCTTTTCTGCCAGTTTTGAAAATAGGGTTCGGTCAGTGCATCGGGTAACATACGATTCATAATGATGGCATCGATGTGCATTTTGTACAGAGAAAAGTACATGAACGCTCGCTGGGTTTCTTTTAGTACAATTTTTTCAGGATTGGTGACCAGGCGCACCGTGGTTTTTTCAGGATCGGTGAGCAACGAATCCACACCACGCAGTTTTTCAAACAGTCGTTCAATGGCATCAAAATACGCTTCACCGGGCAAAGGAACATCATAGAACCGTTTGGCCACGGGACGGGCATATTTGACAATGGTTCTTTCAATTTTGAAAAGTTTATTGATGTACCATTCAAGCGTGGTGGGGATGCTGATAAACCTTAACGACTCACCTGTTGGAGCACAGTCCAGCAGTACCACGTCAAAACGGTTGTTTCTGGCATAGCGATTGATGTGCAGAAGCAGGCTGACTTCTTCCATTCCCGGTAAAACGGCCAGTTCTTCGGCAAGGATTTCATCGAGCCCACTGGTGTTTAAAAGGGTTGAAAGGTATTTGTGAATATCACCCCAGTTTTTTTCAATCTCTTGTTGAATGTCCAGTTCCTGGATCCAAAGGTTTTCTCCGACCTGGGCAGGCTGACCCTTGCTTTGGTTGATGAGGGCCTTTTCCGTATCAAATATGTCCGATAAGCTGTGGGCCACGTCCAGGCTCATGATAACGGTCCTGTTCCCGCGTTCGGCCGCCTTGATACCTGTGGCCGCAGCTGTACTTGTTTTTCCGACACCGCCTTTTCCGGCAAAAAATATGATTCTCATATGATATTCATTCTGCCAACGTCGTTTTGCAAATCGATACAGAATATCATAACTGTTAAATTTTTTAAACAAAAAGCGGGCCGGTTTTAAGAAGAAAGGCTGCCGTGGCGAAACAGGCAAACGGTTCAGTTCAGATGAAACAGTTTCTCTTTTTCATCCGTCAAAGATGGCCCGCACAAATTCGCCAGGATCAAAAGGTCTGAGATCGTCTGCCTGTTCTCCAATGCCGATGAAACGGATGGGAATCTGAAATTCGCTGGAGATGCCGATAACGATGCCCCCTTTTGCCGTGCCATCCAATTTGGTCAAAATAATTCCCGTGAGACCCAATGCTTTCTGAAAAGCTTCTGCCTGGGAGATGGCATTTTGTCCCGTTGTGGCGTCGAGAACAAGCCATACTTCATGGGGTGCCCCCGGAAGTTTTCGGCCGATGACGCGGTTTACTTTCTGGAGCTCCTCCATGAGATTGGTCTGGGTGTGCAGCCTTCCGGCCGTATCTACCAAAACCACATCAATCTTCCTGGAGATGGCGGCGGTCATGGCATCGAACGCAACTGCTGAGGGATCAGCACCCGTGCCCTGTTTGACGACGGTGGCACCAACCCTTTCTCCCCAAATGGTCAACTGTTCAACAGCTGCAGCCCTGAATGTATCGGCGGCGACCAGCATGACCGTTTTTCCCTCACGCCTGAAACGGTTGGCAATTTTACCGATGGAAGTGGTTTTTCCGACCCCGTTGACCCCCGCAACCATTATAACCAGAGGGTCTTCAGCGTTTGACGGGGTATGTTCAACGGAATCTTGATTCAGGAGAGAAAGAATATGGTCTCTCAGCATCTCTTTCAACTTTTGAGGGTTTTTCAGCGCCTTTCGGGTCATTTTTTCCCGAACAGCATCCAACAGGCGCTGTGTGGTGGCCACGCCAATATCGGATGTAAAAAGAATTTCCTCAAGTTCATCCATCAAACTTTCGGTAATCTCCTTTTTTCCCGCAAAAAGACTATCGATTCGCCCGGTGAAAGAACTCCTTGTTTTGGTAAGGCCGTGACGAAGCCGCTTAAATACACCCTCTTCGTTATTGTCAAATTTTTTGTTTTCTTCACAGTGAACAGGTCCATCAGGTCCCGCGGGACTTTCGGAATCACGACTTCGGGGTGTTTCCGCCTCTTCAAAGGCGGCGGAACTTTTTTGCTGGTTCTTTCTTCTAAAAATAGCCATATGTTGGGTTGTTTCCCGTTTAAATGAGCGTTCAAAAAGACGCTCTTTTTTCAGTTGGCGGCAAACTGTCCTTGCAGTTGCTGGATGTCGACGGAGACGAGCTTGCTTACGCCCTTGTTTTCCATTGTGATGCCGAAAAGCCGATCGGTGATGGCCATGGTTTTTCGGCTGTGGGTCACCATGATAATCTGGCTTTCTCTCTTAATCTTCTTTAAGAGATCATTAAATCGATCGATATTGGCCTCGTCAAGGGGGGCATCCACTTCATCCAGCAGGCAGAAAGGGCTCGGTTTGATCATGTAAATGGCAAAAATAAGCGCCATGGCCACCAGTGCCTTTTCTCCCCCTGAAAGAAGTCCCATGTGACTGAGACGTTTTCCGGGTGGTTTTACCTCAACCAGAACCCCGCTTTCAAGGGGTTTTTGTTCATCGGTCAGCCTGAGGCCTGCCGTCCCGCCGCTAAAAAGAATCGGGAAGATTTCTTTCAGTTTTTGGTCTACCGCAAGAAAGGTTTTGTTGAATTTTTCAAGTGAGGTGTGATTTATTTTTTTAATGGCGGCCCTCAGGGATTCGATGGAGTTCAAAAGGTCCTGACGCTGCCCCAGGATAAAATCGTGGCGCTCTTTAAGTGCATCGTATTCTTTGATGGCGGTCAGGTTTACTTCTCCCATATTTTTTAGCAATGATTTTTGCTTTTCAATCTCTTCTTTTGCCGCTTGTTCGTCGAAATCATCTTGAAGAAATTCCTGGTATACACCTTTTAGGTTGACGCCAAAATTTTCCTTAACCCGTTCCAACAGACTGTCAATTCGAAACCGGATTTCTGATTGCGCCATTTTACTGTTGTTGATCTCTTCATTAAGCACCTCCATCTGATCCTTCAACCGCACCATCGATTGTTCTTCTTCTCTGATAGCCTCTTTGCGGCTTCGGTAGTCGGCTTCAACGCGACCCATGTGTTCCTCAGCCTCTCTCAGTTCCTGATAAAGATGTTTCAAAGATGCTTTAAGATCTTTTCTTTCATGCTCACATTTCTGTCGGCGTTCCTCGCCTTCCAAAATATCCGTTGAAATGGCTTCAAGCCTTTTGTGGGAGTCCTCCAGATACTGATCGACCATATCCATTTCCCGGGTGACCCCGCGCTGAGATTCGTGACGAAGGCGACAATCCTCCCGGAGCTTTGAAGCCTTTTCTCGGGTTTGGTCAAATTCTGCTTCAGCCTCTTTCAATTCACGCTCTTTTTCACGGAGATAGGCGGCTTCACGGACCTGCTTTTCCCGGCTTTCATCCAGGGCCGACCGCAGTTCTTTTAGTTTAATGTGTTGCGTTTTCTGGTCGATTTCATTCTGCTTGAGGTCTTCTTGAATCTTTTTGGAAAGCTTTTCGGCTTGATCCAGTTCCTGACCCAGACGAAACAATATCTTATCAACATCGCTGATATCGTCACGGCATGACCATTTTTCGTCGGTCAACCGCCGAGAGGTGCTTTGATTTTCCTGCAGCCCGACCAGGATGTCTTCCAGCTGAAAACTCAAATCTTCGAATGTTCGTTTATAAGTAATCACAGCTTTTTTTAGATCTGAAATTTCCCTCTTTCTGGCCAGAAGCCCCTTCGAAGTGTGGGAAAGCCGGCCGCCTGTAATAACGCCACGATCATCCACCATATCTCCTTCTGGCGTGACAAAACAGTATGAACCACCATTTTTTCCTGAGGCGGCCAGGGCTGTTGGCACATCATCAACCACCAGGATGTTTTGCAACATGTCTTTAATGAGCGGTTCAAATTCTTTCATTGTGGTGACGAAATTGCGTAAAGGCGGAAATTTAAAATGGTTGTTCCCCTCTTTGGAGGTATAGTTGAGATTTTCGAGCGGCGCAAAACTACCGATTCCCCTGGCTTTCTCCTTGAGATAGGCAACCGCTGATGCAGCATCCTCTTTGGTCTTTGTGATCACATACTGCAATTTATCGGCCAGCACTGATTCAAGGGCCCTTTCATAAGCGGGTTCCACTTCTATGACATCCGCAAGAATTCCGAGCACCCGACCCTGATTGCCCGGTGCAAAATCGCTGGCCCGCATGATGGTTCTAACCCCCGCTTTGTAGCCTTCAAAATTTTCCAGCAATCCTTCCAGGCTTGCCAGTCTGGAACGGCAGCCGTTAAACTCCGATTCCGCTTTTTTGGCCTCCGTCTCAACACGTTTTTTGATTCTCTCCAACTCTTTTGTCTTGCTTTCGGTTTCTTCGATACGGTTTTCCAGTTCTTGAAGCTTTTCCATGATCGCCTCCCGAACCCTGGTTTTTGTTTCGGAGGATTTCAGGATGCTTTCAGATCTTGCGCTGGTTTCCGCCAGTTCATTTTCCAATCGGGACCGGCTGTTGGAGATTTGTTCCAGTGCCTTGTTGAGATATTCCGTTTCATGGTTAAGGCCTACTGCACGGGTTTCGCCGGCGTTCATGTTTCTTCTGGCTTTTTCATAGTTCTCCCGGATTTCCTTGAAAAGCCGTTTTCGGGTTTTCAACCGTTCTTCTTCAAGCTGGGCTTCCTCTTCAAGATCGATCTCCTCCTGTCCAAGTCTGAGCAATTCCTTTTTCAGGTGATCTTTTTTCTTCTCCAGTGCTGTGATGTTTCCATGCACGTCTCCCTGTTCATTTTTGAGACGGAAAGCCAATTGCGAAAGGGTCTTGAGTTCGCCGTCCAGGGATTGTATGTCTGTTTCCCTTTTTTGGACCCGATCTCTGTAATCAAAGTGTATCTTGCGGCAAGCGGAGAGCGCCTCTTCCTTTTCCTCCATTTCCAGATTCATGTTGACGATTCGGGCTTCATGCTTGGAAAGGGTTGCCGTAAGAGCGTTTTTCTGATCAACAAGTGCTTCGGTGGAACGCATTTTATGACCCACATCACCCGCGAGCCTTTCATAAGAATTTGCGAAGAAAGCCAGTTCCAGATCCTGAATCTCGCTACTGAGGGCTTTGTAGCGCGCAGCCTTGGCGGCCTGCCTTTTGAGGGATCGAATCTGTTTTTCGATTTCGCTTAAAATATCGCCAACCCGCTGCAGATTGCTTTCGGTGAGCTCGATTTTTCTTTGGGATACCGCCACCTTTTTTCTATATTTTGTAATACCGGCGGCCTCTTCCAGCATAACGCGGGTTTCCTCGGGCCGCTGCTCAATGATATTTCCAATTTGACCTTGGCCGATAATGGAATAGGCTTTGTTTCCCAGGCCCGTATCCATGAAGATCTCTTGAATGTCCTTTAACCTGCAAGGCACATTGTTGAGCAGGTATTCACTTTCGCCGGACCTGTAGAGGCGTCTCGTGACCGAGAGTTCCGGGTCGTGGGAAAAGGCAATCGGGAGATCGGCGGTACCATTTTCAAAAAGGATGGATACTTCAGCCATACCAAGGGGTTTGCTGTTCCCGGCGCCGCTGAAAATAATATCCTCCATTTTGCGGCCGCGGAGTTGTCTGGGGCTCTGTTCTCCCATACACCAACGGATGGCATCGACCACATTGCTCTTGCCACAACCGTTGGGCCCGACAACACCGCTGATACCGGTTGGAAAATTTATTTCCAGCCTTTCCATGAAGGATTTAAAGCCGTGCATGGATATTTGTTTAATTTTCATCCCGCTCTCCGCTTTAAGCGTTTTTCAACCGGTTTCAAAATGATGCTCTCTCGTTCCATGATAATCAAAAAATCCTATCATAATTCGCAGAAGTTGTAAACATAAAATACAATATGATGTGATATAAAATCCACTAACGCCAAGATGTAGTACAGTTACTTGCCATTTGGATTGATATTGACAGATTCCCCGCAAAATACCTATTATCGGGTATTGAATATAATTTTTGGAGTTACGGAACAATGGATTTCATGGAACTGATAAGAGAAAGAAGGAGCACCCGCGCTTTTCTGGAGAAACCGGTGGCGCAGGAAGTGTTGGAATCCCTTCTTCATCTTGCCACGGAAGCGCCATCGGCCATCAATCTTCAGCCGTGGGAATTAACGGTTGTGTCCGGAGAAGAAAAAAAGCGACTGAGCCGTTTGCTGGTGAAACGGATGAAGGAAAGAAACATTTCCTGTGGACCGGGAGCGAAAAAGCGCCTTCCCGAAGTGTTTCTGGAGAGACAGCGGGAACTTTTAAAGACCATTGAGCCCCGTCTTCCTGAACATGGCACATTTCAGGACTTCATCAATGAGGGAAGTTGCAACTTTTACGGCGCTCCCACGGCGATCATCATCAGCATGGACCAGGCTTTTTCAAGTGCCAGGCTTACGGATATCGGTGTTCTGGTGGGTTATCTGGTTCTGGCAGCCCATGGCCTGGGGTTGGGCTCCTGTCCCATCGGGCTCATCACGGCATTTGATACGGATATAAAGGAAGAATTGAGCATTCCGGCGGACAAACAGGTGGTTATCGGCGTTGCCGTTGGATACGGTGATACTGCTGCACCTATCAATGGTGCCCGGTCAGAGAGGGCCTCGCTTCAGAATGTGGTCAAATGGCGGCATTAGATCAGGCGGTTTCTCCATCTCATAAGGCCTGCGGCCGGGTGGGCGTGGCGTTCTCCTCGGGGTTTTTCGGTTTTTTTGCTCACGCGGGGTTTTTGGCGGCCCTCAGGGAAATGAACATGATGCCTTCGGCCTATGCGGGTGCCAGTTCCGGGGCTATCGTGGCGGCCATGGCGGCGTCGGAAATGACCGATGGGGAGATCCGGAAACTGTTGTTCAATGTTAATAAAAGCGATTTCTGGGATCCTGATCCGCTGCCCAGGTTCCTTAAAAGCGCCTTGCGGTTGTTTCGGGGATATACCGGCTATCTCAGGGGAGAAGGATTTAAGCGGCTGCTCAAACGGCTGCCGGCGGAGCAGTTTGAGGAATGTGCATATCCTCTGGCCATTTCGGCTGTGGATGTGAACCATAGAAGAGAAAAGATTTTCACCAGTGGCAACCTCATAAGTGCCGTCCAGGCTTCAGGATCGGTTCCCATGCTTTTTAAACCCACGGAAATTGACGGCATTTTTTATCTGGACGGCGGTATCAGCGGCAAGGCGCCTGTGGAAGCCCTTGCCGATCTCTGTGCCCTGGATACCATTTTGATCCATTTCATTGCTTCCGGGAATGTCCGGGAATCAGGCACCGATTTCATGAGAAAAAAGTTTACTCCCTGGCGGATGCAACACATCGCCATCAATACGGCCCGCATGGAAGATTATGAAAGGCAGAAGCGGGTCGTCGCATTGCGCGGCGTTGAGGCTGTTGAAATCAATACCCACGCGCCGTCCTTGGGCCCCAACAGCCTGGACAAAGGACCTGAGGCCTATGAAGCCGCCAGACGTTCAGCGCTGGAACAACTAACCCATCTGTTTCTCTAGGGTTTTTCGAAAACCAGCGGATACCGTTCATTCCCGTTTTGCGACCCCCGCATCATCAAAGGATGCCATTTCCCGCATAATCCGGCAGGCGGCATCGACGATATCGATGGTCATGGCTGCCCCAGTCCCCTCCCCCAGCCTCATCTGGAAATCGATGACCGGTTCAATGCCCATATGGGACAGGGCAGCCTGTTGCCCGATCTCAACGGATCGGTGCCCTGAAACCAGATAGTCTTTGATGCGGGGATTCAGAATATAAGCAATGAGGCCTCCGGCGGTGGAAATCACACCGTCCAGAACCACCATGGTGCCTTCTGAAGCTGCCGCCAGCACTGCTCCCGCGATTCCGGCGATTTCATAGCCGCCGATTTTTCGCAGGATATCCATGCCGTTTAGAGGGTCCGGCGCGTGATACCGAAGGGCATTTTGAATGATCTCGGCCTTGCGTTCCATGGCTTTGTCATCCAGGCCGGTCCCTCTTCCCGTTGCTTGGCCGGGGCTTATTCCTGTCACAACACTGATGATGGCGGAAGCGGAGGTGGTGTTGCCGATACCCATTTCACCAAGACCCACAATACCGATTTTGCTTTTGGCGTTTTCGTGCAGGAAAACCTCCATCCCTTTTGTGAGGGCATCTTCAACTTCTTCAGCGGTCATGGCTTCTTCAAGGGCGAAATTTCGAGTCCCTTTGCGAATCTTTTTTTGAAAAAGACTCGGGTGGGGGTCAAAATCGCCATTGACGCCCATGTCCACCACGTACAGGTTGATGTGGTGATGGCGACACAACACATTGATGGCCGCGCCTCCTTGAAGAAAATTCTCCACCATCTGCCCGGTCACCTCGGAGGGATACGCGGATACCCCTTCTTCGGTAACACCGTGATCGCCGGCAAACACGAAGAGGGCTTTTCTATTGAGTCGAGGATTCAGGCTCTCCTGTATGAGACTTGCTTGAAGGGCCAATTGCTCCAGCCTTCCGAGGGACCCCAACGGTTTTGTTTTGTTGTCAATTTTATGGAGTGCTTCGGGTCTTAAGCGGTCTGAAACAGGTTTGATGGCTTTGAGGACAGACCCATATTTGCTTTCCGGCAGAGCCCTTTCGGCAACAATTCCATGGGCCGTCTGCATGGGCGAAGGAGCGTCCTGAGAATCAACCTTCAGGATTTCCCGCCGTGCGCTTTTTTCCACCGTTTCAAAAGACCCAAAATCGAGGATATATTTCAGGCAATTACCGGACAGGATTTCAGGCAACACATGTTCTGTTTCTTCGGGGGAAATGATTTTTTCTATGAGATTTTCAAAGAGGTCAATATTTCTTTCGATAAACGGGAGCGCCTCTGTCAAATTTTTTCTGGTAAGGCCATAGGCACCAAAGAGATCGATTTCCTTATAATGCATGAGGTTCAACAGATTTGTTTCGAAGGAATCATTCTTGGTCAAGCCGCTGAAATATGACATCCGCCCCCCTTTGGAGAGCTTTGTGAGACATTGGGCAAAAGCTGCCGGGTCGGCGCAGGCATTCAGCGCCATGTCAAATTCACTGTCTGTGCTCTCCTTGACGCATGGAATCCCCGCCGTTTCCAAAAATGCTGCTGATTTGGCAATTTTTTCTTCATTTTTCTCGATGATCAGCGGAGCGGTCCCTTTTTCCTGAGCTGCCAGCGCGGCAATCAAACCGAGAGCCCCGCCACCGTAAATGATCATCCGTTCTCCGGTTTGCGGTTTAAGGTGGGTCAGGGCATTGAAAACACAACCCACCGGCTCGGCAAAAGAGGCCATATGGGAAGGGAGCCCTTCCGGTATGGGGATCAGGTTTTCAGGAGATGCAACCACATGATGGGAAAATCCGCCGTCATGATGAAACCCCAAGATTTTCATATGCTCGCAAAGGTTTTCCCGTCCCGTTCGGCAATAACGGCACCTGTTGCAGTTGGTTCCGGGCCAGACCACAAATCTCTGCCCGTTGTCGTCGATAGCGGCAATTTCATGCCCCGGAACCCTGGGAAGAACCAGGTCCCGGTGCCCTTCGTTCCATATCTTGGCATCGGTGCGACAGATGGCACAGTATAAGACCTTCAGGCGTTTAAGACCGTCCCGTGGGCGGGGCTCTTCCGCATCCACAATTTCCAGTTTTCTCAGTCCCGTAAGCAATAATTTCATTTTGAGTGTTTCCCTTTCCGCTTTTAGAATAATTTATGGTTCGGATCGTAGGGTTCTTCACTCAACTTGAGCCGATAGATGGCAACAGGGTCAAATCCCTGCTCCCGAAGGGTTTGAACGTGTTCCCGAACCGTTTCAAGTTTGGCAAGGGGAAAGACGCTTGCTTTGTCCAGGCCCACCAAAAAATAGGCGGCGTCCTTGACCCGGACATACATATCTTTGTGTTTTATGATCAAAAGGTCCATTGTCTTATCGGGTCCTGCTTCCCCGGCTGTTTACAAACCGCTTTCATTTTCATCAGTTACAGAGAGCATGGAGTCTCTTGATACCTTTTTGAGGATCTCTGTTTTGGATTTGAACCCATCTTTCCATGGTTTCAAATCCGGAGCCTTTTTTAAGAATGGCCTCAGCCTTTCGCACGCCGTCTGCAATGGATCGGTCATCCGCAACATAAAAGATGAGCCCCGCGTTCAGGGCTACCGCTTTTGCCCGGGCACGGTTTTTCGTTTTGCGAAAAAGCGCCACAAAATCCCTTGCTTCCCGCTCCAGATCCTGTGACGGGGCGAGAAGCTCAGGCTTTTCCCTGTTTAAGCCGAACTCTTCAGGAAGAAAAGAGAATTCCGTAATTTTTTGATTCTCTTTCAGTTCCGCGCAAAAGGTGGGGCCGCAGACGGACGCTTCATCCATCCCCTTGCGGGAATCATCGATGCCGCCGTGACATACCAGCGCCCTTTTGTATCCGATGGCTTTCATGACCTTGATGACCGGCAAAACCATCTCTTTTGAATAGACGCCTCTCACACCTATCTTCGGCATGACCGGGTTGGCCAGAGAGGCGGCGATATTGAGGGTGGATCCGAAATGGATTTTGGAGAGGATTCTTCCGAGGGCCTTGGGGTGGCTCTGGGGACTCATGCCGTTGAAAAGGCCGATGCCCGCTTTTTTTACGCTGTCCGCCACAAGTTCGGCTTGGCATTCCACATCAACCCCCAGCATTTCCGCCATATCCACGGTGCCGCACATGGATGTTATGGACCGGGCCCCATGCCTTGCCATTGGAACGCCCCCTGAAGCCGCCACGATGGAAGCGGCGGTGCTGATATTGAAGGTCTTGAAGGAATCCATTCCGGTGCCGCTGTTTTCCACCACGGGACCCGGATGATCGACTTTCACCGTATCCAGTTCATAGATGGCTTCCCAGCTGCCGGCCACCTCTTCCGCTGTTTCTCCCTTGGCGGTGAGTGCTGCCAGAAAAGCCCCCTGCTGTAATTCCGTGGTTTGGTCTCTTAGAATCGTCTGAAAAGCCTCTTTCGATTCTTGACGGGTCAGATCCTCTTTCTGGATGAGCCGTGTGATAAACGCGCCGAACTCTTTGTCTGAATTTGTTTGCATCAGCATCTCCTTTGTTGGAATTCTCCACGGGATTTTTGGGAAAACAGGGGCATGCCGGGAAGTTCGGTGAGAAAGGAAACGATATGTCCGGAAAGGATCAAACGTGGGTAAACGGCAACAGATGTGCCGCAATTCACCCGAAAGGGGTAAACAAAAAAGGAAGAAAAATATGGGAGATGACAAGGCTGCATGTACCTGTACCCTTAACAGCCATTATGACCGCCATAATGGCTGGAAAGATACGGATAGCACCCAGCGGTTATCCGGAATGAAAAAAATTGAAAACAGGCAGGCTTTCTGGCTCAAGGATCATTCTACTGACCGCGCCTTCCCGGTTGCCCAGTGGCGGTTTGCGGCGTTCGTCCCCTCTTACAGCAATGGCTGGCTTGCGATGGATTCAAACCATCTTTCCTTTTAACGATACCCGGATATGTATATCCGCGGATCGCACCCGTCATGTTGCTGCCATATTCATAATGCTTGACCCGGGGGTTGTCAATCCCTTTCATGATCGGCAACGTGCTGTTTCATATGAATCCCGTATTTTCGCATCCGGTTCCAGACCGTCATCCGGTGTACCTTCAAGATTCTTGCCGCCTCTGTTTTATTGCCCCTGCTTTGTTCCAAGGCTTTTAAAAGCGATGCTTTCTCTTCCTCTTCTTTGGGATTCATGGGCATTGAAACGGCTGTTGGGACGTCATCTGATCGGTTGGAAGTTTTAGGTAAATGGTTCATCTGGATCACGCCCGATTCGGCAACCACGAATGCGTATTCCAGTGTACTCTTGAGTTCCCGGATGTTGCCGGGCCACCGGTATCGCATAAAGAAATCCATCACCTCAGGATCAATTCCAGGGATCTCTTTATGGCTCCTTTTCCTCAAACGACGCAAAAAAGCATCTACCAGCAGTGGAATGTCATCAACCCGCTCTCTCAAAGGCGGGAGGTGTACCGGCACAACATTGATGCGAAAATAAAGATCTTCCCTGAATTTTCCCTGTTGAATCAATCCCAGAAGATCTCGGTTCGTGGCTGTGATGATGCGCACATCCACATTGATGGGAGCATGGTCCCCCACCCGTTCGATTTGTTTCATTTCCAGTACGCGAAGGAGCTTTGCCTGAAGTGACAAAGGAAGGTCCCCGATCTCGTCCAGAAATATATCCCCTCCCTGGGCCGCCTCGAAACGCCCCTTCCGGTGGCGGTAGGCGCCGGTAAATGCACCCTTCACGTGACCAAATAGCTCACTCTCCAGAAGAGAGGGATTGAGTGCGGCACAGTTGAACTGAACCATGGGGCCTTCACGTCTTGTGCCCATTCGGTGGATCGCCTGGGCCACCAATTCTTTGCCGGTTCCGCTTTCTCCCGTGATCAGTACGGGTGCGTCACTTTGCGCAACTTTTTCCACAATCTGGAAAACCTTTTTCATCACGGTGCTTTTCCCCACCATGCCGTAAAATCCGGCTTCTTCATTCGCTTTCCTTGAAAGGGCTTCGATCTGCCGATCCTTTTTGTCCAACTCCGATATGTCGTGATATATCTCCAGGGCTCCCAGGAGATGACCTTCGGAATCCCTCAATACCGACGCATCCTTCTTGACCGAAGCATAGGTTCCGTTCTTCTTCATGAAGAGGCATCGTTTTCCTTTCACCTTTTTGATTTCGAAGAGATTGCAGAAATGTTTTTTGGCTTGGGATCTAATAACCTCGCAAACATCACAATTCAGAATGGTACACGGTGATCCCGCCAATTCGCCTGCCCCATAGCCGGTCAGTTGCGCCATGGCTTCATTGACGAAAAGTATATTCCCCTTGGGATCCACGACCATGAGACCTTCGGGAATCTGGTCAAGAATTTCATTGAAATAACGGCTAACACCCTTTTCGTCCATGGATTACCCCCTTCGAGTGCCTGGTGACGATTTTCGAAATTGTAAATTATCGGGCAAAAAAGATTTGAAACGTTGCGTTTAATGGCTCTGTAATAAAAGTTCTGCCATGATATAGGTTATTTTATCCTATGATCAAGCCATTTTATCATTTTGACTTATCGATTGATTAATCACTTTGTTTTGGCACCTAACAAACTGCCACTGCCAAGGAATCTTCCAATCTACTTAACTTATTAATTTGAAAGAAATTCATGTTTTTCTAAGATAAATGGCACAAGTATTGCTTACAGAATGGCCAAGTCTATTTCGAAAAGGGCAAAGCTGTTGAAAAACAGCGACGCAAAGCCACGGATCTAACGCCATTGGGCCATGATCGCCGGGTTGCCGAAGGCAATTCCCGTTTTCAACGCCTCTTGATATCCGTGCCGAGGGGCGGTTCTTTTTCAGGGAACCGCCTGTCACGAAATGCCATTTATGGAAGAGGAGATTACTTTATGAACAGATCGATATGGCACCAACACCGGAGCGGGTTTGTTTTTTTGATGGTCATGGTTGTTGCCGGAGCTGTATGGGTCAGCTTTATCCCTCAGGCCTTTGCTGCAACGCATTTTCAGGTGTCGTGGGCCGAGTGGAAACAAGATGATGGGATGCTCAAATTAAAAGGATACGGTGCGGGAAAGAAAAATCTCGTATCCGTGAAAGATCCGGTTACCGGAGAAACCCTTGGAACCACCCGTTCGGAAGATGACGGCAAGTTTGAATTCAGCAAAGAGCATCTGGCCTCCGTGCCGAGTGCTCTGCTGGTGATGAGTGGCACCCGGGCGGTAACCATCGGTTTTACCAAAGCAACGCGAAAAAGGGGTGGCCGGGCGGTTCTCATTCGGACGGCTGAATGGAGCCCATCGGAACAAATCCTATCGGTTAAAGGGACTGGCCCCTCGAAGTCAGAAGTGGTGTTTTTTGGAGTCGGAAGCGCAAGCGAAATAGGCAGCATATGGACCGAATTCGACGGCAGATGGCGGAAGAAATTTGAAAACCTCTCCTCGGTGCCTTGCCGAATTCGAATCCAAACGGAAGGTGCCGTGGCCGAGATGGCTGTGAAAAACGCCCCTGAAAACTGTGGGGTGGCAACGCCCCCCGGCGCCCCACTTTTAACGGACATCAGCATCAGCGGTCCGTCGGAGGTAGCGGAAAAGAGCCAGGCCAATTACACCGCCATGGCCGCTTACAACGACGGCACCACCCGGAACGTCACCAATGTTTCCGTCTGGCAGGTGAGTGATGCGACCTATGCACAAATGGCTGGTAACAGGCTCACAACCCTGGACGTGCCGGCCGATCAGGTGGTTGTGCTCACGGTCACCTACGAGGAAAACGTGATCTCCCGGTCGGGTACGCTTCAGGTAACCATCCTGGATCAAGCCCTTCCACTGGAAGGCTCCCACGCGAACCGGTTCTCTACCTACGAGGGCACGGCCACCTGCCTGGCCTGTCATACGCCTGAGGCCATGGCGGTTCACGGCGGCGTTCATTACCAGTGGAAAGGAAGCACTTCCGAAACCATAGGCCTCAAACCGGGAGACGCCGGTAAACTGGGCGGCATCAACGATTTCTGCATCTATCCCGATATCAACTGGATCGGAAAGTTGACCAATATATCCGGCCAGCTCGTGGACGGCGGCTGCGCCAAATGCCATGTGGGCTTGGGGCAAAAACCGGAACCTGAAGCCAGCGCTAACCAGCTGGAAAACATCGATTGTCTGGTCTGTCATTCTGAGGCTTACAAACGAAAAGTGGAAATGGTGGATGGTGCTTACCGATTTGTGCCGGATACGGAAAAAATGACCGTAGGAACATTGCAGGCGGCAGTGGACATCACACTCCCTTCCAATGGCCGCTGTCTTAATTGCCATACAAAAGCGGGGGGTGGAGACAATTTCAAACGGGGTGACCTGGAAGAGGCACATCGGAACGCCAGCCGTTCTTTTGACGTTCATCTTGCCTCGAAAGAGAATGGGGGTGCGGGCCTTAATTGCGTCGATTGCCATACCGCCATTGATCATCGGATCGCCGGGCGGGGAACGGACTTGAGACCGTTGGATTCACCAGATGAAGTCTCATGCGAAAAATGCCATGGCAGCACCCCCCACGACGATAGGAAGCTCAATCAACACACCAATCGCGTGAACTGCACCGTTTGCCACATACCGACCTTTGCCAAGATTGCCCCAACGGACATGGACCGGGATTGGAGCCAGCCGGGAGAGTTGAACGAAAGCAAAGGTCTTTATGAACCGTCCAACACAAAAATGACCCATGTGATTCCGGAATATCGCTTTTTCAACGGTACGTCTTATTTCTACCAGTTTGGTGACGTGGGCATTCCCGAGGAAAACGGTTTCATTACCATGAGCGCTCCTGTGGGCAGCATCACCGATTCTGGAGCGAGAATTTATGCTTTCAAACATCACAAGGGCAACCAGCCCATCGATTCCATCGACAGAAAACTGTTGCCCCTTAAAATCGGTCTTTTCTTTCAAACCGGTGAGATCGACCAGGCGGTACGGAAAGGCGTGGAAGGTGTCGGTTGGCCGTACCAGGGTTATGAATTTGCCAGAACCGAACGATTCATGGGACTATTCCATGAGGTGGCGCCGTCCGGCGAGGCACTCTCGTGTACGGAATGTCATGGCAACGGGGGACGGATGGATTTTAATGCCCTCGGATATAAGCCGAAACAGACATACAACGGCAAACCCCTTTGTGCCAGTTGTCATGAGGACGAATCGGACGAGTGGAACGGCAGCGAACGTTTCACTAAAATACACCAAAAACATGTAGACGATAAAAAGTACGATTGTAGTGCGTGTCACATTTTCTCCAAGGCGCAATAGCTCAATTTTGACGCCTTCATAACATGTTCAAATTGAATCCTAATACCGGAAGGGAGAGGTCCTGTTTCCTTACGCCTTTAGATGCCTTGATATAAATGATTCCATGGCCCCGGCGTATCGAGGATCCAGGCTCGAATTGCTGTGATTGGAGCCCTTGGCCACAAACAATTCCGCCCTTCCCCCGGGGAAAGCATCCCGCAGACGCCAGGCATGGCGAAGAGGAAAACTCCGGTCTTTTTCGCCGTGAATGAGCAGAACCGGTACATGGAGGGTTCTCGCCAGTCGCTCGGGGCTTATGGCATCCATTTGGAATCGGTAATAGATGTCCATCCATGAAACGATCATGGGTCCGAAAACCAGTCCAAAAACAGGGTTCACGCTTCGATAAAGGCCAAGCAGGCCTTCTTTGGTCCGGGCATAACACCCTTCCAGAAATAGCAGCCGGATGAGATCCGGCCGGTGTGAGGCCGCCAGAATGGCACCGGCCGCACCAGCGGAATGGCCATACAGGAGAACCGGTTCGCCCAGCCAGTTCAGGACGGCTTCGATATCTTCAGCAAAACGAAATGCATTCATGGATCGGTTGGGGGTGGAATTTCCGTGATCCCGGGCACTGTGAAACACTGTTTTAAACCCAAGTTTGCCGAAAACCCGCGCACGGTTCGTCATGCGGTCCCGGTTGCGGCTCCAGCCGTGGGCCAGCAACACGGTTCCCTTGCTGGCCGTATCCGGTTCCACGATCCAGGTTTCGAGCGCGCCTCCGTCCGCTGCCGGAATTTGAACGTCGGTAACGTGTCCCCAGTCAGGTGTATCATGAACGGGCCTTCGGGGAATTTGATGAAGCAGATACGCCAGAAAGAGTGTCAGAAGAAGATAAATCGCAGCAGCGGCAATGAGAATCGTCATGGTTTCCTGTTTACGCATCAGATGTTTTTTTGCAGAATGCGTTCTATGGCTTTTTACCTTTCTTCGGCAATATGGGATTTTTTTTTGATATTCATGGGCCGCATAACGTCCCAGGTGCCATCCTCAAAAAGCACCGGTATCTGGGTAACGTAATCGGGCCTTCGGCAGCAACCGGGGGCAAAATAGCGCCCCGCCTTTCTCCCTTCGGGAAGGGTCTTTCGTGCCCGCCCGTACATTTCCTGATCCAGGATCAAACCTGTCATGCCGCCGCAGGTGGCGACCAGCTGGCCCGGGTCAAAAAGTCTCTTCTTTTCCATGATTCCGTTCTTCCTCCCTTAAGGCTGAAAGATTGTCCGGAAGATCAATCCGTGACAGAAATTTCCCAAGGGGTTTGAGGTCCACATCTGTTGTCTTGTCAACGAGATTTCCGAGGGTCTTGAATGCATGGGGAATGTAAGCAGTAAATTGGGTTTTTTTCATCACCTTTGACAAAAAAGAAAAAGCGCCAAGGATCTGCAAATTTCGCTGCATTGCAAGATAAGGATAATCTCTTTCAAATGGTTCGAGCAAATCGGGGTTGTATCTCTTGAGGATCTCCAGGTAGGTTTCATATATCTTTTGTTGTAAGTGTTCCGGTAACCGGACGTAAGGATCCAGCAACAGGGAAGCGAGATCATAGCCCAGAGGGCCCGGTCGTCCGCCCTGCCAGTCGATGAATCCGATTTTTTCGCCATCGACCATGATGTTTCTCGACTGAAAATCCCGATGCATGAAAAACCGTCCGTCCGCCTTGGAGGCCATTTCGGCCAGATGATCAAACACGGTTTCAAGGCCGCTTAAAGGTCCTTCATATCCCAGAAAGCCCTTAACAAAGGCATTCTTGAAATAATGGGATTCATATTTCAGCATGACGGTCCGGTCATACCGTTCAGTCTGAGCGCACCATGCGGGGTTGAACCCTTCCGCACCCAGGGCCTGAAGCCGAAAGAGGTGATCCAAAACCCTTTCATACAAGGGAAGTGCATCTTTGCCCGACAGCACCCGTTGCTGAAGGTTCACGGATCCCAAGTCTTCCATGATAAACCATCCTTCGTCTAAATCATATTGATGAATGGCAGGAAGCGGAACCCCTTTTTTCTGAAGATGGTGCCCGATCACGACGTAAGCATTGTTTTCCCGTTTTCGGTCTGCGGAAACGGGCGGATTGGCCATGGCAATAAAAGACGCTCCGCCGGGGGCATGGATGCGCCAGAAAAGGCGGTGTGAGCCATCGCCGGGCAAAAGATCAACGGAAAATCCTTGATCCCCGGAAGCCTTCTCCTTCAAAAAGGTTATGAGAAATCGCCGGAATCGTTGATCCATGGATGAAGCCCCTCCGCCATTATCCGACAACACCCACCCGGTCGGCTGTTATTTCACCGGGGGTCGCTACGATGCTGTCGACAATTTGAACGCCCTTTTTGATGGTGACATTCTCCCATATGATGGAACGGGTAATCTCGGCCCCTCTTTCAACGGAGATGTTGTCTCCCAGAACGGCCCACTGATTAAGTCGTGTATCCTCGTGTACCTGGGCGTTGTGTCCCACCAGAAACTGCGCGCCGTCTAATGCCTCACGGTTGGCTTCAACATAACTGTCGATTGTTCCGGCATCCCGCCAGTAATGGTTTGATACCACATATCCTCTTATGGGACGCCCATCACGAATAAGCGCTCGATAAGACTCAAGAATGCAGGAAGGGCGATCTGCCGGGATATTATCGAGAACTTCAGGATTGATAATGTGGATGCCCGTAAAAGCCAAACGTCCCGGTTGGGGGACGGGGTCGATGTCCAAGATATCCTTTCGGCGGTTTATCTTGATCTGATTGAAAGGAGCAGAATCATGAAGGACCAGGGTTACCAGATTCCCGTTCTTTAAATGGGCCCGGTAGGCGGCCTTAAGGTCTATGTCCGTCAGGATGTCACCGTTGACCACGATAAAAGGATCACTGCCCCAGAACCATTTGGTTTTTTGAACGCCGCCACCCGTGCCCAGAATCTCCGGTTCTTCGCTGATATGTATTTTCAACCCAAAAGGACGCCCCTGGTCGAGATGATGTCGCATCTGGTCCAGGTGATAATGGGCGTTTACGATGATGCCTTCCACACCGTGTGCCTTTAGCCAATGAATGGTGCCATCGATAATGGGTCGATTTCCCACGGGAACGAGGGGTTTGGGTCTAATTGCTGTGAGTGGGAGAAGCCTTGTGCCAAGGCCGGCCGCCAGGATCATTGCTTTCATGGGTTTCATTTTTTCCATTGCAATTGTTTGTTACTGATTATACATGATGAAGGACCATGTCAATGCTGTTTTGATCAAATAGAGAAAGGCTTGTTCATGCATTCCACCCTCGATCTCTCCGAATTCGCTGACTATACGGGAAGGCTTTTCATGGCCGGCATGCCCGGACCCCATCTGGATGGGGGTACGCTTTCGCTCATTCGAGGCAAAGGGCTGGGTGGCGTCATTCTCTTTAAACGAAATATTGTTGATCCTCTTCAAGTAGCAGCGCTCACAAATGATCTCCAGGAAGCAGCGCTGGAATATCAGGGAATTCCTCTTTTTCTGGCGGTGGATCAAGAAGGCGGGCGTGTGGCCAGGCTGCAAAAACCTTTCACCCGGTTTCCCGGCAACAGCGCCATCGGTGATGCTTCCGATTCAGACCAAATGGCCGAGCGGTTTGGCCGAATAACGGCGGCTGAAATGCGGCTGGTGGGTCTCAACATGGATATGGCCCCGGTCCTGGATGTGTCCACCGCGCCGGTGGATCAGGTCCTTCAAGGCCGAATGTTCGGAGAGGATCCGGGCCGGGTGGGTCGTTTGGGGCGGATTGTCATCAAAACGCTACAGGAAAACGGCGTCATGGCGGTGGGCAAACATTTTCCGGGCTTGGGAAAGGTGCGTCTGGATCCCCATCACCACCCTTCCGCCATTGAAGCGGATGAACAGGAGTTGGAAATCGTGGACCTGCTCCCTTTTCGGGATGCCGTTCGAGAAGGGGTTTCCGCCATCATGACATCCCATGCCCTCTATCCCGGTCTGGATGTCCGATATCCGGCGACCCTCTCTTATCAGATCATTTCGGAATTGTTGAGGGGCCGGCTGGGGTTTGATGGCATCATCATCACCGATGATTTGGAAATGGGGGCCATCAAGAAAGATCCGGGCGTGGCGGAAGGGGCCGTAAAAGCCTTTGAGGCGGGATGCGATATCCTGTTGATCTGCGAAGATCAGGGGCTTGTAGAAGATGCCATGGCCAGGCTGAGAAACCGGCTTCTTACCAATGAAATTTTGCTTTCAAGGCTCCATGAATCGGTGGATCGCATCATGAATGCCAAGAAGAAATTTCTGAAGCGCTGGGAACCGGTTTCCCTTAAAAAAGTAGAGGGCTATTTCAGGGATAAAAATTGAGGCCATCCAGAGCCGTTTTGCAGCAAATAACGCCCGCCAACTTCCAGACCCAACGCAAGGGCGAACAGGAGCAGGGCCAGATAATCCTTGCGGCCCATTCGCAATTCACGGAGATAGGTTCTCGGCCCGCGACGATACCCTCGGCTTTCCATGGCGAGTGCAAGCGCATCCGCCCGTCTCATGGTGCCCAAGATCAAGGGCATCAGCAATGATGCGGTGGCTTTCATCCTTTGCAGGATGGGACCGTTTTTAAAGCGGGCACCTCGGGCTGTCTGGGCTTCCCTGATTCTGTTCAATTCATCCAGGATGGTGGGTACAAACCGCATGGCCATGGATATCATCAGCGCCAGATCGTGGGAAGGGATGCCCGCATGTTGAAAGGGTCGCAGGAATCTTTCGATACCACCAATGAGTTCCCCGGGCGGTGTGGTCATGGTCAGAATGGCGGCGCTTAAAATGAGCAATGAAAACTGCCAGATGACGAACGTCCCCGTCTGAAGGCCCTCATAGGTCACGGTGATGGGCCACGGAGGGAAGGGTGGAATGGGCGTCCCCGTGGTAAAAAGGAGATGAAGGAAGAAGAGGAGGCCCAGAAAAAACAGCACGGGACGAAAAGCCGTTCGAAGGTGGACAAGGTTTAAACGGCTTGCGGGAACCAGGATCAGCAGAAGGGCGGTGATCCAACACTGGGTCAGCATATCCCCTTTCAAGATCATGATGCTCAATGCAACGACGGCTGCCAGTTTCACCCTGGGGTCCAGTTGATGGATGACGGACGAGCGCGGAATGTATTGACCCAAATGAACCATTGGAGATCTTCTAACCTTTGGGAAAAACCGGCGTCAAACATGCATCCAATTCCCGGCAGGCGTCCTCCAGTGTTAAAATATCCGTTCGCACCGGGTACCCCATTTTTCGAAGCCGCCACATGAGTTCGGTCATTTCCGGTACGTCAAGGCCCAATTCCTTGAGCAATGCCACTTGAGAAAAAACAACCCCCGGTTTGTCATTCAAAATGATGCATCCCCGGTCCATGACCAAAATCCGGTCGGCATTGACGATTTCATCCATGTGGTGGGTGATGTGGACGATGGTGATGCCTTGCCCATGAAGTTTTTGCACCATGTCGAGGACCATTTTCCGTCCGGAAGGGTCCAGGTATGCGGTGGGTTCATCCAGGATAATATACTGCGGTTTCATGGCCAGTACGCCTGCCATGCATACCAACTGTTTTTCACCGTTAGAGAGGGCATGAGGGGCTTTGTTCCCAAAGGATTCAAGCCCGACCTGCGCAAGCGCCTTTTGGACACGACGGGCTATTTCTTCCGAGGGCAATGCCAAATTACCGGGCCCGAAAGCCACATCTTCCTCAACGGTCATGCCCACGATCTGGTTGTCCGGATTTTGAAAGACCATCCCCACCAGTTGTCGAATGCGGTAAAGATCGGACGGGCTTTTTGCGCTCAAACCCTCCACCCGCACCTCCCCCTTGTTTGTGGGTAGAAGGCCGTTTAAGTGCCTGACAAATGTGGTTTTTCCACATCCGTTGGGACCGATGATGCCCAGGTGAATGCCGCGAGGAATTTCCACATTGATTTCCCTGAGAACCGGTGTCTCTTCGCCGTCGTAGGTGTAGAAGAGATTTTCAACCTGAATCATGCGGGTGGCACCTGGATATTGAACCGGGGTTTGATCCTTTTAACCACATAAGCCGCCGCCAAGATCTTCACCGTATCCCCTATGAGAAACGGCAATACACCCACGGAGATGGCCTTATTTATGGAGAGTCTGGCCACCAGGGAAAGTTGGGCCACGCCGAAAAGATAAATGACAACGGTTCCCGCAACAAGCGCAACGATGGTCCATCCAAATCCCGGTTTTTCTTTCAAATTCACCAGCACGCCAATGACCCAGGCGCCGGCGATAAAACCGAATAAATAACCTCCCGTCGGTCCCAGCAGAACCCCCAGGCCGGCTTTTCCGCCGGCAAACACGGGCAGGCCGATAATCCCGATCAATAGATAGATCACCTGGCTCAAGGCCCCCAACCGTGCTCCCAGAAGCGCTCCGGCCAGGCCCAGAAACAGGGTCTGAAGGGTGATGGGGACCGGCGGCAAGGGGATGATGAGGTAGGCACCGGCGGCGGTGCCGGCCCCGAAAAGGGAAGCATAAATCATGCCCCGCAATGATATTGTGGTCTTTTTCAATCTCTCATCTCATGGATTTCGGGAAATTAGTTGTGTTCGGGTTTCGGCAATACCATCCGGGGAAGCCCATGTCAACGGCTTTGTTTTTAAGGAATTATTCACTTGTGAAAAAGCTCACTTGACGGCCGATTCTTTTTATGATACGCAAGGGCTCTCCAAAAAATTTCTGCTTTATTTTGAAGGTTCAAATGGCAGTTGGAGAGGATCTGTTTCCGAACCTGCAAAAACATCATAACCACATAAGGAGGATTAAAGGAATGGCTTACAACGCGGTAGAAATGGCAGACTGGCAGATTTCCGAAGCTGCCGAGAAAAACATGCCGACACCTGATGAATGGCGGGACAAGTTGGGTCTTGAGCCGGAAGAAATGCTTCCCATGGGAAGACTGGCCAAGTTGGATTTTCTAAAAATCATCGACCGTCTCCAGAATAAACCGGATGGCAAGTACATTGAAGTTACCGCCATTACCCCCACGCCCCTGGGCGAAGGAAAGAGCACCACATCCTGCGGTCTCATGGAAGGGTTGGGCATGCGCGGCGTTAACGTGGGCGGCGCTCTCCGGCAGCCCTCTGGCGGCCCTACCATGAACGTCAAGGGAACTGCGGCTGGCGGTGGTAATTCGCTCCTGATCCCCATGACCGAATTTTCTCTGGGACTCACCGGTGACATCAACGACATTATGAACGCCCATAACCTGGCCATGGTGGCCATGACGAGCCGCATGCAGCATGAGCGTAATTACAATGACGAACAGCTGCAGCGTTTGACCGGCATGCGTCGCCTGGACATCGACCCCACCCGCGTGGAGTTGGGATGGATCATCGACTTCTGTGCCCAGTCCCTTCGAAATATCGTCATCGGCATGGGCGGCCGCTTTGACGGTTTCACCATGCAGAGCAAGTTCGGCATTGCCGTGGGTTCGGAATGTATGGCAATCTTGGCGGTTATCCGGGATCTGGCCGACCTCAAGGAACGCCTCAACAACATCACCGTGGCCTTTGATAAGAGCGGCAAACCGGTCACCACCGGCGATCTGGAAGTGGGTAACGCCATGACCGCGTTCATGCGCAACACCATCAACCCCACCCTCATGTGCACCGCCGAGTACAACCCCTGTATGGTGCATGCCGGCCCCTTTGCCAATATTGCCGTGGGCCAGTCCTCCATCATTGCCGATCGTGTGGGTCTGAAATTGTTTGATTACCATGTGACCGAATCCGGATTTGCGGCAGACATCGGATTTGAAAAATTCTGGAATGTGAAATCCCGCTTCAGCGGCCTGAAACCCAATGTCTCGGTCCTCACCTCCACCATCCGGGCCCTTAAGATGCACGGCGGCGGTCCCAAGGTCACCCCGGGTATCGCTTTGGACGAAGTCTACACCAAGGAGAACCTGGAACTGGTGGAAAAGGGTTGCGAGAACATGGTCCACATGATCGGGGTCATCCGCAAAGCCGGTATCAACCCGGTGGTCTGCATCAACCGCTTCTACACCGACACCGACGCCGAATGCGCCATCGTACGCAAGGCGGCCGAGGCGGCGGGCGCCAGATGCGCCGAGTCCAAGCACTGGGAAAAAGGCGGCGAAGGGGCACTGGAATTCGCCGATGCTGTGATCGATGCCTGTAACGAGGAAAACGATTTCGAATTCCTCTATCCGCTGGAGATGAAACTGCGTGATCGTGTTGACAAGATTGCCAAGGAAGTCTACGGTGCCGACGGCGTGGCCTGGTCCCCGGAAGCGGAAGCCAAAGCCAAGATGCTGGAGAATGATCCCAAATATGCGGATTTCGCCACCATGATGGTGAAAACCCATCTGAGCCTCTCTCACGAACCGACCGTCAAGGGCGTGCCCAAGGGCTGGACCCTTCCCATCCGGGATGTGCTGATCTATTCCGGTGCCAAGTTTCTGTGCCCCTGCGCCGGCGCCATCAGCCTGATGCCGGGTACCGGTTCCAACCCCGCCTTCAGGCGGATTGACGTGGATACCACGACCGGAAAGGTGAGCGGCCTGTTCTAATCGGGACTTTTTTAATACTAACTCAATCAAAAAAAGGGCGATCTTATGATCGCCCTTTTTCTTTATTTGAGGATGAATTTTTTGCTCGTCCACGCTCCGATTGGAAATGAAGAATCTTCTCCAAGTGCCGCAATTTATACTCGGTACAATGTTTTATTGGGGCTGGCTCTTTCTATATAAATTGCAATTGAAAAACGCTAAGGATGAGAGTAGATTGGGGAGTGGGGATTCTGTTTAAATCTTAAAGGGGAGGGAGTTATGAAGAGAATCATTGTAATAGGTATGGCAGTTTTCGCGCTGTTTGCTGGCGGATGTAGCAGTTCAAGCAGTTCAGCCGGCGCTCCCGTGGACACGAATATCATCGATCGCGCAACTGAGCTCATGTTCCTGAGCAGCGAGGCCTATCAGATGCTCACCGACTTCAAAAATAAACAAACCTTCACGCTACCCGAGCCATACGTACTTTATACGCAGATCTACATCGACGAGGGCGGCACAACGGTTCCGATAGCATTTACAGCTTCGCGCGATGACATCGCATTTCTGGTCTTCCGCGGAACGGACACGATACAGGAGGCAGTGTTCGAATTGGAGTTGACGCAA
>JAJDOH010000118.1 GCA_022340265.1 Deltaproteobacteria bacterium | reverse complement strand
CACAAAAAAATGGAAAAGCTGGGCATTCGTCCCGAACGGCTGCAACTTGAATGGATCAGTGCCGCCGAGGGCGTGCGTTTTGCAGAAGTCATGAAACGGATGGAATCGCTTAGAAACGAGGTCACCCTGGAAGAAATTGATGAGACGGTTCGAATTCTAACCCCAGCATGACCACTCAGAAATCGCTACCCATTGCCAGGGTCATTTTCAGCCGTCGAATGCTGGTGGCCCTGCTCATGGGTTTTGCCTGCGGACTGCCGCTGCTGTTGACCATCACCGTCCTTCAGGCGTGGATGAAGGAAGCGGGAGTGGATTTGACGGTCATCGGCATGATGGCCCTGGTAGGTCTTCCCTACACGGTGAAATTTCTATGGGCCCCGTTTCTGGACCGATACACCCTTCCCTTTCTGGGACGACGGCGAGGATGGCTTCTGATCGCCCAACTGGCCCTTATGTTTTCCGTCGCCTGCCTTGGCTTGACGGATCCCGCCGGCAATCCCTGGATGGTCGCCTTCGCCGCTTTCCTGGTGACTTTTTTCAGCGCCTCCCAGGACATCGTGGTGGACGCCTACCGCCGGGAAGACCTGCCTGATGAAGAACTGGGGCTGGGATCTTCTCTCTATGTGAACGGCTACCGGGTTGGCATGCTGCTGGCCTCCGGAGGCGGCCTGATCCTGGCGGACCATGTATCCTTCAAAATCGTTTACCTCTTCATGGCGGCCTGCCTGCTGCCGGGTGTGTTCACCACCCTGCTCACCCCGGAACCATCAGCTCCGCTGGGCAGGCCCACAACCCTTCGTGAAGCGGTTATTGACCCTCTGGTGGAATATTTCACTCGGTCCGGGGCCCTCTGGGTACTGGCCTTTATCCTCTTCTATAAAATCGGCGACACCATGGCCAGCGCCATGACCACCCCTTTTTATCTGGATATGGGGTTTTCAAAGACCGAGATCGGCACGGTGGTAAAGCTCTTCGGCTTCTGGGCCACCATCGGCGGCAGTCTTCTGGGCGGGGTTGCCATGATTCGGCTGGGCATCAAAAAATCACTGTGGATTTTCGGAATACTGCAATCCGCATCCACTGCTGGTTTTGTGGTCCTGGCGCGGGCGGGGCACAGCGTGCCGCTCCTATCAGGGGTCATCGGCTTTGAAAACCTCACAAGCGGCATGGGCACTACAGCCTATGTGGCCTTTATGGCCAGCATCACCAACAAGAAATTCACCGCCACCCAGTATGCACTCTTGAGCAGTCTCATGGGCGTTCCCAGGGTCCTGGCCTCCGCCCCCACCGGCTTTCTGGCTAAAAACCTCGGTTGGGAGCCTTTCTTCATCTTCTGCACGCTCATCGCCATACCGGGTTTGTTGCTTCTGCTGAAAAAGACCCGGGATTTTGGGTAAGTTATATCTTTTTGGAATCATCATGAAACAGGCGAATCCGCAACGCTTCCACGATACCGAATCAAATTGAGGGCCATCATGGTTGCCACCACTTCATTTTCCTGATTGAGCATTTCACAAAAAGAGAACAACACCCCTCGATCCGGTTTGCTGGTGGAAGGTTTCACCTTGTGAACCGTAACACGCAGGCTCAATTGATCGCCGGGGCGTACGGGTTTGAGCCAGCGCAACTCATCCACTCCGGGACTCCCAAGGCTTGCCGAACCCGGTAGGTAGTTTTCAACAAACAACCGCATGAAGAGGCTGCAGGTATGCCAGCCGCTTGCGATGAGACCTCCATAGACAGAATCTCTGGCGGCTATGGGGTCCGTATGAAAAAGCTGCGGATCAAACTTCCTGCCGAACCGAACGATCTCATCTTCGGTAATGGTAACAGGCCCAAACTCATGTACGGCACCTTCCACGTAATCTTCCAGATATCGGTCCTGGGGTATCGTTTTAAACGTACTTCTATTCATTTTGCCATTCCCCCTCATTATGCTTATCCAACGTCATACCTTTTTTGCCATCACATCATCAGATTTAGGACATTAACATACCCTTGGTTCTCTCAGTTAGCAGTTTGTGCTGCAATCTGCTTTAAGATTCGCCGAATATGCATCAGAAAAGCGATCTCATTTAGGAAATATCGTCTCCTACTGTATCAAATATTTCTTGAACGAAATATGGGAAAAAGATAATATACGTTTGAATTCATTCAGCATTCAAAATATACGGATAGACCTCAAAGGGCCGCATGGCAACCATCATTGATAAACGCCACTTTCAGGATCTTATGCAAATGGATCCCTCAGATGTCTGCAGACGCAGCGTGTGCAGCTATGACGTTCAGCGGCGCTGCTATACGTTACCGGTTTGGGATGAGAACTTTGAGGTATGTCCCGAAACCTCAAGGATCATATGCCCCAGGGATGATACCGCGAAAGTCGATCCCTTTTTGAGTCTCTTTATGGTTCGCTATTTGTTAACAGCGAAAGACATTCCCATCACCCGGGAATGGATTTCGGTGAAAGATATTCCGGGCGGCGTCGGATTTTTTCAGGGCCCCCACGCCATACCCACTGATTTGATCGAGGAGCGATACGGTCATCAATTGGACCGTTTTTGTCATGTCTGCGAACAACTGGGCGGCATGCCAATGGACATGGCCGATAAGGCTTATGCCTTTAGAATCGCCCCTCGAATTCCAGTGGCTGTTTTATTATGGAAAGGGGATGATGAATTTCCAGCCGAATCGAAACTTCTTTTTGACAAAAGCATTTCGGAGCACCTGGCGCTGGATATCATATTTGCACTATCCGTTTTTGTCTGTAAAACATTCGAGGATGAAAATGCCCTATAATGAAGCACTGGATGCCCTTGTGACACAGCGCATTGCAAACTGGGGAACCACTCGAAAGAAAATGTTCGGCGGCACCTGCTATATTTTGCGCGGAAACATGGTATGCGGTGTCTACAAAGATTTTTTGATATTGCGCCTGGGCAAGCAGCGAGCTGAAGAAGCCTTAAAACAGCCATTCGTAACGGAGTTTGATATTACCGGACGACCCATGAAAGGCTGGGTCATGGTGGCGCAGGAGGGGATCAAGAAAGGTACGATTGATCAGTGGCTCAACAAAGCCCGGTCGTTCGTAGAAACACTTCCTACAAAATAAACTGATAATTAGGTTGCTTTTATACATAACGGTGCTTATAATGATTAGTATCAATTAAATTCTGCCCGAAATTATTGGGTAGGATTCTTTCTGTAAGGATTATGCAGTTTTTAAAAAACTATCATCCTTCAGTTTGCAGTATTGAAATTTTTCGAAAGGAGGATGATATCATGGCAAATGGAACAGTTAAATGGTTTAATGATCAAAAAGGTTTTGGATTCATCGAACAGGAAAATGGACCGGATGTTTTTGTGCATCACAGCGCAATCAATTCCACCGGTTTTAAATCTCTTCATGAAGGTGAGCAAGTAACCTTTGACATTGAGCAGGGACCAAAAGGTCCGTCAGCTGCCAATGTGACCGCTGTCTAGCCCAATTCTGAACCGAGCAGAGGCATCTCCCGCAACAGGGGGATGCCTTTTTTGTCGCCCTTCACTTCACGCCCCAAGTATTCGATCTCAACTTTTTCATCTTTTATCGATTTCTTAATCCACATGAAGAGGAAACACCATGGCAAAATCCAATTTCAATTTTCAAAAACATGAGAAAGAACTGGCCAGAAAAAAGAAGAATGAGGAAAAACGGCAACGCAAGCTGGCAAAGAAATTGAGTCAAGACCTTGATACTGACAAAAATGCGACCCCTTCAACGGAAGACTGATAATCATATAGAGCGACTGAGAAGACCACCGGAGCGATGGAATGAGAACTATCGACATTAAAGATAAATGGGATGATAAAAAGCAAACGGACTTTCAAGAGGGCCAGAAAGTAAAACTCCTGATTTCCCGTCGTACCGAGATAGGATTTCTCGCCGTCATCAATGGTACACATCAGGGCATTCTCTATAAGAATCAAGTTTTTCAGCCTTTGAAGATCGGTCAGGAAATTGATGGATACATCAGAAAATTGCGGGACGACCAAAAGATAGATCTTTGTCTTCAAAGGCCGGGCTACAAGGCCATCGACGCTGTATCCCGAAAAATTTTGGACCAATTACTGGAGCATGGCGGGTTTATTTCGGTCACCGATAAAAGTTCTCCCAAATTCGTCAGTGATTTTTTCGGTATCAGCAAAAAAACATTTAAAAAGGCCATCGGCAGGCTATACAAAAAGCGGCTTATTGTCATTGAAGAAAAAGGCATCCGCATGCGAAAGGAGAAATAAAAAAGCTCCTTTATAAAGTAAATTATGGGCAAGGCAGTCGCTGTGGCAACACAACGCATCAAGGTTTCCGAGATGATTTCTCGAACAGTTCCACCACCGTTCCCTCTTCTACGGGGAAGCAGAAGAGTCTTACCGGATGCCCTTCGGGATCGGACATCTCCAGACAAGGGGAGAAAGGAGGCCACCCTTCCTGGGTAAGGCGGTCATGCAAGCGGTCCAGGTCTTTCACCCGAAGGCTCAGGGATAAGGTGCCCGGACTGCCGAAGGGTTGAGGCCCTTTTTCCGCCACAGGGTGAATCACACGGCACAATTCAACTGCAGCGCCTTCCGACCCGTTTCGCAGATAGGCGATCTCCATCCTTATATCCGGGATCCCTAAAAGCGCGGACATCCGGTTCCCCTTGATTTCGGGGACATGCCACACAGCCATCAAACCCAGGATATCCTGAAACAGATACAGGCTCCGATCCATATCCGAAACAAACAGAGCCACGTGATGAACTCTTGTCATGATGGTCTCATTCATGGCTCATACGGAAAATATGGAGACCGTGCATGATTTGGTGTCTCCGTCCTTGTCCCCGCCCATACACTGGGCCAGGCCAGCTTGAGCTCCTTCCACCTGGCGGGGACCCGCTTCACCCCGAAGCTGCATCACCACTTCCACGATCTGGGCCACCCCGGTGGCCCCAACCGGATGTCCGCGGCTCAAAAGCCCGCCGGACGGATTCACCGGCACTCGTCCGCCCAGGGCAACAGCCCCTTCATCCACCAGGCGACCTCCCTCTCCGGGCGGGCACAGACACAGTGCTTCATAGTGCAGTATCTCCGATATGGTAAAGGCGTCGTGACACTCCACCAGATCAATATCTTCCGGCCCCATGCCTGCCTTTTCGTAGGCCGTCTGGGCGCCCCGTCGATCCGTCTCCCAATTGGCCAGATCCTGCGGGTTTTCATAGTTTCCCGTCACCAGCACGGCACACTCGGCATTGACGCTCCGGGGAAAACGCGCCGCAACGGAGGGCGATGCAATCACCACGGCCGCGGCACCGTCGGCAATGGGACAACATTGAAGGCGCGTCAGGGGGTCCACGATCATGGGCGCCGCCAAAACCTCCTCCAGGGTAATGGGATCCCGGAACTGGGCCATGGGATTCAATCCCCCATGGGTGCGATTCTTGATCGCCACTTTTGCCAGCTGCTCCTTGGTGGTACCGTATTCTTCCATATGCCGCACGGCCCGAAGGGCAAATCCGGCGGGCGCCACCATGCCCAGCTGGGTGTCCAACTGACTCTCTCCGGAACTAATGAGCCCGAAGCCCGGAACGCACATCTTTTCAGCGCCGCACACAAGGGCCACTTCCGCCTGGCCCGCGGCCACCATGTTGTAGGCCAGAAAAAAGGCCGTGGACCCGGAGGTACAAGCATTTTCCACATTGACCACCGGAATCCGGTTGATGCCCACTTCCCAGAACACATTCTGGCCCACGGTAAAATCGCCGAAAAGCTTTGGCGCCAGTCCGCTTGAAAAAAAAGCCGCATCCACCCGGTCCGGATTGATATGGGCATCTTTCAACGCCATACGACATGACTCGGCCCCCATACCCACCAGGCTTCTATTCTCATGTTTTCCAAAGGGGATCATCCCCACGCCGATGACTGCTGCCAAAACCATTTTTACCCTTCCTGTTCCCCATCAATCGGTTTAAAAAAGGGTCTGAGGCGCACCTCTCCCCGACCGTTATGGCCCAGGGGAGCCGCCTGAAGCCTTACCTTCGCGCCGATCCGCAACTGATCCATTGACCCCGGATCAAAGAGACAGAAAATGCGAAGCCCCGCCCCGAACATGCCTTCGTCCAGATCCACATATCCCACGCCGTAGGGTTGGGGCAATCCCAGAGGCGGCTTGGTCCTCACCACGGTGAAACTATGAATGACCCCTGTGTTTCCAATCTCCTTAAGGTCAGGTGTTCCCAAGCACCTGGGGCAATACCGGGGTTTTGGAAAAAAATGCGCATCGCAATGACCGCAATACCCCCCCAGCAGCATGGGTGGTTTCTTCCCATAAGGCGGAAGGGTAAAGATATCCGGCAGCATGGGAGGAATCGGTTCGGTTTTGTTGTTTGTCATGTATTCTCTTCCTGTTAAAGGGCAATCTCTTTTCCGCTCATGGCCGACGATCGCGCACTCCAGCACCCCGGGATGCCGCCGATGGTTTTGAACTCTCGGTTCAGCCGTACTTCCCGACATCCGGCCGTCCCGCCCTTGATGATCCGGAACTGCTTGCCGGCTGACTATTTCAGCGGGAACAAGTCGTAAATTTTTTGGGCGACATTCATATCCCCGGTCATTTTCAACTTGCCGCTCATGAACGCCTGCATGCCGTCAATCTCGTAGTTGACCATTGCCAGGAACAGGTCCGTCCCGCAGGTCTGTGACACGGTTGGAGACGGATGCCGCGCTTTCACCAGCTCACAAGCGCCGTCGGCGACCTTGATATGCCACACGCCGCCGTTTTCGCCCAGCACGTCCCATTGGAAGACCGCGTCGAGTCCCTGAGCTGCTTCAGCGTTAAATTTTTTAACCATGTCCTCGAAGGCTTGAATGGGTTCGGTATAAGGCATAGTAATCCTCCTTTGATATTTTGGGCATCATGGCCCGGTTTTCCACCTGCGAGAGCCCGTTCTCAGGGCCTAAGCATCACCTTGATGCACTCGTTCTTGTGGTTTTCGAACAGATCGTAGGCCTCCATGGCCTCGGAAAGCGGAAAATGGTGGGTGATCAAGGACGACAAATCAAGCCGTCCGTTCTCCAAGAGGTTCATTAATGTTCTCATGGAGCCAAGGTTGCCCAGCCCCATGCTCAGGCGAACGCCGGAAAGCCCCAGGATGGGCAGGTTGAGCTGGACCGATTCGGGGAAGAGGCCCACCACTGAAAGCGAGCCTCCGCGCCGCAATATGTTCAGTGCCTGGGTGAAACACACGGGCAGGCCCGCCGCCTCGATGGCCACGTCCACTCCGTTCATATCGGTGCGGCCCAGGATCTCGCTCACTGCGTCGGTTTTGCTCGCGTCAATGATTTCGGCGCCGAATTTTTCCGCCAGGGCCAACCGGTTGGGTAAAACGTCTATGGCGAAAACCCTGGCCGGGCCGAAAAGCTGCAAGGACGCCAGGGCAGCCAGGCCGACGGGGCCGCACCCGAAAACAGCCACGGTATCGCCGGGGCCCACGCCGCCCTCCACCACCGAATGGTACCCTGTGCCCAGAACATCCCCCACCAAAATGGCCTGTTCGTCGGGCACATTGTCAGGTATCGGTACGGCGCACATGTCCGCGTTGAACACCTGGACGTATTCCGTTTGCGCCCCGGGCAGGGGCCGGCCTTTAAAGAAACCACCGCCCCATATGCCGCCGACCTGGCAGTACTGCACCTCACCCCGGCGGCAGGCGGGGCAACAACCGCACCAGAGGCAAGCCGCCGTGTTCACGCGGTCGCCGGGTTTGAAATATTGCACGTCCGGGGCGGCTTCCGCAACAACGCCCACAAATTCATGGCCGATAACGGTTTCCGGCGCAATCGGGATGTCTCCGTATTTGATGTGCACGTCGGATCCGCAGATAGCCGCGCCGGTGACCTTGACCAAAATCTGCCCGGGACCGTCAAGGGAGGGTTTGGGCACATCGACCAGGGCCAGCTTGTGTTCCGGTTTCAACATTACAGCTTTCATGGGACGACCTCCTTATGGTTCTACTTTTCCAGTTTGTAGCCTGCTTTTTCGCGGTCCCACGTCTCCTCTGTCACGCCTTGTTCACGCAACAGGACTTTTTTCACACGCTCCGTGGGGGTTTTGGGCAGTGCCTCCATGAACCGCAGGTAACGGGGCACCATGAAATAGGCCATCTCTTGGGAGCAGTGGGCGATCAACGCCTCGGGGGAGAGTTTTTTCCCCGGTTTGAGGGTGAGGCAGACCATGACCTCGTCCTCCCCCATGGGTGATTTCACCGCCACCGCCGCGCATTCGAGCACGGCGTCGTGGGTGCGCACACCCTTTTCTACCTCGAAAGAGGAGATGTTTTCGCCGCGCCGTCTTATGGCGTCTTTCTTTCGGTCCACGAAATGGAAGCACCCGTCGTCGTCCTGACGCAGATAATCTCCGGTATGGAACCACAAATCCCGCCAGGCCGCAACCGTCTGGGCCGGCATGTCGTGATACTCGAGCAGCAGGCAATGGGGTTTGCGCGTGCGCAGCAGGCACTCACCGGGCTGACCCGTCGGGACCGGCAGGCCGGCGTCGTCCACCAGCTTCACCTCATAGTCGGGAAGCAGTTTTCCGCAGGAGCCGATCTTGCGTTCCTTGACCGTGTTGAGCATGGGGACCCCGATCTCGCTCATGCCATAGCCCTCGATGAGTCTCACCCCGAACCGCTTTTCAAAGGGTGGGTACAGGTCGGGTGGGGCCCCGGCGCCGAACATGACGCGCAAGGGATTGTCCGCGTCGTCGGGCCGGGGCTCGGCCTTGTGAAGGATCTGCAGAATGCCGCCGATGTAGTTGAACTCGGTGCATTCGTTCTTCTTCACGTCCTCCCAGAAGCGGCTTGCCGAAAAGCGTGGCGCCAGCACCATGCTGGCTCCGCTCATGAGCGCCGGCATGGTGGAGAGAAACTGGGCATTGCCGTGGAACAGGGGCAGGGCGTTGTAAAGCCGGTCGTTGTGATCGTAGCCCGCGGCCGACATGCAGATTTCGCCCATAAACAGGGCGTAGTTGTGGGGCATGACCGACCCTTTGGAGGGGCCGGTGGTCCCGGAAGTATAGATAATGGCGAAAGGATCGTTCCAGAACACCTCCGGAGGCGTGTAACGCCCAAGGTTATCCACCATTTCGGAATATGTCATGGCCGGTTTATCCAGGGGAGGAGCATCGCCATCACCGAGAACGATCACTTTTTCCAGATCGGGCAGATGCCCGAGCACCGGGGCCAAACGATCGAGGAAGACATCCTCGACCACGACCACCCGGCTGCCCGACTGCCCCAGCATGTACACCAGAAGATCGCCCCGGTGGGCCGTGTTGACCGGGACCTCAATGGCACCCAGCTTGCTTAAGCCGAACCACAAAAACAGATATTCGGGCCGATTCCCCATGATGATTGCCGCCCGGTCTCCCTTGCCAATGCCCAGGGTCTGCAGGCCCGCCGCCACCCTGTTTGATGCGCGATCCAAGTCCCCATACCCGAAGGATTCACCTTGAAATCGGAAGAACTCGCGGTTGCCAAGCAGGGCGGCCTTGTCCTGTAAGACCCGGTGCACGACCCTTTGACGGGTCACGTCATTATGATCCATTTTTTCTCCCTTTACATTTCCGGCATCAACGGGCCCTTGGCGATGCCTTCTTTGGGGCTCGGATACGTCACATACCACTTCAATATGTCATCGCTCGGTTTCTGGGTGGCCCAGTATTCTTCGAATTCTTCGAAGGGCTTGCCCTCGGCCATGCGCCGGGCCAGGGCTTTCCTTCTAAGCTCCCTGGTGGTCTCTTCGTCCAGACGTCCGCTGTCCGGGTCATAGACGACCTTGTAGATGTTCTCCACCGTCCACGGCGTTACCAGGCCCTCGGCCAGATCGGCAAGGACGGCTTGGGGATCGCGCTCCAATACATCGCCGTATCCGGCCCCGCCACCCACAGGCACGTAAAACGTGTCACCATACATAAAAAGTTGAATGGGATGGGTGATATGGTGAAACTCGCGGTTTCCTTGTTCGGGGTTCTCTTCCGCGTAGACCTGATCCAGATTTCCGGGAAGATCTGCTTCGGCCGAGCCCATGAGCGATCCCATGTTGCTCCCGCGCACGGTACTGAGAAAGACCGGCGGTACGGCGTATCCGCCGAAGATGCCCAAGGTGGCCGGGAAGCGGGAGCCGAAGCCGAAACAGCCCAAGGCCACTCCCGGCACATGGTGCATCTTCAGACCGAAACCCACACCGGCCCCGCCCCGGTATTTGCCGTGACCGTAGGAGTTTTTGAAATAGTTGCGGAACAGATAGATGAAGGGGCGGTCGACTTCAGTGGTCTCCACATCCGAGCAGTCGCTCATGGTGGCGAAAAACGCCCCGGCGCCGCTCACCCCGTCCTGGTCGCTCCGCGCCCCGGCCCCGGTGGCGTTTATTTCCGGGGTGATGTCGGCGATGGCCTCGCCCCATTGATTCATGCCACCGAACAGAGGAACACCGAAACCCTGGTACCAGGAAGACTGGGCTCTTAGAGGGTCCAGGTGGTAGGTCATGCGGGCCCCGGCCATGAACATGGCGTTGGCAAACAAGGTCTGGGGAAAGGGGGCCATGGAAGTTGGGGCCTCGTCTTTGGCGTTTAGCAGGCAATCCTCGGGGAAGTCCCATTCAATGGGGGCCAACAGCGCGTTGTTGGCCGGCAGATCGTGAAGGAACCAGCCGCAGAAATAGACCATGGCCATACCGATGATGCCCTGGAAGAAGCTGTTGAGTGGCTTGTCCGGCAGCATGGGGGTTGTGTCGTCAAAGACAAGTTTGATGGTGTCGCCCTTCTTAACCAGGGTAAGATTGATCTTGATGAGCCCCTCGGCGGCACCCACGGTGTCCATGAACCGGGGCTGTTTGAACACGCCGTCGTTGAGCAGACTCACTTTCTTACGGGCCGCCGCGGCCGTAACCGCCAGGATACGTCGCAGCCCCCCCACAACCATGTCCGCGCCCTTTTGATCGGCGTATTCTACAACGCGGCGCTGCGCAATGCGGCAGGCCGCCAAGCGGGCCTTGATATCCAGGACCATGGTGCGGGGGTCCCGGCTCATGGCCGCGAACATATTCAGAATGTCCTCACGAAGAGTGTAGTTCTCACCCACTTTTATGGGTGGGGTGATCAGGCCTTCGTCATATTTGGTTCGGGCCGTGGGACAGATGCCACCCGGGTCGGTCCCGCCGTTTTCCCCCGTATGCACCACCGCACCCACGAAACAGATGAGTTCCCCTTCGTGGAACACCGGGACGCAAAGGCCCATGTCCGCCGGGTGTACACCGCCGTAAAAGGGATCGTTAAAGAAGAAGCTGTCGCCCTCCTTCACCCCCACCGAGCTGTCATTGACCCAGTGTTTCACGATATATTTTACCGGAATCTGTCCCAGGACGGCGTGGAACCAGATGCCCGTGGCCACCACCGCCAGATCACCCTGGGCAGTGTAGATGCCGAAGGCCACGTCGCCCCAGCGCATGCCCGAAGAGGCCCCCAGTTTCATGGTGGTCTCTTTGCCCTCCTGGGCCACCATATTCATCTTGTGGACGAAGATATCGTACTCCACCACATCCATCTTTTCCTGGGCCTCGGTCTCCCGAGCCGTCATGGGCTCGGGTTTGAGCTGCTGCACTACCTCCATGTCCCTTGCGTAAACCATTGCGCACATGGCGTATCTCCCTTCCGCCGGAATCTTTCATCCGGCGCTTCTTTTATGAGGTTCGCTTTGCCCCTAACCGCGGTTGGGTCGCAACACGGCGCTGCCCAGCCCGTCCTTCTTGAAGTTCCAGCCCGGTTCGAGCACATAAGTGGTCTCAGGCGCTTCGATCAGGGCCGGACCATCGATGCTGTTCCCGGGCTCGAGTCTGTCAAAGTCATACACGAGGGTTTCCTTGAATCCGCCCAATTCAGGCCAAAAGGCCTTCCGGGGCTCGCGCAAGGCGGCTTCCGGCGGGGTCTCTCCCGCCAGGGGCATCCGGTCCATGGGTCTGGGCTCGGCCAACACATAGGCCGTAAGGTAAAAACACTCCACGTTCACCCCGCCCATGGGAAACGTGGCCTCGGGGGTGTAGATGGCCGAATACTCTTCGGTGAAACGGTCGCAGATATCCTTGTACTCGTCAGGGCCGGTCACCTTCAAATGGGGGCTGATAATCTTGGTGAGGTTGTATTGCATGCCGTAACGCATATCCAATTCCAATCGGAAACCGATTTGGTCCTCGCTGTAACCTTCCAGCTTCAGGTCATTCACAGCCAGTTCCCTGAGTTCCTCCACAATATTGTTAAAGCCGTCATAATCCTGGGAGTAACACTGTTCCGCATAGTAAAATATCTTCATGGTGCGGGATTTGTCCCAGACCTGTTGGATATTCACCGTGGAGGCACCGAAGGCCCCGAATACGGGGGAATGGGCCGACACGACGACTTTCGCCACCTGCAGGTAGGGAGCGAAGCCGCAGGCGTGCGTCGCGCCCGCGCCGCCGCAGGCGAAAATCACAAAGTCGCGGGGGTCGTGGCCTTTTAAGGCCACCTCATTGAAGACTTCCTGACCCATGCGGGCGTCTACCACCGCCCGGATGCGCCTGGCCGCTTCCACCACGTCGATGCCCAAGGGATCGGCGATTTTGCTTTTGATGGCTTTAGCGCTAAGTTCCACGTCCAGCAGCATCTGGCCACCCAGGTAGTTCTCCGGGTTCAGATAGCCCAGCACCAGGTCGGCATCCGTGACGGTGGGCGCCTCTCCCCCAAGGTCGTAGCAGGCAGGGCCCGGCATGGACCCGGCCGATTGGGGACCCACCTCCAGGGCATCGCCCATCAGTTTGTTGACCCAGGCGATGGAGCCGCCGCCCGCCCCGATGGACTTCACTTCAATGGCCGGAATATTGGTTCGCCATCGGTCGATCACCGGGATGAAGTCGTAGGTACGAAGGCGACCGCCGCTGATCACTCCGATGTCGAAGGACGTGCCGCCCATGTCGGTGAAAATGATATTCTCGTGACCGTATTCCCGGCCCAGGGTAAGGGCCCCGTGCAAACCGGCCACCGGCCCGGCGTTGTGGGTGAGCACTGCCCGGGTGCGGGAGACCTTTTTCATGCCTCCGGTATTGTGCACCAGCATCAAGGGACGTTTGTACCCGCCGTCTCTCAGTTCGGCGCCCAGCTTGTTGAGTTCTTCGGCCATTACCCCGTGAATGTAGGCGTTGACCACGGTGGTGATGAAACGGGTGTATTCGCCGGATTTAGGCGAGACGTCGCTGGATAGAATCACCGGCAGGGAGCCTAAGTAGTCCTCGGGGTATTCCTCTTCGATCACTTGCTTGATCATCTGCTCATGGGCCGGATTGACAAAAGACCAGAGCAGGCAGACGACAAAACCCATGGCTCCTTTGTCCACCAGTTCCTGCAGAGCAACCAGAATCTCGTCCCGATTCAACGGGCAGACCGGGTTCCCGAAGGAGTCCATACGCTCTCGTACGCCGACCACCATGTTCCGCTGGATCAGGGGTTCGGCCTTGTTGATGCGGGCCAGGTCCTTGTTGGCCGCGCTGTCACCGCCGTCGGCCCAACTCCGGCCCCGGCCCAGGAAGATCGCATCCTCGTGACCGGCCGTGGTGATGAGGCCCAGTTTGGGACCGTTACGTTCAATCAAGGCGTTGGTCCCCACGGTGGTGCAGTAGCGAACCACATCGCTCTCCCCCAAAAAATCGGAGAGCCCCGTCCCGAAGGAGCGGGAGAGCGACCGCATCCCCTTCATGAACCCGACGGAGAGATCATAGTGGGTACTGGGCGTTTTGGTCATTTTGGTTTTGCCGTCATCTCCACGGGCGTAAAAATCCGTAAATGTTCCGCCGATATCGACGTTAATTGAGATCCCCATTACATGTCTCCTTGTTCTGATGCATTATCGTGAAAAAACTCCTGGACCAGTTGGTGAAGCGTTTCCACATCCACATCCCGGGTGGCCGGTCCCAGACTGGTAAAAAAGATGCCCCGTCCGCCGGTGGTTTCATACAGTTCCCGGCCTTCCTTGATAAGCCGGCGTGCCGTTGAAAGGTCATTGAGCGGCAGACCCAACCCCACGCCCAGGGCCCCTTCACCCAGGTCCCATACCCGTGATACATCGGGCAGGGTGCCGTCTTTGCCGGGACCCAGCACATAGAGATCCATTTTCAGCCCTTCGAACCGATCCACCCGGGCAGGATCATATTTCTGAACGTAAAGCCCAGGTCTCACATCGTAATATCCTGTGATATTTTTGAGGGTGTTGTAGATCTTTTTATGGGACAGGGTGATTTCGCCGGATGCCAGTGAACGCCCTTCCATGAAAATCAGCACATCGGGTCCGGTCTTACAGAAGGCCTCAGCAACACGCACCATCAACGGCTTGATTTCCCCCAGGTGATCCGCGCCTTTGCCACGGCCGAACAGCATGTCCGCCAGGGTCAGGGGTCCGGTGAGCGCGGCGATGCAGGCCTGTTCCTTCCGGCTGACCTCAAAGACGCGTGCCGCCGTTTCCAGGGCCAGCTTCATCCGGCCGGTCTCCTCGGGTTTATCACACAGACCATTTTGCGGTGGAGAGGCGACGGGCCGATCATTCTCCCAGCATATCCCACAGCCGCAGGCCTCCGCCATGAGGGTAAAATCAAGACCCACCACCACTCCGTCAAACCGAAACAGCTTGTGGGTTTTCACCAAAGCGTTGGCCCACTGGGTAGGATCGTTCATAAGCCTTTCCATGGGCATGTTTTCAACCCTGGAGAGAAGCCCCCGGATCATGGGCACAAACACAGGCCTGGGTAGCGGTTCATTGTTTAAGAATTTGTTGAATAGCGCCCTCCCCGTTTCCATGGTTAACCCCCATGCCGCTTTTTGAGCGCATCCACGTCCAGCTCAATGTCATGGGTAATGGGATGCCCTGGCGGCAGGTACTCGTTTTCAATGATGACGCCGCAGGCGGGGCAGTAAAACTCCAGAAGGCGGCAGTAATTGGGGTCCGGTGAAAAGCTGTATTCTTTTCCTTCCACCAGGGCCGGGTGCACTTCTTCAAAGGGCTTTTCCGCCACCAGACACCCTCTCTTGTAATTCTCCCGGGCCCCGATGAGCCCGTGACCGCAACGCTGGCAGCACCATTTCTCCTGGTCCAGATCGATCTCCAGATATTCGGTAATTCTCACTTTCATGACTCGGTCACCTCCTCCAGAACAGCATTGTTGAACTTGTCCACGGTCATTTGCCATCCACCGGAGACCAGCACGGTGGTCTGCTCCGATTCCACCAGGGCGGGTCCGGACAGACGGTTGCCATGGGTGAGCAGCGACCTGTCATACACGGGGATTTCCTGAAACCCCTTTTCCACATCCAGAAAGACCGATCTCACGCTTTTCATGGCCGCCTTTGCTTCCCCGCCGGACAAGGGCACCTCTTTCACTTCAAAATGAGGCACTTCCGCCTGCGCCGTCAGGCTTACCATATTCAAGTTTAGATCCCCGCCGTGGCTGTTGCCGTTTTGTCCCAGAAGCTCCCGCGCCGTTTTTACCGCACGGGCCACACCGTCCGGCGACTCAAAGAAGTCCATGGGAGCACCGAACTTGATCTCCTCGCCGCCACCGCTTTCCTGTACCAGAAGCTCAAGGGAGAGTTTCATCTCCTCGAAGGTGAACCCTTCCCCTCGAATATCCCGCTCCGCTTCCTTTGTGAGGATTTCCAGGGCAGTTGGCAGCACCGAAAAGTCGGATGTTTCCCTGAAAGGCGTGTCCGTGCGGGCATAGTAAATGTGCCCCACATCCATACCAGAGGCGGAATAGGCTGAAAAGACGGCTGAAAATGGGGTGATGACGATCTTCTTAATCCCCGCCACCTTGGCTGTATGGCAACAGTGGGCGGGACCCGCACCGCCGTAAACCACCAACAGGGGATCCGTATCGTCTGCAAGCTGCTCTCGGATCTTCCTCAGTTCCCGGCCCATACCCTCATCGATGGTCTCCTTCACGGACAATGCCGCCGCCTCCACCGAAAGGCCCAGGGGTTCAGCAACCTTCTCCGCAATTGTATTGCGAGCTTTCTGCAGGTCCAACTTCATGGCGCCCCCCAGGAAGTATGCCGGATCAAAGACGCCCAATATGAGATCCGCATCCGTCACCGTGGGCTCCGTGCCCCCCAGATCAAAGCAAACGGGACCCGGTAAGGCCCCCGCCGACCGGGGTCCCACACGAAGGGTACCGTTTTCAACCGAAGCGATGGAGCCGCCGCCCGCCCCGACCGCCTTGATCTCCACCATGGGCACGTTGACCCTGAAACCTTCCACATCCGGCTTCAGGGTATAGCTGACCTGCCCCTGCCGTACAAAACCCAGATCAAAGGAGGTACCGCCCATGTCGGCGGATATGACGGCGTCGGCCCCGTAGGCCAGACCGGTCACCCGGGTACCCATGAGGCCTGCCGCCGGTCCGGAGTTGTAGGTATTGATGGCACGGGTCTTGGCGACGCGTGCCACGGCATGATTGTTGTGGACAATAAAGAGATTCTTTCCGTACATCCGCCGGCGCAGCTCTTCGCCTGCTTTATAAAGCATGCTGACCAGCTTGCCGTGGATATAAGCATTCAAAACGGCCGCGTTAACGCGCTCTTCCTCGCCGCTTCGGTTTGAAATGTCAGAGGAGAGAAAAACGGGCACCGATCCCAAAAAATCCCTGGGGTATTCCCGTTTGATGATGTTGCGAATGGCGCGCTCGTTTTGAGGGTTGACGTCGGAACAGGATAATGCCACCACAAGACAGCGGGCGCCGCGATCAATGAGGCTCTGGGCCTCCGCCATGACGGCTTTTGCGTCCGGGGCCTGCAACACCTCTCCGGCGGGAGACGTCTTCTCATTAATGGCCACCACCATTTCCGGATCCACCAAAGGCACCTTTCCATCGCCATTTCCCGTCGGCACCAGACCTTCCTGGCCAGCCGTCACCAACAAACCGAGTCGACTGCCATCCCGCTGAATAATGGTGTTGGTGCCGATGGTGTTTGAAAACCGGATGATGTCCGTGTCATACAACAGATCTTCCACCGACACCCCAAAGCGTTCGGCCCCTGCTTTGATGCACTCCAGAAAACAGATGGTTAAATCGTGCGGTGAAGTAGGCACTTTCACGGGCTCAACCCGGCTCCCTGAAACGAAAAATCCGTCGGTGAAGGTTCCGCCCGTGTCAATGTCAATCGTATACCCCATGACCTTTCCCCTCCTTAAAATTGTGTGAATGCGTGAAAAAACAACCCCCTATAAAATGTCCTCTCTGTTACCATGAATCCATACGCCTCCCAACACCCCGTTCATGATGAAAGAAACAATCTCTTCCTTCACTTCGTCCAGGGAAAGGGAACCATCAGAACGGTACCAGCGAAGCTGCCAGTTGATGACGCCGAAAATATTGAACGACAGAACATTGATGCTCCGATAATGAATGAGACCCGCTTCATCCAGTTCCTTTAACACGCTTTTATAAAATCCGAAGATTTGACGCTGGATATTGCGGTTGATTCTCTCCCCTTCTGTTGAAAGATGCTCTTCATCCAGAAAGAAGATTCTGGTTTCCTTGGTATAGGTTCCCGCAAGGCGGATATGGGTATCAACCAGTTTTTCAAGCTTGTCAACGGGTGGAAGATCCAGAGTTGCAACATCTTTCAGATCTTTCACCAGACGCTCGGACACACGCTGTAGAATGGCGAGTAGAAGGCCTTCTTTGTTGCCGAAGTGATGATAGATATTCGACATGCTGATATTCATTTCGTTGGCGATGTCGCGAATGGATGTGCCGCGAAATCCTTTGGCGGAAAACAGGGAGATGGCGGTCTTAAAAATTCTGTCCTTTATGCTTTCGGTGGCACCCAAATCGGGCCCCCTTTCATGAAAAGAAGCGAAATGAATAAATTGAATTGCGGAACGTCCACGAAGTGTAGAGCGGGCGTTCGAACTAATCTAATCGAACGCCCGCTCTAGTGTCAAGAAAAAACTTTTGGGATTATTTTTTTTGGGGAAACACGCTGATTCAAAGTTTAAAAAGGGCTGAGGGACTTGTTGATCCGAAAACAAGCCTCTTTCATGTCAGGTGCCGGAACTCTCTTTTTCACGCGCATAGGGACGCCCTTAACTTTTTAACTTTAACGCCTTGGTGAAGAAGCTTTAGACTGTAAAAATAGTATGTTAGTTAATTAAGTTAACAAGTTAAGGGCGTCCCCGTTCCACTGCTGCCCCTCTCGGCGGTTATTTGGGATTAAGCCCCAGGTTCCGGCTCACGATCAGTTTCATGATCTCGCTGGTGCCCGCGAAAATGGAAAGTGCCCGCACATCCCGGAAGATGCGACAGATGCGGTATTCTTCCATGTAGCCGTAGCCGCCGTGGATTTGAACCGCCTGATAGGCAACGCGGTTGACCATCTCACCCAGCCAGTATTTGGCCATGGATACTTCCTGTACGATATCTTTTCCCTGAATATGATCGGCAATGAGCTTATCCAGGAAGACGCGGCCCAGTTTCACATCGGTGGCCATTTCCGCCAGTACAAAGGCGGTATTCTGAAAATTTCCGATGGGTCGGCCGAAGGCTTCACGGGTCTTGGCGTATTCCAGCCCCTCTCTTAATGCTTCCTCCGCGTTCACCTGGCATTTGATGCAGACTTCCAACCGCTCCCGCTGGAGCTTCTCCATCATGTATTTGAAACCCTTGTTCTCTTCACCCAGAAGGTTGGTTGCGGGTACCCGGCAATCTTCAAAAAAAAGCTCAGCCGTGTCCTGCATGTGGTACCCCATCTTTTCCAGTTTTCTGCCGCGGGAAAAGCCGGGCGTCTCCTTGTCCACCAGGATCAGGCTGATGCCGCGATGTCCGGCTTCGGGGCTGGTTTTGACCGCCACCACAATCAGATCCGCGAAATAGCCGTTGGTGATAAAGGTTTTCTGCCCATTGATCACGTAAGAATCCCCATCCCGTACCGCCCGGGTACGGATGGCCGCCAGATCCGACCCCGTATTGGGTTCGGTGAGGCCGATTGCCGTAATGACCTCTCCGGAGGCACAACCGGACAACCACCGTTCTTTTACGGCATCGTTTCCGTAAGTGGAAATATAGGGAACCGCCACGTCGCTGTGAAGGGGAACGCCCACGCCGAAACCGTCCCCCCGGATCAACTCTTCATTGATGATCACGGAATACTCAAACCCGAGTTCAAGCCCCCCGTATTTCTCCGGCAGCCAGGGACAGAGAAACCCGTATTCCCCCATTTTCATCCAGAGCTCACGTGGGACAGCGCGATACTCCTCCCATTGCGGAACAAAGGGCGTGACCTCTTTGGCCACAAATTTCCTGAATGTATCTCTAAAGATATCATGCTCTTCACTGTATATCTGCATGGTTATGGTTTCCTTTTACTGAAAAAGAAGCTTTCCAACAGGCGCAACAGGAGATGTTTCAAAAATATAAAAACCGCCACCCGACACATCCTGGAAACAGCATTAATTTTCTGATCGTTTGGTTTACCTACCGACCGGTAGATTTTTTATCATCTTCGGTTGACACTGTCAATTTATTTTTGTTACAGGAACATAATTATTCATGCCGATTCAGAACCAACAGGAGAATACCATGGCAAAATCATATCGGGAAAAAGAAAAGGAGCGTCGAAGGGCCGCTGTTTATAAAACAGCCACCAAAATTCTCTGCAATCTAGGGTACGAGAAGGCCTCCATTCGAAACATCGCCGAAGCCATGGGGATGACCAAGGCAGGACTTTATTACTACTTTGAAAGCAAGGAAGAACTACTGTATCAAATCTTGGACAGTTATATGAATGATCTTTTGGCGGGCATTCAAAAAATCAGAGAACGCATATCAGACCCCCTTTCATTCATCCAGGAATGCATCCGTTTTCAGGTGAATCTGTACTGTCAGGATCAATACAGAAGCAAACTGATTATTCATGATGAGAATTGCCTGAGCGGCCAATACTACCGGTCTTTAAAGGAAAAACAGCGCTCGTACTTGTCTTTCTGGAAGAAAGGGCTCGAAGATTATTGTAAACAGAATGGGATTGAAACGCCCCATCTATCCGTGGACGTGCATTTTCTGGTGGGCATGTGCAACTGGACGTATCAATGGTACAATGCGAGGGGCGAGGTAAAACCGGACGTGCTGGCGCAAAAAATCTCCAATATTTTTTTCTACGGCTTTAAAAGCAGCGCTTGAGGGGTCCTGATATTTATGTAAACAGCGACACCGAGAGGAAAAAGCGCATTATCTCATGCATATCCTTATCCGATCGCTACATACCGCCATGGCTTTTCAGCACCCTGTGGAGGATTTTTCCCGTGGCGGTCCTGGGCATTTCCGCTTCTTTTATAAAATCGATGCCTTTTGGTCGTTTGTATCCCGCGATCTTGTCCCGGCAAAAATCGATGATTTCCCGGGCCAGGGTCTCTCCCGCCGCATGGCCATCATTCAGGACCACGACCGCCTTGATCTTTTCCCCCCATTTTTCGTCGGGTACGCCGATCACCGCCACTTCCTTGACGGCGGCATGCTTCCGGAGCACGTTTTCCACTTCCGACGGGTAGACGTTTTCGCCTCCCGTAATGATCATATTCGCTTTCCGGTCAACCAGGGTATAATAGCCGTCCGCATCCCGTTTTCCCATGTCTCCCGCGGAGAACCACTCGCCCTCGAAAGCCTCTTTTGTCTTTTCCGGATCCTTGAAATACTCTTTGAAAACGCACGGGGCACGGTAAAAGAGTTCGCCCACTTCCCCCTCGGGGACCTCATTTCGATCCTCGTCAAGAAGCTTTATGCGGTCGGATCCGAAAATCTCTTTTCCGATGGATCCCAGTTTCTTGAATTGATCCTCGGGCCTGAGCAGCGTTCCCAGGCCTCCTTCCGTGCTGCCGTAGGCCTCCCAGAGCTCTGCGTTCTTGAAATAGTCCATGATGGCCAGTTTCAGGTCCTTGGTGGCCGGCGCGGAAGAAACGAGCAATTGCCTGATGGAGGAAACATCTTTGCTTTTCTTGATTTCCTCCGGCAGATCCAGAATCATGCGGTAATGGGTGGGAACCAGCGAGGTGTAGGTGATCCGGTATTTATCGATGGTGGTGAGCAGGTCTTCCGGGTCGAAGCTGACCATGTTGTAAACAAACACGGGCGCGGTCATCAAGGTGTAGGGAAAAGAGTATTGGATGGAGTTGACGTGACACATGGGCATGACGAGCATCACCTTGTCCGTGGGCCGTACCCCCATGTTGATATTGCTCAACAGATAGTGGGAGATATGACTCTCGTGGGTCCGCACCACCCCCTTGGGCCGCCCTGTGGTCCCCGAAGTGTACATGATGTTCCACACATCGTCCCCGTAAATCAGTCGCTCGGGCTCATTGGGTGACGACCCAGAAAGCAACGCCTCATACCCCATATATCCATCGGGCACGGAACCTTCACCCAGATAGATAAATGCCCCCTTCGGAACGTGTAGGTTGTCCCTTATGCCATCGATCAGGTCCACAAAGGGCGCTTCAACGATCATCCCCTTGCATTCAGCATGATTGACGATGTATTCAATCTCGGGGGCTGCCAGACGAAACATGACGGGCACCACCGCCTGCCCCCCTTTGGCGCATCCGGCGAAGACATCCATCCATTCACCGCGATTGTAGGAGATGACGGCAAAGGCGTCCTTGTACCCGATACCCAGGTCCTTCAAACCGTTTGAAAAGCGACAGGCCCGATCATTCCATTTTGAAAAGGTGAATTCCCGATGTTTGTCCTGCCATCCCAACTTATCCGGATAGTTGAGGGCGTTCATTTTCAATACATCGCCCACATGCATCCATTTGCTTCGCGTCATGCCCGGAGTTCCTCCACTTGGAAAGCCCGCTTAGGGCTACCCCAAGTATTTGTCTTCCATCGCTTTCACCAGATTCGCCATGGTGGCATAGCACGGTGTGGGAACACCGGTCTGTTTTCCATATTCCACGACCTTCCCCCCCAAAAAATCAATCTCGGTCCGTGTCCTGTTGGCAATATCAACGCACATGGAATCTTTGTGGATCCCCACCTTTTCAAGATAGGCAAAGGCCTGGGTCAGGTAATCCTCCCCCAGGTCATACCCTTTTGCCTTTGCCACGGCCAGCACCTCCTGGAAACAGGCATCGGCGATTTCCCGGGTGGGAGGAAAGGAGAGGGCCTCCTTGATGGTTCTGTCCGTTACGGCGCATATGGATGCCATGGTGCATTTCATGATCATCTTTTTCCAGACATACAACTTGATGTCATCCACAAACGCCGTGTCCAGACCGCCCGCGGAGAAGAGTTCTGCGATTTTCAAACCGATTTCCCGGTTTTCGGGGATCAGGGCGCCCAGATGATTGGGTCTGTTGAAAAAGGCCATTTCGACCTCGCAAGGACCCTTCAATGAAACGCCGAAATTGAGCGACATCCGAAACGCCGCCTCGGCCCCGAAGGCTTCCGCAATGAGATCCTCCGTCCCCAGGCCGTTGTGGGTGCTGACGATACTGGTTCCATCCTCGTATACCGCCTTCAACGCTTCCAGAACCGAAGGAAGATGGAAGGTCTTGGTGGAAACGAATATGAGATCGGGACGGCGGTCCTTTATCTCTTCAACCCGCTTGAAAAAATGTCGAACCGGAACGTGGTAAGAAAGTTCGCCTGAAATCCTGAATCCGTTCTTCTGGAGTTCCTCCCCCAAACCGGGCCTGGGATCCACCAACATGGTATCAGGGTCCTGCTTCAGCAGGGCCGCTGCTAGGACGGCGCCCGTTGCACCGATACCAACCACCGCAATTTTCAGATCATCCATGATTTACACCGCCTTTGTTTTGCTTTCTATAGTGGAACAAATACCTCGACAGATGCCTTTGTCGCCACTGAAATGATTTTAGGTTTTTCCCTTTCGCGTTCAGATGCGGCATACGCGCTTAAAACAGGTTCCAGAGTCTCCCTGAATGGGCCTTTTTATCGCGGGATACGCAGTTGGTCAACGAAATTCCGGCTCCCCTTTCATAAGCCGATCCGGGACTTCGATCATCTGCCGCGAGAAAGAGCTGACGGGAACATTATAGAAGGGAGATATCCCCTGAATTATGAAATTATTCTTTATCTATTGAGGATACGAATGGAAACGCTGAGCAAAAACCGATCGGCGAGAAATAGCGGGCTTGAATCAGGCGCATGAAGGAAGGTGTTTCTTAATCCTGAATTTTTGGGTTGTGGGCGTAGACCGCCTTAGAAGATGTAAGGGAGTCCCGCCTTGATTTTGCCAATTTTAGCGGAGCGCCTCAAGCGCCTTTCCGATGGCTGGCGCTGATTCGATAATTTTCTCCAGTTTTTTGCATTTGTATTCATTGCACACAGCGCAATAGGGATGGGATTTTTCAATATTGCATTTTCTGATTTCGCACAGGGTTACGGCAAAGGAGCATTTAACACCATCGGATTTACAGCCATTGCAATTTATTTGTTCCGGTTTGAGGCGTACATTAAACTCGATTAGGCACTGTTTAGAGATCTTTTTACGTTCCGTATCACTATCGGCTTGGGTCGCCAAATAAGTTTCGCATTCCGAGCAATCGATTCCACAATATGAGAACATCTTGCCGGTTCCTATGGCTCAGACGTTTTTCATCTCTACTTTTGCGCCGGCGGCTTCCGCTCCGGGTTCCAGTACCATCATCCGAACCCTTCCGGTAGCAACAAGCCGGTTTTGATCGTCGTGAATCCCAGCCTCCCACACATGGGACCGTTTCCCCAAGAGCAGCGGTCGGGCTGCGCAACGCAAGCGGCCGGAGCGAACCGCCCTTAAAAAGGACGTCGTGTTTTCCAGGCCGACGACATTTTTTCCTTCCCCCCATACCATCAAAGCGGAACCGGTCGAACAGATAGTCTCGATCATGCCGGCATACACCCCGCCGTGTACCAATCCATAGGGCTGCAGGTGGCTGTCCTTAATGATGAGTTCAGCGATGAACTCATCCGGGGTTGCGCTGGTGAACCGCAATCCGAGAAAATTATTGAAGCCACCGAGGTTTTCATTGATTAAATCCAACACGTTTTCCGGAAATTCATTCATGCGTCATTACCTCCAGGTTGCCTGTGTGGCAACTCTCGCAAAAGCCCCTATTCTGATTAGCCCCAAAAAAGCATAGATGGCGCGGAATGGGGAATCTTCCATTGATTTTTGTTGCTTCCTGAGATTTGGGTAAGGGGTCAAAGGCAGATTTGCCCCTCTATCTCTAGGAGTAATGATTGACCCATTTCCGCGCTGGATACCTCGCGCAATAGTGTGGTGCAGACACCCGTTGTTTCAAGGCATGATTGTTTGGGCATGCGGGAAACAATATTAAGAGCAAACTGTGACGTCAAGTTGATAAGTTAAGAGGATCCCACATCTCCTGGATTTGCTGCGGGCGGTATTTTATACCTTCTTCTTTCGGAAAACAGATTCCCCACGCCTTCCCCTGTTCATTACATGATACCATGCATCCGGATATTCAATTCGCAGAGGTCTAGACATAATCCTTTTTACAACATCTAAAAATATGAGTCAAGCGTAGACTTGACCCCTTTATGACCCCTTTACTTTATACGTATATGGACTGGTCGATTTCGAGGGTCGCCCCTATGCTTTACATTACCTCAAGACCAAGGAAAGGAAGGAAGTGGATTTCTGTATTGTAAATGACGATAAACCTGAATTGTTGATAGAAGTGAAACCATCCGATCCCAAGCCTGCGGAGGCGCTGCGCTATTTCACCAACAAATATGCCGTTCCCGGCATGCAGTTGGTACTCCGCCTGAAAAGGGAAAGGCAGATTAAAGGAGTGGAGATCCGCAGGGGGTTGGACTATCTGAAATCGCTGGTGATTTGATTTCAGTTCACATAAGGGAGATATAAACTTCCCGTATCCCGGTTGGCGCTTTCATTGCCACAGAGGGCGTTTTCTATTTTGTGCAGGCTACGAGCGCCCTCTTAACCAGGGTTTTTGCCAGTTCTATCTTATAGGCGTTCCTGCTGAGCGGAACGGCCCCAGCCACTGCCAGTTCGGCGGCCGCGCTGATGTTTTCCCCGTTCAGGGATTTGCCTTCAAGATACGCCTCCGCTTTCAAGGCCCGGTGGGGCCCCGGCGCCACGGCGCCCAATACGATTCTGACGAAATCACAAGATCCCTGCTTGAGGACCATCACCAACCCCACGCTCACAACGGCAAAATCGATGGACTCCCGTACCCGGTGTTTCATAAACACTTGGCAGTTTTCAGCGTGTGGGCGAGGTACGCGGATTTCGGTGATGATCTCATCGGGCGCCAGGGCGTTCCTTAGAGGATGGTAGAAATCCAGGACATCCAGAAGTCTTTCCCCCCTTGGTCCCGCAATTTGAATTTGACCGTCCAGGGCCGCCAGGGCAACGGCCGTGTCCGACGGGCAAACGGAGAAGCACCGCTTGCCGCAGAAGATGGCGTGGTACCGGTTGTCTCCGGTAACCGCCAGGCAGGGACCTTCTCCCTTGCGGCGGCACATGATGCGCCCTCCGATTTCATGGGGGTAGCGATAATACCAACAACGGGTCTCCTGGGCCAGATTGCCGCCCATGGTGCCCATATACCGAATTTGCGGCGTGGCAACCGAAAGCGCTGCCTCCGCCAGAACGGGAAAATCCTTTTTCACTTCCGGAGAGTCAATGATATCCGCGAGCTTGGCCATGCCCCCGATTCGCAAACCCGCCTCATCCCCCTGGATGGTATTCAGACCCGGGATGCTCTTGATGTTGATGACCAACTCGGGCCAGATCGGGGCGGCTTTCGTCTTGAGAAGCCCCAACAGATCGGTTCCCCCGGCCAGCAAGCATGCCTTGTCCCCATGCTCGGCAAGCAGTTCCGTCGCTTGGGAAAGGGATCGGGCATTCATATGCCGAAAAGGTTTCATCGGCTTTTGCCCCCCTTTATCTTGCCCAGAGCTTTAAGTATTTTGTCGGAGGTCAAGGGGTATTCCATGATCCGGGTTCCGATGGCGTTGTTCACCGCCATGAGCACGGCGCTGGGACCGGGCGAGGTGGCGATCTCTCCCACCCCAATGGCTTTGAAACGATGGCTGGGGATGGGCGTTTCCAGGATCACATTGGTGAAATCGGGCAAGTCGGCAAAGGTGCGCCATTTGTAATCCACCATATTGCCGGTTAACATGCGCCCGGTCTTTTCATCCAGGATCGTCTCCTCGAAAATGGCCGTATCGAGTCCCGCCGACCCCAGGGCGCCGTGAAGCTGCCCCTCAAGGGCCTTCGGCGAAATAATACGGCCGCAATCGGTGGCGTTGACCACATTCATCAGATCCACCCTCCCCGTCTCCGTATCCACTTCCACTTCAACGAAGGTCATGAGGAAATTGCTGAGGGAATAATCCGGATCAAAACGTCCTTCGCCCGTCAGGGTGCGGGTGATCCCCGTTATCCGGCGCCATGGGATTCTCCTTTCAGGCCGGCCGATCTTATAGACCGAGCCGTTTTCCGTATCCAGCTGCCCGGGCGTGGCCTCGAACCGGTGCGCCGCCATTTCCAGCAGTTTGCGCCGGGCATCTTCCGCCGCCGCGATCACGGCGGAACCCACCGCATAGGTGCCACGGGACCCCATGAGCCCGAATTCGAAAGGATTCAGATGGGTATCGGGGGGAGACATACTCACCTTTTCAAGGGGCAGCTTCAATACCTCGGCCGCCATCTTGCACAGGCTGCTCCGCTGTCCGGGGCCGGATTCGGAGACACAGCAGTACACCATGGCCCGCCCGTCCGGGGTCAGCTTCACCAGGGCCTCGGATGCGTCTTCCCCCACGTCGGCGTTGCCGTGCACGCCCACGCCCACGCCCCGCCGTTTGATTCCGGTTACGGCGCAAGGCTTTCCCCATCCGCGCCATTTATCCTTCCAACCGAAAGCCTCAGCGCCCTTTTCCATGGCCTTTGTAAAGTCAATTCCCCGGTAGGTCCACCAGTGGCCTTCCCGCCAGAAATAGCCGTTTCCCGCCTTGACGAAGTTTTTCTTGAAAAATTCAAGGGGGTCGAGGTCTGCCTTTTCCATGGCCAGGGATACCACCGGCAGGATGGAACTCTCCAGTTCCTGCCCCCCGTACCCCCGGACGATACCCGAAGGGGATCGGTTCGTACAGACCAGTTTCGGGTTCAGGTTCCAGTTGGCGCACCGCAATACCAGCTGCAATTCACCGCAGCCAACGGCGATCTGGAAGGGACCCGATTCCGACCCTGACCCGGTGTTCACAAGCCATTGGCCCGAGACGGCGGTCAACGTCCCGTCGCGCTTCATGCCCACTCTGGCGTGAATCCGTGACCCCAGGCGCAGGGAGTAGCAATGAAAATGCTCTTCCTTGGTAAAATAGATCTTTACCGGTCGCCCGGTGGCCCTGGAGAGCAGGGCCGCATACCCCACCGGTGTCATGTTGGCGTTTTTCGTGCCGTAACTGCCGCCGCAGTGGGTGCTGATGGCCCGCAGATCGGCCATGCCGATGAAGGGGATGCCGATAAACCGGTTGAAGGCGATGGACTGGCTTGGCGTATAGATGGTCAACCGGTCCGGGGTCTCCCAGGTGGCGATGACGCCGGGCGGCTCCGGAGGAAGGGGATTGGGGAATATTTCATACCCGCAGGTTCCTTCGGCAACCACGTCGGCTTCCGCAAACCCCTGATCCACATCCCCCATATGAAGACCGTTCAGCAGCTTGGGTTCATAGACCGGGGGATCGGAGGGGTAGGTGTTGTTGGGGTATTGTTCGTATATGGGGGGGTCGGTGCTCTCGGGGGAGGCTTCCACATCATAGACCGCGGGCAACGGCTCGTACGCCACCTCCATCTGTTCCAAGGCGACCTCGGCTATCTCGAGCGTATCGGCGGCCACCATGGCCACCGCATCCCCCACATACCGGACCTTGTTATCCAGCACCCTCATATGCTTGGGGATCCCCCATTCCCAGGTTGGGATATCCTCATGGGTGAGCACGGCCCTCACACCGGTCAGGGACCTGGCGCGGCCGCAACCCATGTGCGTGATGCGGGCGTGGGCATGGGGGCTTCGAAGAATTTTCCCGTAAAGCATCCCGGGAAGTTTCATATCATCAATAAATTTCGCCCTGCCGGTGACAATGTCCCGGGCATCCTTGCGCGGCGTTTCTTTCCCGATATAGGCGTATTGTTCATTCATGTTTCACCCTTTTGGCTGCATCCAATACCGCTTCCACAACCTCATAGTGTGAGATACAGCGACAGTAATGTCCCGTCAGGGCCTGTTTCACGTCCGCTTCACCGGGATCCGGTTCCCTGTCCAGCAAGGCCTTGGCGCTCAGGAGAATCCCCGGAGTACAGAAACCGCACTGAAATGCGGTATGGTTAATAAACGCCTGCTGCAACGGATGGAGCCGGCCGGTTTCCCGATCCTCCAGCCCCTCGATGGTGGTAATAACGGCGCCCTCACATTCAACCGTGAGCGTCATGCAGGAGAGGATCGGTTTTCCGTTCATGAGCACCGTACAGGACCCGCAGGATCCCTGGTCACAGCCGATCTTGGTTCCCGTGAGCCCCAATGTTTCCCGAAGCGTATGGGCCAGGGTATCCGTCGGGACGACCGCCCCGTGTCCTTCTCCGGTCGGCAGATCATACGTCCTGCCATTGACCAGAAGACGGATAACGGATTTTTCAGTATCACTGCATTCTTGTTTATTCATCTAAACAGATCCTCTTCAACCAGATATTCATGGACCTTCATTTCCTGCACACTGATATGGCGGTTCATCATGACGCGTTAATATTTCATCAGATTCGGCAGCACCGTGGCAATGGCGGGAAAGATCATGATCAGGAGCATGGCCAACCCGTCGATGGCCACAAAGGGCGTCACCGACCGGTAGATGTCCAGCATGGTGGTCTTGGACGGCACCACCCCCTTCATTACAAACAGCACCATCCCGAAGGGCGGGGTCTTCATGCCGATTTCCATGTTGATCAGCGTGAGAAGACCGAACCATATGGGGTCGAATCCAAACGCCTTCACAATGGGCATGTACACGGGGAAGGTGATCATCATGATGGAAACCGGCTCCATGAAGGTCCCCAGGATAATCATCAAAAGCTGCATCACGCCGACGATCATGATGTCCGGAAAGGGAAAGCTCACCACCAGCTCCACCAGGCCGCGGCTGGCGCCCGTGAAGGCCAGGATCTGGCTGAAGGCGGTGGAGCCGGTGAGAATCATGAACATCATCACCGTGATGCGCAGGGTGGATTCCACCGATTTACGGATGATGGCCAGGCTTAAACGCTTATAAGCCGCCACCACCGCCGCCGTGGCCACCACCCCCATTGCGGCCGACTCGGTGGGTGTGGCGAGACCCGCGAAAATCAGGCCGGTCACCACAAAAATAATGGTGCCGAAAGGGAGTACATGTTTGACAAGGGCAATGATTTTTTCGGACCAGGGGACTTTTTCGGGGGAATAATCGGGCGCAAGATGCGGCTGTAACGTACACCGCCCCACGATATAGACCACATACATGGCCGCCATGAGAAGACCGGGGACCACGCCGGATATGAGCAGTTTACCGATGGAAACCTCCATCAGGCTTCCCATGATCACGGCCAGGGCGCTGGGGGGAATAATCATGGCCAGGGCCCCGCTCATGCAGCTCCCAATGGCGATGGTCTTGTGGTATCCCCTTTTTTCCATCTCAGGCAGGAGCAGGGAACCCAGCATGGCCGAGGTGCCCATGCTGGAGCCGCTGAGGGTGGAAAAAAGCGTTCCTCCGCCTATGCTCAGGATGCACAACCGGCCCGGCAGGCGGCCCATCCATTTATCCAGGGTGTCCAGAGCCCTCACAAACACCCCCGATTGAAACAACAACTCCCCCATCAACACAAAAAGCGGCACCGGCAACAGAACAAAACTGCTGATGGAAGAAAAGATGGAGTGAATCAACTGGCCCAGGCCCGCACTGCCCCCCCACAGGAAATAGATCCCCAGGACATCCACGGCCGTAAAGGCCAGAAATACGGGAAGACCGACCGCAAGGAGCAACAGGAAAATGCCGACGATCATAAGAAGAGGAACCCACCATTCCATCAGGACACCTCCTTGCCGTGCCTGAGAAGCCGGAAAAATTGCCGCCCGAATTCAATCAGAAGACAGAAATAGCCCAGGGCGATGAACAGCAGAAAATAATATTTGGAAACCGTGAGGGTCTTGGTGAGCACCACCCCATCGGTGTAGCATTGCCAGCTGGTGACCAGGCTGAACCAAACGATCACCACCGATATAAACATTCCCACGGCGCTTGCAAAAAGGCTGGCGTACCGTTTCGGTACGGGACTCATTCTCTCCACCAGGATATCCACGCTGGCGTGTCCGCCCTTCTTCAGAAGCCACGGCGCTCCCAAAAAAGCCAGGATAAACAGGATAAATTCACATACCTCCACCGTCCATATCTGCGGTTTTTGAAAAAAATAGCGCATGCAGATTTCAAGTGACACGATCAAGACCGCCGCCACAAGGAGTAAGCCCGCCACATAGGCCATGGAATCGATCAACCAGTCGAAAAGCCTTTTTTTCTTCATCACCATCCCTCAACAAACCCCAAACGCCTCTTTATAGGCGCCGAATCGAAAAAACTTCCGGGTAACCCGTACAGACGATCGTGTGGGACGGGACATCCTTTCTCTTCAGGACGTCCTGTATTCCACAATACACGGATCGTTTCAGATTTTACAGGACACCGTTTTTACCGCCAGGGAAAACTTCCCTTGGGCAGGGCCTCGGGGGAGGACAATTCCTTCAGCTTGGGACCATACTCCGGCGCCATTCCCATGAC
>JAJDOH010000078.1 GCA_022340265.1 Deltaproteobacteria bacterium | reverse complement strand
CGCAAGAGCAAGCTCTTCAGCCTTTTGCCGAAAAGATTCAATGGATTCCCTCCCAAATCCTCCAGCCTTTTCGGCGAATGCCACTGTTTTTCGATAGTACTCCACAGCCTCCCGATTTTTTCCCTGAGCTTCATAGAGTTCAGCATAACGATGAAGACCATCGATCTGTTCAGGATATTGCCGCAAGAGCTTTTGGCACGTGGCCTCTGCCTCATCAAACTTCTTATCTTGAATTAAGTCCACCACCTGATTTGATAAATTGTCCAAGTCCGTATAAATAAAGGTTCCCCCAATGGGTGACTTGGAGGTGTTCAGACAACATTTTTTATATTTTTTGCCGCTGCCGCATGGGCAGGGCTCATTACGTCCGATTTTTTTCATATGCAGCTTCGATACCTTATTGATTTAACCATGGAAGAATACATTGAGCAGAAGGCCTGGGAACATGCGGAACTTGATCATTGCCCCTTTCATCCCGAGGGAGGGTGCGGTTTGGCCAGACATGGTACCTATCCCAGGAAATTCCCGGAATACTGTCTGGTGCCCCGATGGTATTGTCCCGGTGCGCACAGGACCATCAGCCTGCTCCCTGATTTTTTCGCATCCCGCTTTCCGGGAACTTTAGACGAAATCGAGGATGCCGTCAATACAGCGGGATCATGTAAAAGTCAGGAAGAAGCGGCTTTTGTTTTGAGACCGGAAATATCGCTTCCATCAGGGCTTCGATGGCTGAGGCGGAGAATCCAATATGTGAAGGAGGCACTGACAATTCTGGTGGGACTTTTTGTGACCGAATGTGCTCCGGACCTGGAATCGTTTCGCAAGAAACTCGGGACAAACAGGGTGCTGAGCAAATTGCGTGAAATAGCTCGGGAATATCTGCCGTCCATGCCGCCTTTTGTCGGATTCGGCCCCCGTTCCGCCAAACGGTATTGCCGTCTTGGGTCTTCCAACAATTGATGGGGACTGTTTATGCCCGGGTGATGGGGTAAGAGACTTCCATTCGTCAATTTTGAAAAGAATGGAGGTTTTTGATGGCAGAAGACAAACTACAGGAGCAGGTGGCGCTGTTTCGCTACGGGATTATCTCAGACTTTGTCAATTTGCCGCCCGGTTCAAGGGGGCTGTATGCTCAGATCAAAAAGAAGGCCGGTCGGAACTATGTGATTCCCGGCTCCAGACGCACCCGTGTGGCTGAAGAGACAATCCGGTCATGGTTGAAAAAATACCGCAAGGACGGTTTTGACGCCTTACTGCCCAAGGAACGGACGGATAAGGGGGAAACGAGGAAATTGCCCCTTGCTGTTTCGGATTTACTTCTTGAGACCAAGGAAAAGGAACCGGAATTGACCGTTCCGTTGTTAATCAGGAAAGTCAGGGCATCCGGCAAAGTTCCCGATGATGTTCGGATGCCCAGATCCACTGTGTACAAATTGCTGGCTCGACATGGCTTAACCCGAAAAACCAAACCCGCCAATGACCATCGCCGATTTGCCTACCCCAATGCCGGTGATCTGTTCATGAGTGATGTCATGCACGGTCCTGCGGTCAGGAAAGGTGACGGCAGGAAGCGAAAGACCTATCTCATCGCTTTTATTGATGACGCGACCCGGGTGATTCCCTATGCCGCTTTTGCCCATTCGGAAAATACCACTGCCTTCATGGAGGTATTGAAACAAGCCGTTCTAAGGCGAGGTATCCCCATGCGGCTCTTTGTGGATAACGGATCGGCCTTCAGGTCACACCACTTATCCCTGGTATGCGCAAAACTCGGCATCACCCTGATCCACGCCAGACCCTACCACGCGGCTGCCAAGGGAAAAATTGAAAGATGGTTCAGGACAGTAAGAATGCAGTTTCTACCGATGGTTTCGGAAAAACAAATGCTGAATCTGAAAGCAATCAATCGGGCACTTTGGACGTATATCGAAACAGAGTACCACCGCTCCCCCCATCGGAGTCTTGGCGAAACGCCGCTGGATCGCTGGGCCCAGGTAGGAGAAAAGGTCCGATATCCCGAACCGGGTGATGATCTGGACGACCTTTTCCTTTTCGAATCAAAACGCAAAGTGCAGAAAGATCGTACCGTAAGTCTGAACGGTATGGCCTACGAAATTGATGCCTCCCTGGTGGGAGAGACCGTAACGCTTCGCTACAACCCTTCCGACCAGGGGAAAGAGATAAAGGTCTGTCACAATGGCCGGTTTGTTCAAAAGGCGAAACTGGTGGACATCTACGCCAATTGCTTTGTGAAACGGGATCGCCCGTCTAAAACCATTGAAGCACTTGATCCTGAAAAGACCATCGATCATGAGCGGGAAAGCAGACCCAAACAGCCCGTTAACTTCAGCAGGATCTCCCAAGTAGAAAAGGGGGATGGGTATGTATAAAAAGGTCTATGGGCTGGCCCACTATCCATTTGAAAAAGATCTGGAACCGGACAAACTGTTTGCTTCAAAAGCTGCCGATGAGCTTGAAGCTCGGCTCCATTATCTGTTGAAGTTGCGCGGTATCGGGCTTGTCACCGGAGAGGTGGGCAGCGGCAAAACCAGTATCTGCCGAAAGATGGCCGCTTCTCTGAATACGGGTCTATACAGGGTGTTTTACGTTCCTCTGACCACCGGCAATGTAACGGATATTTACAAATCCATTGCCTGGGAAATGGGGTTGACCACGGAACGGAGTCTGGCGGCCCTTTATCGTTCCATCCACATGGAAGTCAACCGGCTCTGTCTGGAATCCAAAATCAGACCGGTGCTGATTATTGATGAGGCGCAATACCTGAGAAACGAGGTTCTCGAAAACCTCAGACTGCTCACAAACTACGAAATGGACTCAAAAAACCGTCTCTGCATGATCTTTGTAGGCCAGGCCGAGTTGAGGCGGCGGCTTTCACTGTCTGTCCATGAGCCTTTGGCGCAAAGGCTTGTGGTGCGTTATCACATATCCGGCCTGGCTAAAGAGGAGTTGCTTCCTTATCTGAAGCACCGGCTTGAACTGGCCGGAACCCAGATGGATCTTTTTGAGCCACCGGCTCTGGAAGCGCTTTTTCAGGCGACAAACGGCCTGCCGCGCAAAATCAATCTGCTGGCACACCTCTCATTGAATGTGGCTGCTTTGCAGAAAGCACAAGCGGTCTCGGCTGAACACATTCATACGGCAGTGGAGGAAACCGGTTAAATTGCATCATCAGATTCGGTGAAACGGAGGCGAGCTCTGCTGAGGAGCAACTCGCCAAGGGATAGCCGGATAGGCGACGACGAAATATCGTCATCGGGAGGGGAGTCTTCGGGCTCCCCTTTTCTTATGTGATATTTCCGAGGAGCCTTCATGCCTTAAAAAACCTCGGGGTTTGGGGCAGAGCCCCAAGGGGCTTCCCGAAACAGTACCCCGCTCTGAAGATAGACCACCTGTCAGAAATCGCCTGTGACGGTAAATCAATCAGGCAAAAACAAAATATCCTTCATTTTTTATTGTGGACAATATCCGGTGGAATAAAGAGAACGACAACAGGCGTCATCCGGGAACAGGATATTCTGCAATGCGAAAACGGTATGGTCACCTTCAGGTATCTCCATGCCAAAACCGGGCAATACAGAA
>JAJDOH010000024.1 GCA_022340265.1 Deltaproteobacteria bacterium | reverse complement strand
CGGACTCATGGCCGCATGCTCCCGGCTGGATCCCTCACCGTAGTTTTCATCCCCTACGATTACGAACCCGCCGCAGTTCTCGGCATAAATTTCGGCCAGCGTTGAGAGCCTTACTCCCGTACGGCCGGAAAGAACGTCAGTGCCGTGGCCGGTCTCACCCGTAAAGGCATTCAAGGCGCCGGCCAGCATATTTCGTGAGATGTTGGTCAAATGTCCCCGATATTTGAGCCATTCCCCGCCGGGGGAGATGTGGTCGGTGGTGGTTTTTCCCCTGGTTTTGACCAGTACCGGCAGATTCACGAAATCCTTGCCGTCCCACGGCGCAAAGGGTTTGAGCCGCTCGAGTCTTTCCGAATGAGGGTCAATTATAATGGGAACGGTTTCTTTTGGAGCGGTAGCGGGCGCGTAGGCGGATTTGTGAATCGCCAGACCTTTTTCAGGCAGCGTGGGCGGATCGGGGGGTGTCAATTGAAACGTTTCTCCCTCCGCACCTACCAGCGTATCGGTCTCCGGGTTAAACCCGGCATCACCGGAAAGCGCAAGGCAGGCGGCCATGATGGGTGAGGTTAAAAAGGCCAAAGTTTCCGGGTTGGCGTCGTTTCGCGCTTTGAAATTCCGGTTGAATGTGGTGAACATGATGTTTTTTACGCCCTTATGGGAATCCTTTCTGTCCCACTGCCCGATACAGGGCCCGCAGGACGCCGCAAGGATCACAGCGCCTGCATCCAGCAGTTTTTGAAGAATGCCGTCCCGTTTGATGGTTTCATAGATTTGCTCCGACCCCGGAGACAACATGAAAGGGACTTTGACCCGGCAACCGTGACGCCCTCCCTGCTCCAGTATTTGAGCGGCGGCATAGAGGTCCGAATAGGAGGAATTGGTACAGGATCCCATGAGAACGGTGGAAACGTTCTGGGGCCACTTCTCAGCGGCCACGCGTTCTCTGAACTCTTCAACTTTTGTGACACGGTCAGGGCTGAAGGGACCGGCATGGGCCGGTTTGATGGTGCTGAGATCCAATTCCAGGTAATGGTCGTAAACGCGCTCAGGATCAGTGGTACAGATTTCATCCCGGCAGAGGATATCCGACAGGGCGGCGGCGGAAACGGCATCCGATTCACGGCCGGTATTTTTCAGGTATTCCGTCATGCTCTCATCAAAGACAAATACGGATGTTGTGGCGCCCAGTTCAGCACCCATGTTGGTGATGGTTGCTTTTTGAGTGGCCGAAAGGACTCTTGCACCCTCGCCAAAGTATTCAAAAATCTTTCCCGTTCCCCCTTTGACAGTGAATCGATTCAGCATCTCCAGGATAATGTCTTTGGCCGATGCCCAACCGCTGAGCCTTCCCGTGAGTCTGACCCCCACCAATGAGGGAAATGTGGTTTCCCACGGCAGTCCCGCCATGACCTCCGCCGCGTCGGCACCGCCCACGCCGATGGCCATCATACCCAGTCCCCCCGCGTTGGGCGTATGGGAATCGGTGCCGATCATCAGGCCCCCTGGGAAGGCGTAGTTTTCCAGAATGACCTGGTGGATAATGCCGGATCCGGGTCCCCAAAAGCCAATGCCATAATTCATGGCCGCTGAAGAGAGAAAATCGTACACTTCCTTGTTGGCGCCGAGGGCTTTCTTGAGGTCCACGTCGGCACCGCGCCCCGCACGAATCAGGTGGTCGCAGTGGATGGTTGCGGGAACTCTGGTTTTTTTCCGTCCGGTCTGCATGAATTGAAGCATGGCCATCTGGGCGGTTGCATCCTGCATGGCCACGCGATCGGGAAAAAGGGCGATCTGATCCTTTCCCGCCCGCAATTTTTGAGGCTTGTTTCCATGTGCTAGATGAAGGAAAAGAATCTTTTCCGCATAGGAAAGTCCCCGTTCCATTTCACGACGTTTTTTGGACAGGATTTCCCGGGTTTTGTCTATGTCAAAGGGTTTTTGCATCTCTAATGATCTCCTTCTTAGGCTTGTTTAACAGCTCTAAATGGGTTGAAATAATCCGTTTGGCAGCTTCCATTAAACTTGATCCCACCGCCACGTATCCGTGATGCTTCATTAAAATAGGTTCGTCGCTGGTTCCGAGGGTGTCACAGGTGATTTGAGCCAGTTTCAGCGAACCGTAAGGTTCCTCTTTTTCCGTTTCCCGGATTTTTCCCACCGGAATATCGGATGCGGGGATGTTGTGAACGTGCACCACTGCATTGGCATCCGGCCTGCACTGGAGGATGAGATAATGAAGGAGACTTTCAGAGGAAGGATTTCTGGTGCCGATAAATTTCAGTTTCATTTCGCTGACCGAGCAGTGGGCAATATAGATGATATCTTTTTCTTCCAACATATCCAGGTTTGCTCCGGCGGCTGTGATTGCGATGCCGTCCGCGAACCGCATACTGAAGTTTCCTGCATTTTGGGGAACCATGTCATGTTCGGCTACAAAATCCGCACACGCTTTGAAAAGCGGAAAGAGGGCAGCAAAACCTTTTGGTAAATCCTCGTTCAGTTGAATGGACACAAATTTTACGCCCGTGTAACCGGGCATCAGTTCTTCGGCATTTCCCATGACTTTTTCAGTTGGTCGCAACCCTGATATTCGGCAAAAAACAGCAATTACAATTTTCCTTTTTGTTTCACCCGCATCATGATATATCCAAACACACCCGAAAATCAAACATTGATATGCGTAAAAAGCAATCGTGGAACAGGTGAAAAAAATGAACAACACAATGAACGAAAAATCCGGTCGCTTCGAAGAAGTCATTCATTGGGATGCTACTAAACGACCACTGGTGCCCGATTTCCCCGTTATCCCTTTCATCGAAGGAGATGGCATCGGTCCTGATATCTGGGCCGCTACACGATTGGTTTTGGGGACGGCCGTAAACAAGGCTTACGGCAAGGGTCGGAAAATCAACTGGCAGGAAATCCTGGCGGGGGAGAAAGCTCAGCGTGCGTACGGCGAAAAAAATCCTTTACCAAAGGAGACGCTGGAAGCCATTGTCAAATACGGGGTGGCGATCAAAGGACCCCTCACGACGCCGGTTGGCGGTGGATTCCGGTCGTTGAACGTGGCGCTTCGGCAGGCCCTTGATCTTTATGCCTGCGTACGTCCGGTGCGGTATCTGGAAGGTGTCCCGGCGCCGGTAACCCATCCTGAACGAATGAATGTGGTCATTTTCAGGGAAAATACGGAGGATGTGTATGCAGGGGTGGAGTGGCCTGCCGGGTCTTCAGAAGCCCGCGAGCTCTTAAGTGCCATCAACAGCAAATCGAAGGCAGCGGGTGGCACGCTGATCTCTCTGGAGAGTGCCCTGGGAATCAAACCCATGAGCAAAGCAAACACGGACCGTCTGGTTGCCAAGGCCATCGAATATGCGCTGGACCATCATAGAAAGAGCGTGACCCTGGTGCACAAGGGAAACATCATGAAATACACGGAAGGTGCTTTCA
>JAJDOH010000006.1 GCA_022340265.1 Deltaproteobacteria bacterium | reverse complement strand
CCCCTGCCCCAGAGCCTGGGCGAAGCATGCAATGCACTGGAAGCCGATGAAGTGGTCATGGGCGCGCTGGGTGATATCGGACCCGAATACCTGCGGCTGAAACGGGCGGAATGGTCCGAGTTCATGAGTCATGTGACCCGGTGGGAAACCAAACGGTATCTCACGCTGGTGTAGCCGACAATGATTTGCACCACAATTTCACACAAACGTCGACGCACCTGTAACGTTTTCTAAATGGAATACAGCGCTTTTTTTTGCAAACCACTATTAGTATTTATAACACAATTGATTTTCTAATAATTATCAATTACCCATAATTAACTGCAACTTAAAATGCTTCAAAAACATTATAAACAATTAGAATTTGGATTTCAGGGATTCAACTTTTTTTGTGATAATCGCAATTCATAAACAACACAGGAGGGATAGCGTATGGCGGTTCGTGATCTGGAATACTACAAAAGTACAGAATTCAAAAGGCGAATTAACAAAATGTTCGCTTGGGACTGTGTTTTTGGCTGGGTTTTTGTTTTGTGGCTGTGGCTAACCTACGCCTTTGTCTTTTTCATGACCGTTTCGCAAAGTGATTTTGCCAGCGGGGGTGTTCGAATCGCACTTATCGTCGGAGGACTGCTGGTATGTATTTACAATACCGGTTCCATTTCCGCCATGGTGCGTCATTATTCCCATGACAAGGACTTCATCTATACGGTGGACCTGCGGCACCTGGATGCCTATCGTGCCTCCAAGAAGAACAAGGAACCCCAATAAGCCGGTCATATGCGCAAAATTAAGGAGGAACATCAATCATGAACAAAAGAGAATACAAAGTTCAGAAACCGGAGAGAAAGGTGGCATACGAACCTCCTGAGCAGAGCGGCGGCGGGCAGATTTTCGACTCCATTTTTCTCCTCATCCTCATCTATCTCGTGCTGCTCACCCCGATCGCCTTGGGTCTCACTGCGGGGAATACGGAAACCAAACTGCCTGAGACCATTTCGTGGGAAACCCTCGGACAAAACGAAGTCATGCAGACACAGTGGAAACAACTGGGAATGGGTCCGAAAGAGGCAGCTGAGTATATCTGCACCCGTTTCGTCTATGAAATCAACCCCTGGTCGCTCATTTTCACGGGTATCGTCATCATCGGCTATTTCGTCCTGGTATTGCGGCTCTCCGACAGGGAGTACCGGGAAGTCATCGATGAGCACTATGAAAAACAGGAGAATGACAAATGAATATCTTCAGTATTATCGGATACGCTTGTTGGGTTGCGTCGGCACTGCTGGTTCTCTGGATGCTGGTCGATTTTTTCAAGACCAATTCTCAATTTGGAGAGGATTTTCTGTTGAGTTCAAAAGAAGGGCACGATGAGATTACCGAACAGGAAAAAATGTTTGCCACCGAACGGGAAGAGGCAAGAAACAACAAAACCAATTAATAATTATTTGTAAAATCTCCCGATCAATACTTAATTCAGCTGAGGGTATATGCTATGACCGACAAAAAAGAAACTGAAGTAAAGGGGAAAGAAGACCGAATATCGCTTCTCAAAGTTCTGGGGCCGGCACACGTTTGGGCGCTTGGCGTGGGAATTGTGCTGGTGGGTGAATACATGGGATACAACTTCAGCATCGGCAAAGGTGGCGCACTGGGATCCATTATTGCCTGCTGGTTTATCGGACTCCTGTATACCTGCGTCGCCATGATCGATTCAGAAGTGACATCCACCGTTGCGGCGGCAGGGGGTCAATATTCTCAAGCAAAACACATCATCGGACCACTTATGGCCTTTAATGTGGGGCTCTATCTGGTTTTTGCCTACACCATGCTTGAAGCCGCGGATGCTTTGGTGGTTGGAGACCTCATGGTGGAGGCCGCCAGGGATTTCGGCATAACGGATCTCGATCCAAAGCCTTTCGTGGTATTTACCATCGCGATCCTGGCATGGCTCAACTATCGTGGCGTTTACATGACGCTGACCATCAATTTTGTCATCACCGCCATCGCTTTCATCGCCATTTTTGTTCTCTTTTTTGCTGCTCAGGGATGGTCCCCGGGAGGTGCCATACATCAGAAAGGCCTTCTCACGGACTTACCTTACGGGTGGCTGGGGGTAATCGCCGCTTTCCAATTCGCCATTTGGTACTATCTGGGCATCGAGGGCACCTGTCAGGCGGCTGAAGAGGTGCGATCCGTCGCCCGTTCACTGCCGCTGGGGACCATGACCGGTATGATGACCCTTCTGATCGCCGCTACCATGACCTGGTACTGCACGGCAGGACTGGTACCATGGGAATATTTAGGCGTGAGCTTTATCCCGCAGTATGACGCGGCTCGCGCTTTCGGCAATCCTTTCGTATCGGTGGTCATGTTCATCGGTACCCTGTTCTCAGCCGTGGCCTCCGCGAACGGCACCATCAATGATGCGGCACGGGCCTGGTTCTCCATGGGCCGCGACCGCTTTTTGCCGAAATGGTTCGGGGCCGTACATCCCAAATACAGAACCCCCTACCGGTCCATCCTCTTTCTGGTGCCGGTTGCCATTTCTTTTGGTTTTACGGGACTGCTGGACCAGGTGATCACCTTCTCCATCCTTTCAGGGCTGCTGGGCTATACCTTCATGCCCATCAACATGTTCAAGTTCCGAAAGCAATGGCCACTGGGAAGCATCCGCAGAGGGTATGTGCACCCGTTTCATCCTTTTCCGGCCGTCACCCTTTTTATTCTTTGCGCCATCACTTACTTTGCCACCTACCTGGGATACGGTGTCCAGTTGCTGGCCATGATGACATTTTATATTGCAGCCTCCATTTGGTTCCATTTCTTCCGTTACAAATATGTGAGGCGGGGCGATCAATTCCAGATGAACTGGCCCAGACCCAAAGGGTATTAGAAGGGAGGTTTTAAAAATGGCTGAATCGATGAAAGTGCTGTGCCCGACGGACGGATCGCACGCCTCAGAAAAAGGGATTGATTTTGCGGTTAATTTTGCCAACAATTTTTCAAATGTCGAGGTGATTTTTCTTCTGATCACCCGAATCGGCACGGACCCATCGGATGCCCGTTACCGCGGGGTGCAACTGATGGAAGCGGCTGAAGCGCAGGATGACATGGAACTGGACAGTGCGGCAAAAAGGTCAAAGGAGATGGGGCTTAAAAATTTTAAACTGGCCAAAATCTATGCCCGACGTAACATTGCCGCTGCCATTCTCGATTATGCGGAAAAAGAGGGGTGTGATCATATTATCATGGGGTCAACGGGAAGAACAGGCGTGGAAAGGATTCTTCTGGGATCGGTGGCTTCCGAAGTGGTCGCCAAAGCCCACTGCCCCGTTACCATCATCCGCTGATGTTTTGCCGGTGACTTTTGGAAAAGCAATTTTGTCAACCCAAATGATCTACGGACCCCTTGCCATATTGGCGTTGCTGGTCCTGGTGCTTTATTTTCACCACCGCCGCAACCGATCGGCCGAAAAGGCTGAACGGGCAGCGATGTTCGATAGTTGCCTTCATCTTTTTGACAGCTATCGAATAAACCAGGATGGCATTTATTATCCCGTGTTGAGAGGTCAGTACCGGGACTGTGACATTACCCTTGAACCCATTGCGGATCATGCGGGATTTCGAACCCTTCCTTCCCTCTGGCTGCTGGTGTCGGTCAGAGGGAAGGTTCCTTTCAAAGGAATCTTCGACTTTCTGAGGCGACCCAAAAACGTTGAATTTTATTCCCCTTCCTGGAACCTTGAAATTGACATGGTTATTCCGGAAGGATGGCCAAGGGATGCCTGGTTTCGGACAGACAACCCCGACCACATGCCACCACTGGAGATCATCGACCCGCACATGCACATATTTGACGACATCAAGACGAAAGAACTGTTGACAACGCCTAAAGGCGCCCGTATTGTCTATCAGGCCAATGAAGCCATCCGCTCATACTACATGCTTCTCAGGCAGGTGAAATTCGAAGACCTGAAACTTGATACCAACCTTGTCAGGTCCCTGATGGACCGGGTTATTGCGCTTTATGAAGACCTGAAAAGGGAGGCCCCACCCCATGGGAAAGATCAAAAAATATAAAGGAGCATCACACGACGCATCGAAAAAGAGGTTCGGGAAGGAGAAACCGCCATTCAATCCTTACGCTGTTCTGGCCGTTTCCATCTTTCTGCCCGGGGTCGGGCAGGTATTGAATAACACTCCTACAAGGGGATTATTCATGGTCTTTTTCATGCTCGTCGGTGCCTGGATCTGCTTCAATACCACCACTCCGCAACACTCGATTCTCGGACGTTACGCGGGCGGATGGTTTGTTTATGCCATATCCATATTGGACGCATACCGATTTGCAAAGGTTCGTTACGAAATTTACAGATATCACCATCCGGAAGCAGCTGTCTGATATAAATAACACCTACCCTTTGCCGCTATGCGAGAAATGCTTTCAGGGTGTCTGAAGATAGACGATAAATGAGCAAAAAGAGCAAAAAAACGATCTTCATGAGCTTTTTGTTGATGATTATTTTCGCAGCAGCCGCCCTGTTGCTGGCAGTTTATCAGGAGAAAGCCAAAGAAAATCTCGTACATTTCATTCAATATGAGTGTCGGGTTAAAAGTGTGCTTGATGAAAAAGGCATCCTGACACAGGATGCCATCGCCGCTGTCCGCGGTAAGCTCGGTGACTGGCGCGATGGTCAAAAAAAAGCATTGTGGGACAAATTCAGGTATTCCGACTATTGGCTTTCCGTTTTCAGGACACTGGCTGCTGTCGCCTTGCTCGTCATCTTTTTTGTTATGGCCAGATCCGTTCTGTCCAAGGTTTACATCCCGAAACGCGTTTACGGCAAATTGCGGCAAACCGGAATAGATCCGGAGATGAAGAAAGAAGAAGATGGTTGAAGTTCAAGAACTACGATTTCGATTCCGCAAACCTGAAGAAGTTCTCAAGTACGCGCCGACCGTCATAATGGGCACCGTCATACAGTTCCGGATGGAATTGAACCCCTAAAACAGGCGCTTCTCGATGGCAAATGGCCTGGATCCGGCAGCAATGGCTGCCCGCCAGGATGGAAAATGATTCCGGCAGCCGTTTCACCTCCCCGCCATGCAATTGATAAAAATAGGCTTTTCTTGACAGGCCGCTAAAAAGCGGGTCATGGGTTGCAATGTGAACGGGAACAAACCCCCGTTCAAAAGCGCGGGTTGACAATGGTGGTGCCTGCCCTGGCGGCAGCAACTCCTCGGGAAGTGGCGTATCCGTATCCGATGGTGTGCCCCCCATTTTTACCGTATCGGGGGCCATGGGACCCACCGCGCCGCCATGAATTTGAACGAGCAACTGAAAACCGCCACAAATGGCGAGCGTAGGGCGCGAAACCTCAAAAAAGAATTCATTGAGGCCCGAAAGATCCGCTTCATCAAAGTGCTGAAAGCCGGTGTAGTTGCCCCCGACCACCACCGCCCGTGGATTGAGCCGGTTTATGATGTCAGGCGTGAAACGCCGATGGTGGACGATCATGCAATCGGTTCCGGAAATGGATTCCAGTCGATATTTCGTTTCAAGGGTTTTGGCAGCAAAAAACCGCCAAAGAACAGGGTTTTGGCGCAGGCGTTCGTGTTCAAGATCAACAAAAATAACCATTCGGTTCTGCTTTCCTCATACCATATGATGAAGTGACGGTGCAAAAACACTTAAACAATCATCCGGCTCTTTATATGAATCGACACGGTCGAAAGCCGCAATGGCTCGGATTATATAAGGGTCCGATCAATGCGTAAAGACGAAAAAAGTGCCCGAGGCAGCTTGCAACCCGCACAATAGGATACTAGAATGCACCCGAATGAGAAGTGATGGCTTAAAAGCTTTTCATTCCGACGTTTTCGAAAAATGGTCAATGGGGATGAGAAAAAAATAGGGGAGGTACAATGAACCGAAGGGAACCTGCAACATCCGAATCCGATGCGCATACCGGCAACAGACTGATCCTTACAAAAACCGACGAACTGAAAGAAATTCCCATGGAATGGCGGGTTTATGGGAACCTCCAAATAAAAAAAAGAAACAGCGGAGTGGAAAGATGGGTCAAAGAAAGGGTCGGTGAGATAAAAGCAAAATGCAATGAAAGCCCTTGGAAAACCTCAGAAGTCCTGAAAGGATATATTGCCCTGCATGATAGATTTTCCATGGAAAAGGGCATTCCTTCTTCCTGTGAAGTTTTGACGGACCTGATCCTCAAAAACGGATCCGTGCCACATATTAACACCTTCGTAGACATTTATAATGTCATATCCGTGCTGACCGGCGTCTCCATCGGCGCCCATGACACCCGGAATATATCCGGCAACGCCCGCCTTCTAAAGATCAAAAAGGACACGGCTTTTAAGCCCATCGGCGGGAGGGGTGAAGGGATGGCAAAGCGCGGCGAATTTGCGTATGTGGATGATGCCGGGGTCATGTGCCGAATGGATGTCAAGCAGTGCAACCGAACCAAGATCACCGACAAAACCCGAAATGTGCTGGTTATCTTTCAGGGGCATGCCGGCATCGGTGAAAATGCGCTTCATGACAGTATTCTTCAACTCGAAGAAGCACTGCGTCAGTTTCAGATACTTGAATGATGGGTGAATCATGGATGAAACAGAAACCATTGCAGATTTAAGAGAAGAAGTTATTCGATTTCGGGATGCGCGAAACTGGGAACAGTTTCACGATCCTAAAAACCTCGCCATGGGCCTCTCCATCGAATGCGGTGAACTCCTGGAACATTTCCTGTGGAAGTCACAGCATGAAATTCGCGAGATGCTTGAGGACAAAGACCAGCACAGAAAGGTGCGAGAGGAACTGGCGGACGTTTGTGTATTTCTCCTCTATTTGTCCAAAGGGTGCGACATTGACCTGTCGGAGGCTGTGAGAAAAAAGCTGGTGGTAAACGAAAAAAAGTACCCCGTGGAAAAGTCCTATGGCAGCAACCGGAAGTATAATGATCTGGAAACAGACGACTAGGATAAAAAAGCCGGGGCAACGGCCCCGGCTTTCACTGTATTGATAAATGTTTGGTTTTTTTAGAACCCTTCCCGGATTCCGGTACCGGATGCCGTCGGAATGTTGGTCGCCTTTGAGGTGGCCAGGGTAATACTCCGCATATCTTCGGGCTCGAGATTGTGAACGTAGGTTTTGCCCGTGCAGCGTGCTATAATGGCCGATTCTTCGGCAGTAGCTTTGATCCACTGTCGGACGGCGCTGATGCGTTCTTCAATGCTCATGCCGGCATCAAAAGCAATTTGACCGTCCTCCTCAACACCTCCCAGGCCGAGTGCCGCCGCCACATTGAAAACGCCGGCATTGCAGTTAAAGGCCAGCACTTTGGCGATATCCGTGCCCGATCTCAACCCGCCGAAATAAACAAGCGCAATGTCCTCTTCACGGTCCAGGTCATTTCTCAGGATATGGATGGCATCCCGAATGACCGTTAGATCGGGAAAACCCTCCAGTTCCACCCACAGTTTCTCAATACCGCTGGTTCCGTCCAGAATAAGCACATCCCATTCCTGTTCCAAGGCCCAGGGAATGGCCTTCTGTAGTGCCGGTGTCCTAACGGCGAGTCCCAATAACTGGTCGTCTTTAAGTCGTTTGGTTTCCATGGGCTCAAAATCGCTCCCCACCACGTAAATAAGACCGTCTGCATCGGCGCTGGGCTCGGTCTTTCCGGGAACAATCAGCTGAAGCCAAGGGAATTGTCCGATTTCGCCCAGGGGACGAAATCCCATATAGCCACAATTGGTTTCAGCCAGCCCTTGCGCCAGGGCGCGTCGAACATCATCAGGCGCTTCGTCAAATCCGGTAAAGAAAAAGGGTTGATCCAGTGACAATGATTTTCCGATGGGGGTGGTGGTATTGCAGTGCTCCCGGTATGGATCGATCACCAACCGGGTCAGGGCCGCGGACAAAAACACCAGGTCATCAATGTGTGCGGGCCGGTCACTGGGAAATGGGTTGTCACGGGGTTTCAGACGTTCCAGCGCAATCGCCCGAAGCCGTTCACTATTTTCCGGTTCGGTTCGGGCCATGGCATGCAAGTGCTCCCTCGTACGCCGCGAATAATCGGATGCGCCGGTTTCCGTATCACAGCGCAAACATCGCGCCGCCTGCCGGTGGGCAACATCCTCCGGGTAGGTCTCCTCACACTCGGCAAGGGGTTTATCTTCCTGAAAACCGCAAAACGTCTGGGGTTCGGGGGGCAGCTTTTCCCACTCGGGGTCCTGGGTGACCGGGATACCCCGGGTTCGCCACGGCACCCGGTAGGCCAACGGATCTTTCCTGCCTTCCAGATAGGCCTTTATATAATAGGCGGCTCTGTGCCCGTGGTTCATGGCATAAACCACGGCTGACGGACCAAAAGCACAATCGCCGGCGGCAAATACCTGAGGATCCGTGGTCTGCATACCCGCCAGTTCGGCCTTCACAAACCCTCTTTGCATCAACCCGCGGTCTTCCAACTCACGGTTGTCACCCATGAGCCCGATGGCCAGAAGCACTGCCCCTGCGTCCACCGTTTGAATGGTTGCTTCGTCGTAAACCGGATTGAAACGCCCTTCATCATCAAATACGGACACACAGCGTTTGAACTGAAGACCCTTTACACTGCCGTTTTGAAGCAAAATCTCCTTAGGCCCCCATCCGGGATGGATCGCAATGCCCTCTTCCTCCGCCTCTTTGATTTCATGCTTCCAGGCGGGCATCTCGTCCCGTGATTCGAGACAGAAGAGTTGAACATCCTGGGCGCCCAGGCGCAAGGCAGTCCTGGCCATATCCATGGCCACGTTACCGCCGCCCACCACCACGACCTTTTCCGGCAATTGCGCGCTGTCGCCACCCATCATGTCTGTGAGGAGCTTGATGCCGTAGATCCCACCGGTTGCCTCTGTTTCACCTGGAATTCCCAAACCCCGGTCACGCCAAAGCCCCAAAGCCAGGAGAACCGCATCGTGCTTTTCCTTCAATGCATCCAGCGTGGTATCCTTACCCAAAGCCGTATTCAGATGAACATGAATCCCCGGACAATGATTCAACACCCGGTTGATATCCTCTTCAATCAGGGTTTGGGGAAGCCGAAACTGCGGGATAGCGTTGATCATGCCGCCCAAACGGTCCGACTTTTCATAAATATGAACTTCATAGCCGGCTTCTGCCAGATCCTGAGCGGTCGTCAGGCCCGTGGGTCCGCCACCGACGATACCGATGGTTTTCTGTTGATTGACGGCCACTTCGGGCAGGTGAAAATCGCTTCCCAACCGGTCCATCACAAACCGCTTGAGCCCCCTGATGGCCACCGTACCATCGCTTTCCCCCCTGCGGCATTCCGTTTCACACGGTTTGGCGCAAACCCGACCGCAGACCGAAGAAAAGGGATTTGTCGCCGTAATGGCTTCAAGCGCCTCTTCATATTTTCCTTCCCAGATCAGGCCGATATAGGAAGGGGCATCCGTACCCACGGGGCACGCTTTCTGGCAGGGGGCCGGGATCCACTGGAGATCTCCAAATTCATTATAATACCAGTCGCTTGCAGCCAACATCTGCTTTTCTAGCTCAACCATGACAAAGAGGCTCCTTCCTTATTGATTTCTTCCCGCAGTCGCTCACGGTATTCCGGTTCATAAGGCAGCCCGGTCAGGGCAGCCGCCTCCGGCGTCAGGGCAACCATATCGTCCGGAGAGAGTTGGTGAATGTCATCCTTACCCATCGCCTGCGTGACGGCGGCCATCTGCCAGCGAAGGGCTTCCAGGTACCGATGCATCATGAGGGCACGCGATTCGCTGTCATAACGTTTTACGTGATCCGGATGCTGGGTGGCAACCCCCACCGGGCAGTAACCAACGCTGCACTGCATGCAACCGATACACCCGCCTGCAATCAGCATGGGCGTTCCGAGCCCCACAGCCGATGCACCCATGGCCACGGCCTTGGCCGCATCAAAGCCGTCCTTGATGCCGCCCATAAGAACAATGGGAAGCTGGCCTTCCGCTTCAATTTCCTTCAGGCCGTCCAGGGCCTCCTGAAGCGCCGCCAGGGTCGGAATACCCACATACTCCGCCACTTCGTTACCGGCTGCGCCGGTACCTCCCTGAAGGCCGTCCAGTTCAATAAAGTCCAAACCATCCTTATAGGCGATCTTGATATCGTCTCGAATTCGGCCGGCACCGATCTTGATGCTGATGGGAACCCGTCCGCCCACGGCTTCGCGAAATTCCTCCACTTTCATGATGAGATCGTCGCCGCCCAGAATGTCCGGATGACGTGAAGGAGACCGCAGGTCCATGCCCGCCGGAATACCGCGGATGGCGGCTATCTCTTTGGTGAGCTTGGACGCCATAAGCTGGCCCCCCAGACCCGGCTTGGCACCCTGGGAAATATATATTTCCACCCCTTCAGACCGTTTCATGTCATGCACGTTCCATCCCAGCCGTCCCGCCAGGCACTGAGCGATAAGCTGTCTGGCTTCGGCTCGCTCATTGGAGTACATACCTCCTTCGCCTGAGTTTTCAGAAATGCCGGAGAGCCTTGAAGCGATTCCCAGCGCCACTTTCATCTGGGGACTCAGGGCGCCGAAACTCATAGGCGCGATCATGACGGGCATGCTCAGGTCCAGCGGCTTGCCCCCATGCCGGTCGCCGATAAAGGTTCTCAGGTTGATTTTGGAAACCACGCCGGGATCTTTGCCGAACTTGGAGAGATCCATTTTGAAAGCCAGATCCGTATAGTGAGGCAGGTGTCTGGCAGCACCGTATCCGCGAATCCGATAGCGGCCGATGACGGCCCTTGTCTGGTTGTCTTCCTGTACTTTCTTGTTCCAGTAGGGTGCGTCGCTCCCGGAAAACTGATAAAAGGGCATGTTGCGAATTCGGGGTTCCGCCACCTTATATTTCAGTTGTTTGCCCTCGCAGACGATCTTCTTGAACGTCCCATTAAAGGGAATCTCGTACTTGTCCAGAAACTCCATGACGCTGTCGATTTCCCAGGACTCGGGATCCACCTGCATGGCATCGGCACCCAGTGATTCCACCTCGCCGCCCACATAGATCTCGCCCCCGGCCATATTTTCGCCGACACTCTCACCGGAGTTGCCCAGAATGATCAGGCGGCCGCCGTACATCATGTATCCGGCCATAAAATCCGCTTTTCCTGCGCAGCAGAGCGTTCCCTTTTTCATGACCTGGCCGGCCCTCGATCCGACGTTCCCTCTGATCACAATTTCTGCGCCTCGAAGCCCTTCACCGGCCACGGCGCCTGCATTGCCGCCCACAATAATGGAGCCGGCGAACATGTTGTCCCCAACTCCCCAGCTCACATTTTGATCTACCCGGATGTGCGGACCATCCGTCAAACCTCCGCAGAAATATCCCGCGGAGCCGCGAATCCACAGTTTGATCGGACTGATGAGGCCGACGCCGATATAATGCCGGGCATCCGGGTTCAAAACCTGCACGTTCTGATGCGTTGAACCAAAACCCCGAATAATCTCGTTGACCTTCCGCATCTGCATTCCGGAAATATCTAAGGTCTCCATATGCTGTCTATTCCTTCCAGTCTAAATAGTTGTTCTCCCTGAACCGCCAACATTACAAATTCTTAACATACCGCATGTTCAGGACGGCCGCCTCGGCCTGGAGGCATCGTTTTCGAGACAGGCTTTCTATACTGTCCAGAGCCCGTAGGTGAGCGGCGGGGGTTCTCGCGTAATCAGCGCTTTTCCCGGAAAAAGCCGATTGATACCAACCTCTTCAGAAGCGATGGCAATCATATCATCGTCTTCGTATATGACCATCGGTTTTGCCGCCAGCTTGTCTTTGGCATAACCAATGGCATCTCTTGTTGCCACCATATAGGTGTATGTTCCATCCAGTTCATGCAGCGAGGTCTTCAGTGCATCTTCCAGAGTAGCTCCCTGGCTCATCTGATAGGCCAGATAAACGGCAATCAACTCGGTATCGTTGGTGGTCTGGAACTGCATGCCCCGCCGTTCCAGCCTTCTGCGCATGATCCAGTAATTGGTCAACTGGCCGTTATGAACGGTACAGACATCGGAAAATCCCGGCGCCCAGAAGGGATGAGACGTATTGGGGTGAACGCCCGATTCGGTTGCCAGTCGTGTGTGCCCCAAACCGTGCGTTCCGTCAAAATCAAGAATATCGTGACGGGGACATACATCGTAAGGCTTTCCCACATCCTTGATAATATCCAGGCTGGTTCCCACGGAGACGATTTCAGCGACCTGACCCATTTCAAAGGTGAACGGCTCTATATCCCCGTCAAATTTGATCCTGGCGGCGTACATGCAGCCGACCACCTTGTCATCCAGAATCTCAGCCTTTTTCTCCGCCAGCCCTTTCTGGATTCGGACCACATCTTCCTGCGCCTTGGCCTCGTTCATCTCATCGATGAAAAACCGGATTCGGTATTCGCCTTCCCGGGCTTCCCGGTACAAACCCCAACCGCAGGAATCAGGGCCCCTGTGAACCGTTCCGTCCAGGATTTCCGTGATGCACTTACCGGTGGTAAACGGCATACTTTCCGGACGTTTCCCATTTTTAAACAACACACCTCCAATTGAGCACATGCCCATATCCTCCCAAAACCATTGAATTAAGAAACAAACATCCTTTAAAGGCGGGATGAGTGATTACAGCTAAATGAAAAAGTTTTTCATCTAAGGAAATATATAAGCGGCGGCACCTTGTCAAGAATTATTTGAGGTATTCTTGTTGTCAGCTGGGTTTTATCTTTACAAGGTTGAATCAATAGGCATTACGGGTGTAGGAGTGGATGGAAAGAAACCGGATCGGCACCTTGTTGAGTTCTTCAGGTCCGTGGGGTGCATCTGAATCAAACAAAAGCGCGTCTCCAGGTTTCAGCTGATAGGTCTTATCCCCGTGTCTGTAGGTAACGATGCCTTCCAGCATATAAAGAAATTCCTGTCCGGAGTGCTGGAAAAGGGGAAACACGTCTGATTCCTCGGTAAGGGTGATCAGATAGGGATTCAACGCAACCAGCTTGCTGGCATTATGTCCCAGCAACTGGTACTGGTGCCCGGACCGCGTACCGCGGCGTTCAATGATCAGCCCGGTACCTGCCGGCACAAAGCTGGCCGCCCTCTCTTCCTCATATTTTCGAAAAAAGGCTGTCACCGGAACATTCAATGCCTGTGACAAGGATTTCAATGTGGAAAGTGACGGAGAAGAGAGGCCATTTTCGATTTTGCTCAACATGCCGATGGAAAAACCCGACAGTTCCGCCAGTTGCGCAACCGTGAGATCCATCGCTTTTCGAAAACCGCGAACCTCTCTGCCGATAGAGATTTCCAAATCATTGTCGAGGGCATCGGAAAGGTCATGATTATTCTGATTTTTTTCTGCCATATTACAAAACCGTTAACAAAGATTTATGCAAGGATTTACTTTCGGCGCATTTCAAACGAAAATGTTCTTCAGCCGAACTACAGAATCGTGAGGTATCTGTCAAGCCCAAATTGTTCACTGCCAAACCTTGTTCAAACAAACAAGTTGGGCGCTGGAAATATACGGCGCGAAAAGAGCTTGACTTCTTTAAAAAAATTCTGTAAACAGGATATCAATTATCATATTTCAAAAGTTAAGTGTTTAGGGGAGACTTCAGTGAGCCGTTATTTTGCAGACAGCTTTTCTTATTATTGGTTTTATACTTATAAGACCTGTCTGCCTGCGCGCCGCTGAGAAATCACCTAAATTTAATCCAAGCAAAAGCCGTCGGCAGATAAAGTCCGCGGCTTTTTTGTTTCTAAGGGCCGCGTGAAGCTCCGCTTCTACCGGCCCTTTTGCTTTTCAAGAAATAGACTTTCGAAAAGAGGAGCATGGCCATGAAAACTTATGATATTCGCATAGACGCATTCAATCCTTTGATCTCCCCCAATGCCTTGAAAGATGAATTCCCCATCTCCCCTAAAGCGGGTGAAACGGTGCATAGGAGCCGGGAGCAAATTCAGCGTATTCTAAGAAAAGAAGATAAGCGGTTGTTGGTTATCGTGGGGCCATGTTCCATCCACGACGAGGCCGCAGCGTTGGATTATGCGACTTGTTTGAACCGACTGCGAAAAGAGGTTGAGGAGACCCTGCTGGTGGTCATGCGGGTCTATTTCGAGAAACCCCGGACCACCGTCGGATGGAAGGGCCTCATTAACGACCCAAGCCTCAACGGCACCTATGATATGATGACAGGTTTCCGAAAGGCCCGAAAACTGCTCCTGGACATCACCGAAATGGGGCTTCCCACGGGAACGGAGATGCTGGATCCCTTCACACCGCAATACATTGCCGGACTGGTCTCGTGGTCCGCCATCGGTGCACGGACAACCGAAAGCCAGGTCCATCGTGAAATGGCTTCAGGCCTTTCCATGCCCGTGGGTTTCAAAAACTGTACGGACGGCGGTCTTACCAACGCCGTCAATGCCATGATCGCGGCCGGATCCGCCCAGAGTTTTCTGGGGATTGCTCCCAACGGACAGGCCAGTATCGTAACCACGACCGGCAACCCCTATGTTCATCTGGTGCTGCGTGGCGGTACGCGGCCCAATTATGATTCCGTGAGCATCCGCGAAGCCGTAGATCAACTGGAATCGAAGGGGTTGTCAAATGCCATCGTGGTCGATTGCTCCCATGCCAATTCCTGGAAAAAGCATGAAAACCAGGCCATTGTGTGGCAGGATGTCATCAACCAAAAGATGGACGGCAACGATGCGGTGGTGGGATTGATGCTTGAAAGCAATATTTGTGAAGGGAACCAGAAGATCGCCGGCGACCTGAAAGATCTGACCTACGGCGTGTCCATCACGGACGCGTGCATTTCATGGGAAACCACCGAAAACCTCCTGAAGACAGCCCACGAGCAGCTGATGCAAAAGGGCCTTGTTCAAGAGAGTGTGCGGCTCCAGAAGGGAAACGGAAGATATTCCGTTTCAGCCATGGCCTAGTATTTTTTTCATATGGACTTTTCTGGAGGAACAGCAAAATATGGATACCCTTGAGATCATCGGCGCGAGCAGTAAATCGACCCTCTTCGTCGGTGAAAAACTGGAAAATATGGGCGCCCACCTGCCGTCGTCACAGGTCGTCATCATCACCGACGCCACCGTTCGGAACCTCTATCAAGATCGCTTTCCAAAAGGGAAAATCATTGAAATCGGCATGGGTGAAGGAATCAAAACCCTTGAAACGGTTCAGCATATTTACAGAAAACTGGTAAGCATGGAAGCGGATCGAAGCGTTGTTGTGCTGGGGATCGGCGGTGGCATCGTTTGTGATGTGGCGGGGTTTGTGGCTTCAACCTATCTCAGAGGGGTCCGGTTCGCGTTTGCAGCCACCACACTGCTGGCTCAGGTGGATGCCAGCGTGGGCGGAAAAAACGGCGTTAATTTTGCCGGGTACAAAAACATGGTGGGGGTCTTCAATCAACCGGCGTTCGTCATCTGCGACCCCGACGTTTTGGGCACCCTTTCGGATCAGAACAGGGGATGCGGCCTGGGGGAGGTGGTCAAGCATGCGGCCATCGCCGATGATAGCCTCTTTGGTTATCTGGAAGAAAACGTGGCGAAGATCCTGGCACTCAAGCCTCAATCGGTCCACAAAATGGTATACGATTCGGTGGTCATCAAGTCCGGGATCGTCAACCGGGACGAAAAGGAAGGGGGAGAACGCCGCAAACTCAATTTTGGCCATACCTTCGGCCATGCGGTGGAAAAGGTCCACAGACTGCCCCACGGAGAAGCGGTCAGTATCGGCATGATGGTTGCGGCAAACCTTTCGGTGAAAAAGGGGTATCTGAAAAATGCCGAAATCGCTCGCCTGGAAAACCTGCTGACGGCCCTCAAACTTCCCACGCGGATGGCCATTGACAAATCAAGGGTCATGGACGCGCTGCGCCACGATAAAAAAAGGGAGAACGACACCGTTCATTTCGTGCTCCTTCGCCGACTGGGGGAAGCGGTTGTTGTGCCGATCCCCCTATCCAATTTGGAATCGGTCATTTCCAACATGATGGGCTAACCGAACCATGAAAAAGCTTTCACGGCGCATTCGAAACGTCACCGCATCCAGAACCGTTCAGTTGAGCGGCCTCATTGACAATTTGAGGCGGCAGGGAAAGGATATCATCAACCTCGGCATCGGCGAGCCCTACGAAGCGCCCTTTGAGGACGTTATTTCCGCCACCACCGCTGCGCTTCAAAGGGGAGAGACCCGATACGGCCTCGTAGGGGGCCTACCGGAGTTATGCCATGCAGTGGCTCGGCAATTCGAAGGTTGTGACGCCCACAACATCCTCATCACCAACGGCAGCAAGCAAGCCCTATACACGGCTTTGCAGGTACTCTGCGACCCGGACGACCAGGTCATCATCCCCGGGCCCTGCTGGGTCAGCTTCTGCGAGCAGATCAAACTGGCCGGTGCCGCGCCCGTGCTGGTGGATACCGTGGCCCACCAGCTGGATTGTCATGCCATTGAGGCGGCCGTCAATGAACGTACCAAGGCGATCATCATCAACAGCCCCAACAATCCCACCGGCGCGGTCTATCCACGGGAGGACCTGGGAAAAATCGCCGATCTGGCCCGGGCCCATGACCTCTATTTGATATCCGATGAAGCCTACGAGGCGTTTGTCTATGACGGTTTAACCCCTTGCAGTCTCTTTGATTTTCCCCATATTCGGAACCGCCTCATTGTTGCCGGAAGTTTCTCCAAAACCCATTGCATGACCGGGTTCAGAGTCGGCTATGCCGCCGCCCCCGGGGAGATCATCACCGCCATGGCGCGCCTGCAAAGCCATTTGACGGGCAATGTGTGCACATTCGCTCAGCATGGCGCCCTTGCCGCCGCAAAACGCGATCCTTCCCATTTTGACCGGTGGCGGAACAGGTTGCAGAAAAAGCGGGATATCACTCTGCAGATTCTGAAAGACCTCCCCTGCCCTACCCCCAATGGCGCCTTTTACGTGTTTCCGGACGTAACCCGGTTTCTCAGAAAGGGTG
>JAJDOH010000002.1 GCA_022340265.1 Deltaproteobacteria bacterium | reverse complement strand
ACTGACGTTCTTTCCGGCCGTACGGGAGTAAGGCTCTCAACGCTGGCCGAAATTTATGCCGAGAACTGCGGCGGGTTCGTAATCGTAGGGGATGAAAACTACGGTGAGGGATCCAGCCGGGAGCATGCGGCCATGAGTCCGAGGTTTCTGGGAGCAAAAGCGGTCATTACCCGATCTTTTGCACGAATCCACGAAGCCAATCTCAAGAAACAGGGGATCCTGCCGCTGACATTTCATAATCCTTCCGATTATGACAGAATCGGTCAGGACGATCGCGTCAGTCTGATTGAACTTGCCGATCTTGAACCCAATAGGCCGGTCCGGGCCGTCATAAAACCGAAGGACGGCCCCGACTTTGAAATCTCCCTGAACCATACCCTGACCTGGGAGCAGATTAACTGGTTAAAGGCAGGCTCGGCACTGAATACGGCAAAGGATTAGAATTAACATGAGAGAGACAGAGGTTTTGCATGACGACATTTGATCTGGTCATTCAAAATGGAACCCTTTTAACCATGGATCCTGAAAACAGGGTCATCGAAAACGGTTGCCTGTGTATATCAGGAGACACTATCGCCCATGTGGGGGATCACATTCCCGAAGATCATAAAGCCTCCAAAACAATTAACGCAGGAGGGGGCCTCATCATTCCGGGGCTCATTAACGGCCATACCCATGCGCCCATGAGCCTTTTCAAGGGACTGGCAGACGATCTTCCGCTCATGGAGTGGCTGAACCAATATATCTTCCCCGTTGAAAAAAACATGGATGCGGATTTTATTTACACCGGCACGCTGCTGGCCTGCGCCGAAATGATCCTGTCGGGGACCACCACGTTTTGCGACATGTACCTGTTTGAGGACCATGTGGCGGCAGCCGCTTTCCAATCGGGAGTTCGCTGCCTGGTGGGAGAGGTGCTTTACGATTTCCCTTCTCCCAATTACGGTGACTTGGAAAACGGGTTTGTCTATACGGAGCGACTCATTAACAAGTGGAAAAATAATCCTCTGGTCTCCATTGCCGTAGAACCCCATGCTCTTTTTACCTGCAGCCCTGAACTGCTGGAAAGAGCCAACCAAATGGCTCTCAACCACAAAACGCCTTTGATCATACATTTTGCTGAAACCTTGGCCGAAGTTGAAGCAATCAAAAAAAAATACGGCAGATCACCACTGGAGCACCTGGAAGCCCTGAACATCGCAGGGTCCCATCTGATCGCCGATCATGCCGTTCATCTGGATCCCTCAGAGATCGAGAAAATGGCCGGGTACGGTATCAAGGTTATTCACAACGCGGAAAGCAACATGAAGTTGAGTTCCGGCATTGCACCGGTGCCCCAAATGATCGCTCAAGGGATAACGGTGGGCATGGGGACCGACGGCGGTGCCTCCAACAACAACATGGACCTTTTTACGGAAATGGACATGGCGGCCAAACTCCACAAGGTCCAGGCCATGGACCCCACGGTCATGGATGCCCTCACCGTATTGAAAATGGCCACCATTGAAGGCGCGAAAGCCTTGGGGATCGGCCACATCACCGGCTCCCTTGAAACCGGAAAGAAGGCGGACATCATCGTTATCGACACCCGTAAACCCCACCTGACACCCATGTACAATCCCTTTTCCCACCTGGTCTATGCCGCCAGGGGACAGGACGTGAAACACACCATCATTAACGGCCGGCTGGTCATGGAAAACCGTCAACTGCTGACCCTGAATCTTGAAGAGGTCATGGCGCGGGCCATGGAAAAAGCGGTGGATGTGAGGAAATGGGTATCAAGCCAATAATGCATCAAACACACATTTATCCGGCCATCGGCAGCCGACTAGTGGGGGTCCCGGAAGTGCGGACCCTGGGGGTTAAACCGAATTTCCTGGACTATACCTCCGAGGAACGGGAATTCATCAAAACAAGCGACCTTGTATTGTACCCCACAAAAAATTACGCCCAGTTCCTGACCACCATGGGGAAAAACATCTTTCCAAACCTTGAAACCTACCTCTATGCAGACGAAAAAATTAAACAGACCACGCTCTTTTACATGCAGAATATCCCTCACCCCCGCACCCGCATTTTTTATCGCCGCCACCACGGGGAAATTCCGGATCATTTCCAATATCCCTTTATCGGGAAGCTACCCAGATCTTCGGCCAGGGGAAGGGGGGTCTATCTGATCGGTAACCATGAAGAGTTGAATGCCTATCTGGCACTTACCAAGATCGCTTACATTCAAGAGTACATTCAGCACGATCGGGACCTGCGGGTTGTACTGATCAACTATCAGCCGGTCATTGCATACTGGCGGATCAGCGCTTCAGGCAATTTCAGGACCAATTTGAGCCAGGGAGGACATATTAACTTTAAAAACATTCCACAATCGGGTATTCTGGCCGCTCAAAACGCCGCACGGCTTTGCCGGTTCAATGACGTGGGGATCGATCTCATCTTCCACAAGGATGAATGGCTCACCATCGAAGCCAATATGAAATATGGTCGCAAGGGGCTTTCCATAAAAGGGCTCGATCTTAAGGAAATTCTGCGAACAAAACTGGTGACGGGAGAACTCTTTTAGAATGAAGCGGATATTCTTCTGGTTTTTATGTTTCCTGATCCTGGTACCTTTAGGCTTCCTGGGGTACACCTATTACGAGATCACCAAGGAGACTTCCGAACGGATCAACCGGGGCGCCATCGACCGGGTGATCAATTCGGAGAGCCCGGTGTACTATTCAGACGGCAAAACACCCATCGGCGTTTTTTTTGAAAAAACCCATAGCCAGTTTATGGATTACAACGACATTCCAAAGACATTTATCAAAGCCCTGGTTGCAGCTGAAGACAAAAATTTTTTTCGCCACTGGGGTTTTGATCTCAAATCCATTGTAAGGGCGTTTGTGGCCAACCTCCGGTCTGGGCAGGTGGTTCAGGGCGGCAGCACCCTGACCCAGCAGGCGGCCAAGAATATTTTCAAACGGGAAAAGAGATCCTACCGGGCCAAAATGCGTGAAATGTTCCAGGCCTTCCTTTTGGAGAAAGAGTATACCAAAGAAGAAATACTGGAAATGTACACCAACCAGTTCTTTGTAAACGGCTATGGCAAAGGGCTCAAAATCGCAGCGCAGTACTTTTTCGACAAAGACCCCAAAGATCTCAACCTGGTTGAAGCGGCTTTTATTGTGGGTTCCGTCAAGGGGCCTAATCGATACAATCCGTTTATCAAAAGGACACCCGCTGAAAAAGAGGAAGCAAAACGGCTGGCCAAGGAAAGAAAAGATTATGTGCTGGACAAAATGCTCGAGCAGAACTACATCAGCGCCGGTGAGTGTGCCAGGGCAAAGGAACAGCCCGTCCCTTTCAAGGAAGGCACAATCACTTTCCGGTTGAATGTCATTCTGGATTATATCAGGAATCAACTGGAATCCCCATTTTTCAAGAACATCCTTCAGGAACAGGGCATTGATAACATCGCCACATCGGGCATCCGTATCTATACATCCGTTGACCGGGATATTCAACGTGCGGCCCTCCAAAGCTTGCGTGAACACCTGCCCCAAATGGATGTGGGACTGAGCGCAATGGCACCTTCTAAAACGCTCACCCGATGGAAAGGCGAGCTGAAGCCGAGCGCCAAAAGCAACCACCAGGCCCTTCCCTTCCTGGCGCAGGTAGCCGAAATAGACAAGGGAACAAAAAATCCAGGCTTCCGTGCCGTCTGGGATACGGGGGAAGGGTTTATCGATTATGATGGTTTGAAACCGATCGGGGAAGCCTGGTTGAAAGGCAGAAAAGGCCCGTGGGCAACTTTTAAAAAGGAGCATGTCACGCTTCTCTTGGACACCCTTAACGTGGGCGACCTGGTGCCGGTTCAGGTCGTCCAAATGAATGGCGACCCTTCCCAAAAGGAAAGAGTGGAAAAACTGATATTTTCAGCCATTCCGGAACTTGAAGGAGGCGTGGTGACCCTCCACCAGGGCATGATAACGGCCATGGTGGGCGGTTTTTCAAATATTCACTTCAACAGGGCGGTCGATGCAAAACGACAATTGGGTTCCATATTCAAACCGCTGGTTTACGCTTCCGCCCTTAAACTGAAATGGAACATTCTGGATCCGCTTAAAAACAAACAAAATATCTACCGGTTTGAAGGAACCAGCTATGTCCCCAAACCCGATCATAAGCCCAAAAGCGCCACCGTCTCAATGACCTGGGCAGGCGCCGATTCGGAAAATCTGGCGACGGTGTGGCTGCTCTATCATCTGACGGATCGGCTCAATATGAGCGAATTCCGACAGGTGGTGGATCTCGTGGGTCTTGATCAAAAACCGGACGAGTCCTACCAGGCCTACCAAGCACGCATCCGGGACCAGATGGGAATTGTTGTTGATGAAAAAGCGCTCATGGAAGCAGCCTTTGAAGCGGCAAAGAAACAGGCTGAAACAGACATTATCTTTGCCGGCCATGAAAATATCCTGGATGTTGTCAACCGCCTTCAGTTTGATCTTTCAGAGACGGGTCCAACCTTGGAAAAAGAAGATCAAAACCTTCTCAGATATGATTTCCAAAGGTTGTTGGCGAAAGAAAATACAACGGCTCCCGGCATGTGGGTTGACAACCTGATGCCACCCGAAGTTCTGGGGCTGCTCGAAACCCACACCCAAAACCAGTTCAGAAAACTCATGGGCCGGCAGAAGTACAGCCTTGAAGTTCTTTCCAAGATCAGAGATTTCAGATCCCTGGTGAATATTCGTTTTGTCATCTACCTCTCAAAGAAAATCGGCATATCAACCCATCTGGATCCGGTGCTGTCATTTCCCCTGGGACCCAATGCCATCAGCATCATGGAAGCGGCGCTGGCCTACGAAACCCTTTTGACCGGCAAGAGATTTATGCTGGGGAGTGAAGGCGGTTTTGACATGGTTCCCATCATCAAGAAAATCGTTGACAGGGAGGGCAGAACCATCTGGGAATACGTGCCGGAGCCGAAAACGGTTTTGTCCAAAAGAGTCACCATTCTCATCTCTGAAATCCTCAGGAAAGTCATGGAACGGGGGACCGGAAAAAAGGCCAGGAATATCATTCGCATCTATGACACACCGCTTCCGTCCTTCGGCAAAACCGGCACGGCCAACCGGTACACCAATTCCAGCTTTGTGGGGCTCATTCCCGGACCCGATGATACCTCGGGACAGCTCGATGTCGACAACGGATACACCATTGCCGCCTACGTGGGCTTTGACGACAATCAACCCATGAAAGGGGAGCACATGACCCTTTACGGATCTTCGGGAGCCCTCCCTCTGTGGATGGATACGGCCGGAGCCATTGCTGAAACGGATGATTTCAAGAACAAGATTCAACCTGCCGATCTGGCATTTAACCCATTGCTCCATCCGCTAAATCCGGAGCAATTGGCCCTCAAGGCGGTGCCTGTTTCACCCTTAACCGGCCTGCCGCTTACAGACGGTGAGAAACCACCCAAATCCTCTGGCGGACCTGAAGTGTTGACACAAACCGGAAACGAGGGTAAAAACTGGCAGTTAAAAAGAGAATTTGAACCGCATTAAACAATAGGCAACAACAATGAAGATAAATCGCATTTTGCTTCTAATCATGGTGATTATTGCAGCCGGGTGTGCCACCACAACGCCGAAACCACCTGCTCCCGTTCAGCCGCCCGCCCAAGAGGAAGGAATAACACTCAACATCAATGTTTCAGACCTGGAGGATCGAATTCAATATCTTAAAAAACTCCAGGAAAACAAGGACCTGTCTGAAGAAGACCGATTTGCCGCCACCGCCCTACTGGATACATACCGTCTGCTTGCAAAGACCGCCGCCGGTCCTGCGAACGAAAAAGCGCTCAGGACATTGACCCGATCCCTTTATAAAACCACATCCCTTCTGGAAAAAGGTTACTTCGAAAAAATCGACAAATCTTCCGGCGAAAAAAATTCCTTTGCCGATTATATTCAAAGCAAAAATGAAATCCTGAATCTCTATCTGGACAGGAACTTTGGCGCGGTCATTCAGCGCTGTCTGGCAATGCAAACCCGTTTTCCGGGAGGACTCACCCCTGAGATCGGCATGGTTTTCGCGTACAGCCTGGCAGAAGACGGGATGCTGGAAGAAGCCGTTGAAGTGGGCTCCGAGACTGCCGGAACAATTGAAAGATCGCCTGACCTCATGCAGTTGAGAGCGGACATCGTCCGATGGCAACTGGCAACGGGAAAACGCGCACAGGCAGTCAAAACCCTGGAAAAAATTTCCAGCATTCAGAATGACCGGATCAATATGATCAATGATCTTGATAAACAAATCGAAGAAACACCCCGGAAAGCGGACCAGTCCTTTCGTTCCGTGTTTCAGGCTCCGGAAGGCACTGAACCTGAACCACAGCCATTAGACCCCCAAATGATATCCCTTCAGGAAGAGGTCGATACGCTGGCCCGAGGCCATGAATTCGCCAAAGCAAAAGAACTGCTGTTGAAGGAAAAAGCATTAAAGGAGGAAGGGCCTGAAACAGAATACATCGACAGAGCACTCAAAAATGTTGATGTGGCGCAAACCGCCTACGAAGAAAACATGAAGGTCAAATTGGCCTATCAGAAAGAGACCTTTGATACGGCTGAAAGACTCTTTGAAAAGGAAGATTATCAGGGGACGATCAAGACCCTGGCCATGCTGGAGAAAACCCAAGGGTTGGATGCCGCAGCCGTCGATCTGAGAGACCGGGCCGTTGAAAACCTCATCAACCGCGAAAGAAACCGGGCCGCGGAAATATTCCTTGAAGCCAAAAGAACCAAGGACCCGAAGAAGAAAAAGGAACTGCTTGAAGCATCTTACAAAATTCTTAAAAACCTGGTTGCGGACTACCCGGTTTCTCCTTTGAAGGAAAAATTGATCTCAAACATGACCATTGTTCAAAGAGAGATTGAGAAACTTCCGTGAAACCGGCCCGGTTTCATAAGAGAATCATGCCGGAATTCGGCAGGCGTTTTTTCATGTGCGGCTATTCCAGTCGCAATTTCTTCCGGTCGATCTTATAGCCATACCCGACCCGGCGCAATTCGCGGTTGAAATCCATCCCTTCTTCTGAAAGCTTATCAACGCCGTTAATCACGTAAAACTGAAGATATTCCGGTTCGTAGGGCGCTTCATAAAGCTTGAGATTTTCATATTTCTTACCCTCAAGCGCTTTCCGCTTGTTGAACTTGTAGTCATATACCTCCTTGAAAGAGGCTTCGCCCAGAGGAGCGAAGGTCAGGTCATTGCCGTAGAGCCAGGCGTAGAAATCCTTGCGGTTGTTTTGCGCCCAGATTTCCTGGGCAACCCGGGACTTGGTATGGCGGAATGCAATATAGTACTGAACCCCCATCACCTGGTCATTCCCGTCCCCTTGGAGATCAAAAACATCATAACAGTGTGAGAGGCTTCGGTAATGCATGATCCCTTCCATACCTTCCGAAGTGGACGGCAGCATTTCCCTTAACTCCGTCAAGTGCCCTGAGTTAAGACGTGTACAGCCGTGGGATACGGGTCCCCGGCTGGTAATGGCCACACGATTAAAGGGTTTGCCGTTGCGGCTGCCGGTGGTGATCTTGCGCCAGCCCTCGGGAAGAAGATGGTGCCCGGGAATCCAGCAACTGATACCGGGGTTGTGAATGGCATTATAGGCGATACCGCCGCCGTACTCATAGGGCAGCATCGGCATCATGCCATAGTAACCGGCCGATGAGATATAATCCACCATTCCCAGAATCCCTTTTCCGTGCTTTCGAGGAATCAGCCACCAGACGCCGGTGGTGGTGTAAAGGGGCATCACCTGGCCGTCATGGGTGGTTGTTTTGTCATAGGTGCCCGCCGGGTAGATGGTGGTAAACTCATAATAATCCAGCTTGCCGTCTTTTATGGGATAGATGCCGTCGGTGATGGTGTCAAAAAACGCTTTTGCCTTCGGCCGAAACGCCTTCATATCGTCCGCTTTTGCCAGCGCTTCCAGCTTTTGAAAATCGGCATCCTGCTCCGGTGTCAAATCGTGTAGAAAAATGCGATGAGGGAAAAACGCATTAATCAGATCCAGCTTGGCCTGCAGGCTGTCCGATTTTGGCGCACTTTTGAGCAACCGCGCGAAATCATCTACCATTTTAGTAAAATCTTTCTGAATATGATAAAGCCGCCCCGGCACCAGTTTTTCCATATAGGCCAGATTCAGGTCCCGCCAGGCTTTTTCATCCATTTCCCCTTTCTTTTTCACCAGATCGCGAAGTTTTTCATCCGTCACTTTCTGGTGATATTCCTCCCAGGCCGTATTGGATGTCAGTTTAATAATTTTCCTGTCAATGACTTCTTTATAAAGATCATGACGGGCCACCTGGTCCAGCAGGTAGTTGTCGATGGTTTTGTCGGACAGGATCATCCGTACCCGCAGTTGGTTCCCTTTTCCCAAATGAATCTTGATACGCTCCCGCTCCTGTACCCGCGGCACAAATCCCGTGTAAAAATTGGGGTCATAGTCGTTGAAAAATACACCATAGGGTCTCTCGTTGGTCCAACGGTCCCGGCTGAGCCCAAAGACCCCGCCAGGAAGCATCCATGTCAATGCCAGGATAAAGCAAGCCGCCCACACCCATCTTTTGAACATCGCCAATCTCCTTTCTCAGAACCTTTGAAAAACGTCCTCTTAACAAATCCAAGAATGAAATAATTTGAAATTGATTTGGGTAAATCCGGAAATCCCAAATTTAGATAGTATAGCACAATCATGGGCATCTTGAAAAGCGCATCCTGATGCGTGCAAATCTTCCGCTCCAGGGTTTTGTTGTTGCCACGGTGGCATTCGTGTATTATGTTTTAAATTAAATTTTGTGCGATACGCATGTGGTCTTATTTTACTCGTTTATTACTTTCCATTTCATTAGAAGGCATTACGCTTCTAATATGCAAAAATCATGAAAGATCAGCTCTTATGCCCACACTGTGGGAAACCGGTTTTCCGATACCGGAACCCTTTTCCCACTGTGGACATCATTATTGAAACCGAATATGGCGCTTCCAAAAACGCTGAACCCGCCAGTAAAACAAAACCCGTAGAAACCGGCATTGTCTTAATCAAGCGAAAAAACCCACCCCATGGCTGGGCACTTCCCGGCGGTTTTGTGGATTACGGAGAAACCCTTGAATCGGCTGCCATCAGGGAAGCAAAGGAAGAAACCTCCCTGGATGTCACGCTCTCCTATCAACTTGGCGCTTATTCAGATCCATCAAGAGATCCCAGACATCATTCCATCTCAGTGGTGTTTGTTGCAACCGCTGTGGGAAGGCCCGTAGCGGCCGATGATGCCAGGGAAGCCGGTGTTTTCAAAGCTCATGCGCTGCCTGAACCGCTGGTTTTCGACCATGAAGAAATTCTGAGGGACTATTTCAAAAAATGTGGCAAAAAAGGCTGAAAGCCGTCCTTCTGCCGGTCCTTCTCGTTCTGTCTCTGTCGGTCCTGCTGGGAATCCTCCTCAATTTTATAATCCACACCGAACCGTTCCAGCGCTACCTGTTGGAACAACTGTCACAGGCCACCGGCTATGAACTTCGCGCCGAAAAAATA
>JAJDOH010000301.1 GCA_022340265.1 Deltaproteobacteria bacterium | reverse complement strand
AACAAAATGGCGGACAAATCATACGATGCAATAGTGATCGGCGGTGGACATCATGGGACAACCATCGCCCCTTATTTGGCAAAAGCAGGGCTTTCGGTGGGGGTTTTTGAACGGCTGGATCATCTGGGCGGCGGCGCCGTTACCGAAGACGGGCCCGCACCGGGTTTTCGAATGAATTTCTGCGCTCATTTTACGCGCTTTTTCGGGCATCCGGCCTACAAGGAATTCAATCTTAGGGATGAGGGATTGGAATATGTGTTTCCGGACACCAATGAAGCCGTCATTTTCGATGACGAAACATCATATCTGGGATATGCCGCCTGGCGGGTCGTGGATCCGCAGACCGGAAAGGTGGAATTCAGCGAAGAAAACGTTCAGAAAACCTATGATCAGATTCTTCAATTTTCCAAGAACGACGCGGAAACCTACCTGCGGCTGACAGAGTTGTACCGGGAGAAGTGGCGGCAGGCTTTCAAGAAATACCGTTACTCTTTACCCACACCCTGGGGAACGCCTGATACCCTGGAAGCACTGCTGACGGATCCCAAGAGCGGACTGGATCCATCCATGCAGTTCATGAATTGCAAGCAGTTTGCCCACTATTTCTTCGAAAGCCCGGAAATGAGACTTTTGACGTTAAGGGGGTTTCTCACATCCGGCGGCATATTTCCCGACGATCTGCCGGGCATCGGCCTCATGATTGCCACCATCCATCTGGCCCTCGGGTGGGAATCCGCGGCCATCGCCAAAGGCGGAACCCAGTCCATCACCAACGCCCTGGTTTCAGCGGGCGAGAAACTGGGCGTCGAATATTTCATTAATTCCGAAATTGACGAAGTCATTGTTGAGAACGGCACGGCCAAAGGGATCAAGCTCACGGACGGAACGCAGGTGGAAGCCAAAAAGATGGTGGTGGGCGATATCGGAACCCCCCAGATGTTTTCCCGCCTGTTGCCCGAAAAATTGATCAGCACCGAACTGAAACGGCGACTTGACACCAATCTCTATGACCGGGGCCATGTATGGTGGGGAACGCTCGCGCTTCACGAACTTCCGGAGTACAAGGCCGCTAAAAACAATCCGGACATCAACGCAACACCGCGGACATACTGGGCGCCTAAGGATCTTGAATTTATGGAAAACAGATACATGCATGAAATTTTTCTGCTGGGTATGAGCAGTAAAATTTTCTGCTTGTCCGCACCGGACAGCATCTGGGATCCTTCCAGGGTTCCTGAAGGAAAGCACTCGGTGGTGTTTGAGGACTACACATGCCCAACCCCGCTTTTTTCCAGGAAAGAGTGGCGTCAGATGGGCGAAGAATTCATGGATGAACTCATGCGGCAGTGGAAAAAATACGCTCCCAATATGAAAAAAAGCAATGTCATCGGGAGGCGCATCATCACGCCGGTGGATCTTCAGGACACCCATCTGGATATGCAGAACGGCTCCTGGAGCGAGGGGAGCATGGCCGGAAGCCAAAGTGGACGGTTCAGAGGAATGCCGGGCGGTTTTAAGACATTTATCGACAATCTTTACATGTGTTCATCATCCATCGTCGGGGGCGGCGGTATCGGACGGGGTTCCAGCTATAATTGTTACAAGGTCATAGCGGAAGACTTCGGACTGCGGGATCCGGAATAGCCAGCAAAGGAGAAACAGGATGTCTGCAGGAAAAGATTTTTTTGATCTGGAGGGGAAAACGGCCCTGGTGACGGGCGCCAGCTCAGGGTTTGGACGTAGCTTCGCGGAGACTCTGGCCGACGCCGGAGCGGATGTGGTAATATCGGCCAGGAATGGGGAGCGTCTCACTGAAACAGAAGAAATGCTAAAGAAGACCGGCCGAAAGGTCCTCAAAATCGTCGGTGATATGTCGAACCCTGAAGACGTTTCCCGAATGATGGATGAAACGGTTTCACGGTTTGGAGCGCTCCATATCGCCGTCAATAATGCGGGGATACTCACTAAACCTGTTCGCTTCCATGAAATGCCCTTTGAAGAATGGAATCAGGTCATTTCCGTGAATTTGACGGGCGTATTTCTCTGCATGCAGAGGGAAATCGCGGTCATGTTGCATCAGACCAAAGGGGGCAGCATTATCAACATTTCTTCTGTCCTGGGACTGGTGGGACTGGATCCCGATTTGAACCCACGAGTCAACTATATCGCCTCAAAGCACGGCGTGATCGGTCTGACGCGCCAGGGCGCCGTTGAGTATGCGGAAAACGGCATTCGGGTGAACGCGATGGCGCCTGCCTGGCATTCGGGCACATCCCTGGCAAAAGCCAGGTCGGATATCCAGACAATGGAAGAACAGGCGCGGAGGGAAGAAAGGATGCTGGCACGTACGCCCATGAAGAGACGGGGACGATTGGACGAACTCCAGGGCATGCTGCTTTTTCTTGCCTCCGATGCTTCCAGCTATACAACGGGCCAGGTCTTTGTATCCGATGGGGGATGGACGGCCCATTAAATGGTTTTTGAAGACATCTGAATTCGGGATAGACAGGGCCTGGTTACCAGGGAATGGGTGGAATTATTTTTTTAAACCGGAAAGGGTCTGAACATGAAAAAAAATATTGTTCTTGTGGGTACAGCTGATACCAAAGGAGATCAACTGCAGTTTTTAAGGGAAAGAATTGCGTTCAGAGGACACCGGGCCATCCTGATGGACATCAGCATGGGGGGGACTGGAAAAGTGAAAGGGGACATCTCTCCTGAAGAAATCGCAGGTTCCGTGGGGAAGGATATGGCAGAGCTCACCGCCTCAAGGGACCGTATGTGGGTGACGGATATCATGACCCAGGGCGCCATTCAGACGGCCATGAAACTTCTTTCGGAGAACCGCCTGCAGGGAATCGTCGCTTTAGGCGGCGCCACCATTGCGCTGGTTGGATCCCACATCATGGCCCGACTGCCTTTTGGCGTGCCGAAGATCATTGCCACGCCGGCTGCCATGCCGGTGTACGTAGGGCGCTGGTTCGTGCCGACAGACATGGTGGTCATGCAGATGATTATGGAAGTGGCGGGCATGAACGATCTGGTGAAAAATGCCCTGGCCCAGGTGGCGGGCGCCATATCCGGGATGGTGGAGGAAGCTTCCGACTACAGAAGGCTGAGCCTGCCCTCGCCATCGGTGGCAGTCACAGAGTTGGGGTTTTCAGATGCTTGCGCCAAAAACGTTGAAAGGCTTCTCATGGAGAAAGGCTTCCACGTATATCCCTTTCATGCTAACGGCACCAGCGACAGGGCCATGGATCGGCTCATCGCCCAGGGGTTTTTCGACGCCGTGGTGGAGATTGTTCCGGCGGGTCTGGTTGAGGCAAAATTCAAGGGCAACCGGGCCGCTGATCTGGAAAGACTGGATGCGGCCCTGGAGCGGGGCATACCTCAGGTATGGGCTCCCTGCTGTCTCAATCTTACGGGCGCCGGGCCCACACGGCACAACCGCGAAAAATATGTGGCCGACGGTCGCGTTCTTCAGATTGATCAAATGAGATCCATGACGCGTTTTCCAGTAGATGAACTTTTGGAGGGCGCCCGCATGTATGCGGAAAAAATGAATAAGGCCAAAGGACCGATTAAAATGGTTGTTCCGCTGAAGGGGTGGTCCTCCATTGATCGGGAAGGGAGCATTCTGTACGATCCTGAAACAGACCGGATGTTCATCGAGGAATTGAAGAAAAACCTGAAAACCGACATTGCCTTTGAAACGGTGGAATGCAATCTCGAAGATTTGCCCACTGCCGAGGCTATTGTGAACAGCCTGGATGAGTTTATGAAGGGGAAGTTTTCAGGTGACTGACATGCAGTGTTCACTGGTTTCCAAACACTCGCATGGGAACCCATAAGAAAGGAGTTTTACATGATGGAAAAATGGCGCAAGTTGTTCAATGAGGAAATGGAGTCCGTAACGTCAGAGGGCCTGGCGGCGCTTCATGAGGAAAAGTTTTTGGCACAGGTCAAGTACGTTTCTGAAAAATCGCCCTTTTATCAAGATAAGTTCAAACAATCCGATCTGGATGTCAGCCGGATAAAAAATATGGACGATATTGTCAAGTTGCCTTTCACGATCAAAAGCGAGCTGCGGGAGGCGCAGATGAAGAACCCGCCGGTGGGCGCACACAGAGCTTGTGACGTCGTTGAATTAAGCCGTGTGTACTCTTCGAGTGGCACCACCGGAATCCCCACTTACCTGGGCCTCACGGCCCGGGATATTTCAGATATTCATGCCGAAGCCATTGCCCGGTTTTGCTGGGGGGGAGGGATTCGACCGGACAGCATTGTGGTGAATATTCCTACGGCCCCATTCATTGCCGACACCTTTCGTGAAGGGATCGAAAAAACCGGCGCGGTTAATTTTCCTACGGGATTCAACACCGATCGCGTCCTCAGCGCGTTTCAATACCAGGGGGCTAATGCGCTTCACTCAACGGTTTCATTCTGGAGTTATTTTCTGGGTGAAGTGGAGAAAGCGGGACTTAATCCAAGGGAACTCGGCATTCGCACTATTGTCGGCGGCGCCGAGGGCGGGACTAAAATAATCCGCCCTGTTATCGAGGAAAGTTTCGGAGCCACGGTTGTGGAAGGTATGGGCATGGGCGAACAGTGCTGCACTGTCTGGGGGGAATGCGTCCAGAATCGCGGTACTGGAATGCATTATCTCGCCCAGGGTCTCGTCCATGTTGAGATTATCCATCCGGAAACAGACCGATCCCTGGAAATCAAGGAAGGGGTCATGGGGGAACTGGTTTACACGGGTTTGATTCAGCAAGGCATGCCGTTGCTCCGGTATCGCTCAAGGGACCATGTGAAAGTCGTGTCCACGAAAACATGCCAGTGCGGCAGAGGCGGATTTCGCATAGAGGTGTTGGGTCGAATTGATGACATGCTGACGGTATTAGGCGTCAACGTATACCCGTTGGCAGTGAAGGATGTCGTGAGCAAACTGGCGCCCCGTGTGAGCGGAAACATCGAAATTCAGTTGGAAAAGCCCGGATCGGCGGTAGAACCCCCATTAAAAGTCAAGGTGGAACTGGGAGAATCTCCCGGAGACAAGGCTGAACTGAAGAAACGGGTAGAGCAGGAAATCCGCTCCAAGCTGATTTTTCAGGCTAAGGTTGAACTGGTGGATGAACTCCCGCAATACCAATACAAAGGGAAACTAATTCGTAAGCTCTATGAAGAATAGGGGGCGCCATTTCACCAAACCTGAAATGGGGCGGGTCCATTTTTATAGGTCCCCCCTATAACAGGTTTCCATGAACGAAAGGAATAGATTCAATGGCTAAAATTTATTTTGTAGATACAACCTTGAGAGACGGGAATCAAAGCTTGTGGGACGGCACGGGGTTAAGCACATCCAGAATCCTGTCTCTGGCTTCTCAAATGGATCGTGCAGGGTTTAAGGCATGCGATTTCATCGCCAGCACTCACATGGGCGTCGCAGTCAAGTACCACAAAGAAAATCCATGGGAACGAATACAATTGGTTTCAAAAGCCATGCCCAACACGCCGTTGAGCTTTGGGACCACGGGACGCCGCTTTGTGGGGTTCAAACGGGCGCCTGATTCAATTCTGAATCTGGTAATGGAAAGGATGGCGGCCAACGGCATCAGAAGATTGTGGATCGTCGATGCTGCCCATGAGATAGAAATATTTAAAAAGAATGCGCGAATGGCCAAGGCTGCTGGAATTCAAGAGGTGGTGGCGGCACTGTGCTACACTGTCAGCCCTATTCACACGGATGATTTTTACGCCCGGATGACCCAAGAATTCGTATCATGTGCGGATGTGGACACAGTATACCTGAAAGATCAGGGCGGGCTTCTTACCCCGGACCGCATCAGGACCCTGGTTCCAGCCATTCAGGCAAATCTCAATGGTCATCCGTTGGAGATTCATTCCCATTGCAGCATTGGATTGGCGCCTATGGTCTATGTGGAAGCCGTTCAGTTGGGGATTGAAATTGTCCATACTGCAATTCCACCCTTGGCAAACGGCACGTCGCAGCCTTCCGTGTTCAACGTGGAAAAAAATCTCAACCATTTGGGGTTTGAAAACACGTTGAACATGGCCGTTCTGGAAGATCTGTCTCGAAGGCTGAAGGATATCGCCGTGCAACAGGGACGGCCGGAAGGTGTTCCCGCGGAATACGATCTGTCTTACTTTGACCACCAGATTCCCGGCGGCATGATGACAACCCTTAAACGCCAGCTGTCCGAGGCGGGAATGGCGCACAGACTACCGGAAGTGATGACGGAAATCATTGAGGTCAGGAGGGAATTAGGCTATCCCATCATGGTTACGCCGCTTTCCCAGTTCGTGGGGACCCAGGCCGCAATGAACGTCATGTCGGGCAAGAGATACAAGCTTGTGTCTGACGGCATTATTGAATACGTCGTTGGCTATTTCGGGAAGTCTCCGGCACCCATCAATCCCGATATTCTGGATAAGATTCATGGACTGAAGAAAACCAAAGAGATGCTGAAAAAGCCGTTCCCCCAACCGTCCATCAGCGAAATCCGCAAGGGATTAAACCTGGGCGCCGGAATATCCGACGATGAATTCCTGCTCCGTTTTGCCCTGACCGGCAATGAGGTGGATGTTATGCTGGCTGCAGTCGGGAAAACGGAAAGGCTAGCGGAATAGAAGATGTAAATAAAGCAGGAGGAAACAAAAAAATGGCATTAGAAGGAAAAACCGCATTTGTGAGCGGCGCATCAAGACCTTTGGGTAACGGAAAGGCGATTGCCCTTGCTCTTGCAAGGGACGGCGCTGATGTTGCCGTCACTGGCTTTCACCATATGGAGGGGGCTGAGTCGTTGGCTCGGGAAATAGAAGCACTGGGGAGAAGGTCTGTTGCCGTAAAAATGGATGTCAGCAATTACGCCGATGTACGGGAGGGATTTACGGTAGTTAAAGAAAAGCTTGGTCCTGTGTCCATTTTAGTCAATAACGCGGCCCTCATGGGCCATAATGTTCCGATTTACAAGACCACAGTCGAAGAATGGGACATGGAAGTGAAGATTTGCCTGAACTCTGCCTTTTATTGCATCAAAGAAGTTTGGGGGGATATGTGTACAAATAAGTGGGGACGCGTTATGAATATCACCTCTGTCGCAGGCGTCCTGGGCGGCGCTGGTCAAACCAGTTATGGCGCTGCTAAAGCAGGTTTAATCGGCCTTACAAAGTCTGTTGCACTTGAGGGGGCGAGATTCAATATCACTGCAAACGCCGTGCTGGTAGGAATAGCCAATACCGATGCCTATATCGGGCTCCCGGAACAGGTTCGGCAAAAAGTGGAAAGAAAGACTGTATTTGGCCGCGCCGCGGAGCCTCAAGACATTGGTGAGGCGGTTGCATACCTTGCCTCGGACAAGGCGGAATATATGACCGGCGCGATCATGAACCTGTTGGGCGGCCTTGACCTATTTGTTTTCTAAAGGTTTTCATGGATGACACAACTTGAGTCATGTGCGTTTACCTTTAATAGAACGGAGGTTGATCAATGGAAAAGATCGGGATTATCGAGACGGGCGACTTTGTCACATATATGCGAGATGGAGAATTTGGGCGAGTGGTAATCTCGCGGCCTGATGCGATGAACGCTCTGAACGGAACCGTTTTGAAGCAAATAGATGAGGCCTTTTCCCTAGCCGAATCTGATAACGACATCCAGGCCATCGTACTGGAGGGAACAGGCAAGGCTTTTGTAGCGGGCGCAGACATCAAATTCTTCGTGGATTGCATTAAGGAGGACCGGCTTGACGATAATCTCGCCTTCACAACCTACGGCCAGGACGTTTTGAACCGAATAGAAGACTGCCAGAAGCTGGTTATCGCCAAGATGGCCGGGCTTGCTTTAGGCGGCGGACTGGAACTTGCGCTTTCCACCGATGTGATTGTCGCCACGCCTGAAGCGGTGATGGGATTCCCCGAAACGGGAATCGGCATTTATCCAGGCTTGGGCGGGACCCAGCGCACAAGCCGTTATATTGGGAAGGAACTGGCCAAGTACCTCATTTTAACCGGAACAATCATATCTGCCAATGACGCTCTTGCCATTGGTTTGGTGGACTATGTTTTTGATCCTGATGAGATTGATCAAAAAATTCGTGTCATGATCGGTGATGGGACTCTCAAATCTCGAAAGGGCAAAGAACCGGGAAATCTTCCCGAGAGCTGGAAAAAGATCAAAGAACTCTTTGCGGACAGCAATATTAATGGCTGGCTGAGCGGAAAATATCTTGAAAACGATGACCCTTTATTGAACAAAACCGCCAAGATCATAGCGGGTAAGGCGCCCCTTGCCTTGAAATTCGCAAACCAAATCGTGGATACAGGCTTTGAAAAACCCTTGAAAGAGGGACTAAAAGAGGAACTGGCGCACCTGAATGAAATTTTCACCACAAAGGACGCACTGACAGGCTTAGAGAACGTAGGGAAAAAAGATATCCAATTCAAAGGCCAATGATCATCGCTATCATCAGATGCTTCCATCACACAACAGGCCAGGCGTTTGTGTCCGACGGTGGATGGACGGCCCATTAGATCCAGTTGATCCGATTCCCTAGGGCTTTTCCCGAAAGGGCAACGCCCTTGATTTTTTGTTGACAAATAGGACACACATTGCTATGGATATTTCCGTTTCCTGTTTTTTAGGATGTTAACCTGGATTGTGTTTCATTATCCATCGGACCGGAATCAGTTTTGCAGTAAAATCATAATAAATGCTTATTAGTATCATAGTAAATACTTATATGCTGAAAGCAGAAGGTTTCGCCTCGTATCAGCATATCCAAAATAAAAGACCTCGCACTTACATGAACCAGATGGACAGGCAAATGTTGACTTTCTGGCAACATTAGAAGAAAAAAGGTTTATCCACGGTCCGGATTTAACGCCTTCGGATTTGGCGCGGAAGAAGGCCGGCACAATGTTTTTTTATCAACATCGGTTTTTGGGGAAATCTCAATAGGTAATATTCTCCTACCTGAAAGAGAGGAGGTGGTGAAATCCGTTCATTCAACGAAAAAATGATGGGGAATCGGTCAACCGAGAGGCAACAAAATGCCGTCAGAACAAAATCCATTGATGAGGAGGAAAAAACATGGGAGATGAAAAACAAGAAAGAGTGGCGATATGGGATCAACTTCCGGGATACGATCTGATTGAAGAAGTGGATGTTCCCGCGATGCATTCGTGGTTTCTGGATGGGACCCATAGTGTGCCTCCCTGGACGCCCATGTACGGCTGGTACTGGATCCGTTTCTGCAGCCACGGCCTTAAGTACGCGGCAGCGGAATTCAGCATCCCCACCTGTAAAGGCTGGGAAATGCGTTACAAGGACGGGGGTTCCTACAACGCTTTTCATGTGGTGCGAGATCCAGATGAGATCAAGGCGAGAAGTATTGAATTCCAAAAAAGACTGCGTCCCTGGATTGAGGATTTTGACGGCCTTTGGGACAAGGGAAAAAAAGAACTCCTTGGCATGTATGATAAATTAAAAGCTTTGGACGTGGATAACGCTACAAATTTTCAATTGTACCAGCACAACTACGATCTCATCGCGACCTATAAGCGCATGTGGGAAATCCATTTCCTGGGCATGTACTCGTCATACATGGGCTGGATTCTGGCCGAAGACTTGTGCAAGGAACGGTTCGGCATGAGCGATCAGGCTCCCGAGTTTCAGGACATGATGAGCGGATTTGACAATAAGATTTACGAAATGGACAAGAAAATGTGGGAATTTGCCCAGAAAGCGAACGCAATGGGGCTGGAAGCCACATTTAAGGATAGTGCCACCGATGCCCTCATCAGCAAGCTACAAGAATCGGAGAAAGGGAAAGAATGGTTCAAAGGGTTCATGCATTATCTTGAGACCGATGAGGTCGGCGGGTGGAGAATGAGAAACATGAATGAACTCACCGAGCCCTATTGGCTGGAAGACCCCAGCACCCCCTTGGGCGTTGTAAAGAACTATCTGCTTCGAGGGACCTCCTATGACCTTGAAGAGAAAAGGATGGAGCTGACAAAGCGGAGAGAAGCGGCCATTAGTGCGTTTCTTTCTAGGGTGGAACCTGAAGAAAAGGAATTTTTTGAAGGACTCATCGGACTTGCCGGAAAGGCGAGTTCCTACAGTGAGGAACACGATCTGTATTGTGAACTGATGTCCCAGGCCCTGCTTCGGCGCGGCTATTTGGCCATGGGGAAACGCCTGGTTGAAAGCGGTACCATCGACAAATCGGATGATATCTTTATGTTGAACCCGGATGAGATCGACAGGGTCATGATGGTTCCGGAAGCCCATGATCTCCGGTGGATAACCGAAAGACGGCGTGCCGATTGGGAAGAATGGAAGACCCGGCCGAACCCCCCCCTGATCACGGATCGGGCCAGTTTTGAGGAAGCGGCGATGCAAGACTTACTTCCCTCGGGTGATCCTATTGCCATTAAAATCGTCGTGGGAGATCTGCCACAACCGAAACCGGAACTGGGTGCGGATATGTTCGGCATCTGCGGATGTTCAGGAGAGGTCGAAGGAACAGCGCGGGTTGTGATGACCTATACGGATTTGAAACAGGTGCAGCCGGGCGACATTCTGGTTTGTCCCGGAACAAATCCCGCTTGGACCCCTGTCTTCGGGATCATTGCCGGCGTGGTGGCGGACAGAGGCGGCACCCTGTCCCACACTGCGATCATAGGAAGGGAATACGGTGTCCCCACCATCATCAATACCTTTGAAGGCACAGCAAAAATAAAATCAGGACAACGCATTCGAATAGATGCCGGTCAGGGGGCTGTCTTCATTCTCGATAAGTAGAGATTGTTTCAGGAGTGAGGCAACATGGGTTTTTCGAGGATGTCCCGTCATTCATTTCAATAAATGACGGGGCATTCTTGACGATCCCACTGGCCGGATGTGCAAATTCCGCTAGACGAAAGGAAGAGGTGGGAAATGGTAACAATGATATTTACGTATGACATTCCGGTGGAAAAACAGACCGAGTATGTCAAAATCACCCAAGAGAAGATCAAACCGCTTTGGGAATCCATCGGATGCATTGCCTACGATATTTGGAAGGCGGCAGAGAGCGAAACCGGATTCATCAAAACAATGCTCTTTGAAGACGCCTCCCAATTGAAAAACAGCATGGCCCGAAAAGAGGCGGATCCGGTGAAGGAGATTTTCGGCAATTTTGCCGAGAATGTCTCCCGAAAGATGTGCACGAAAATGACCTAGGTTTGGAAGGTGATTTTTGTGGCGAAAACAACGGATGTCCTGATTATCGGCGGTGGCATTACGGGCTTAAGTGTTGCCCGGGCGCTTTCCAAGTATGATGTGTCCGTGACCCTCGTGGAAAAGGAAGCGGACGTGGGTTGGGGGCAGAGCAAGGCAAGCCATGCCGTCCGGCATCCGGGCGCCAGATGGGCGCCCGGGACCATAGCCCAGCAAATGATTGCCGAGAGCAATCAACTGATGGCGCAGCTGATAGAAGATCTCCACATCGAGTATAAAAAGACGGGCGAGTTGGTTTTGGCCTTTTCCAAAGAGGAAGTGGCATCCCTCAACATCATGAAAAAGCAGGCGGAATCCATAAAGGTTGGAGGACTTGAGATTATCGGCAAAGGCGAGATCAGGCGTTTGGAACCGAATATAAACCCGGCCGCCGTTGCTGCGCTGTACATGCCCACCGCAGGCGTCTTCAACCCCTTTGATCTGGTATCCGCCTTTTTTGAAAATGCACGGGAAAATGGCGTCCGTATGCTGATGGATACCCGGGTAATTGGGATCGTATTTGAAAAAAACAAGTTCATCGTTGAGACCAGCTGCGGTGAAATCCGGGCGAATTATATCGTGAACGCGGCGGGGCTTTTCGCGGAAAAAGTAGCCCGAATGGCAGGGGCCGAAGATTTCCATATTACCTATGATACCAAGGCCACTTGTTTGATCCTGGATACCCTGTTGGGAGACATCGTTCAACATATTGTGACCGCGCCAAATGACCCGAAGACATTTCTCCGCTACAAATTGGCGACTCCCACCTTTCATGGAAAACTTCTGATTTACACCTCATTTTCCGAACCGGCAAAAGGGATTGAAGACCGCGCCGTTTCAAAAAGGGTTTTTGATGCCACCCTAAAAAGCGCCGAAACCCTAATCCCCGACGTTGATTTTGAGCGTCATGTGGTCGCTTCCTACGCGGGGCTGACGGCTCGCAACGATCGGGGTGATTTCATTGTGGAAGCCTCACGAAAATATCCCGCTTTCGTTCATGCCGCCCTGCCTCCACCGGGCATCACCTGTTCTCCCGCGGTCGGCAGGCGCGTGGTTGAAATACTCCAAAATAATGGGTTGGGTATGACTGAAAAGACGAATTTCAACCCATATCGGACAAGCATCGGTTCGCTGATAAAGTCAACGCCTGCGCAGATAGAGGCACTCGTCAGGGAAGATGCGCGTTATGGCCGAGTGGTTTGTCGCTGCGAAAAGGTAAGTGAGGGGGAGATCATTGAAGCCATCAAGAGAGGGGCGACCACTCTGGACGGCGTCAAATTCAGGACGCGCGCCGGTATGGGAAGGTGCCAAACCAATTACTGCGGTCCGGAAGTGACCGCCCTTTTGGCAAGAGAACGGAATCTGGGCGTTGAAGACATCACCAAGAAGGGGTGCGGTTCAAATTACATCCACTAAAAACCAAAAGAAATGATGAATCCCATTGCTCTAAAAGAACCAGTTACCCTGGATGTGGCGATCGTAGGGGGCGGCCCGGCCGGCATCTCGGCAGGGCTCGAATTATCCCGGTGGCCGTCGTTAAAAATCGCCCTTTTCGAAAGGGATGAGCGATTGGGGGGGATGCCACGGTTCTGTCATTTTTTCTTTGGGATGCGTGATCGTAAGCGCATCTCCACCGGACCCGCCTATGCGCGAAAATTGTGCGCGCTGATTCAAAAAACGCCCACCCAGATCCACACGGGAGCCACGGTTCTGGATATTGTTCCAGGGGGGGCGGGGAAGATTCATGACCTCCATGTCTTGTCTTCCCGAGGTTTAACACCCTATCAAAGCCGGTTCATCCTTTTGGCCACCGGGTGTTTTGAGCGCTCCCGCCACGCAAGAGGCATTCCCGGCTCGCGGCCCGCGGGGGTCTTTACCACGGGGACCCTCCAGGAACTGGCCAATGTCCGGTTTTTGTGCCCGGGGAAACGCGCTGTGATTATCGGAAGCGAGCATGTGGCCCTTTCCAGCGTTTTGACCCTCAGACGTGCAGGGGTATCCATTGTCGGAATGGTGGAGGGACAGCCGGAACTTCAAACCCACGCCTTCCCCGCGGAGGTGTTGCGTCGATTTTACGGCTTTCCCATCTACAAGGACACGTCGGTTAAGGAAATCCTGGGCGATGAGAGGGTGGAGGGGATTGAGCTGTTCAAGGAGAAGACAGGGGCGCATTTTCGAGTGGATTGCGACACGGTCATCCTAACGGGAAAATTTCGACCGGAGTCCAGCTTAATTGAAAATACGCCCATCAAACGGGATGAGGCTACCGATGGTCCGGCTGTGGACATGGACTTCATGACGTCCGTGCCGAATATCTATGCAGCGGGGAATTTGTTGCGCGGAGCGGACATGCATGATTTATGCGCCCTCGAAGGAAAATTGGCGGCTCGCAGCATCATTAAAAGGTCTACTTCAATGGATGCCGGAACGGAAGCCGGAATCTCCATGAAGGTTGAACCACCCATTCGCTACGTGGTCCCACAAAAAATTGTTTCAGGGAAACTCGGCAGGCGGCCCCTTTCCAAGCTGTTTCCCCGGCCTGCCGTTCAAGTGGACTCGACACTCAAGAACGGGACGATAGAGGCCTGGTCCGGCGGCAAAAAATTGTGGGAAGGTCGCTTTCGAAAATTGATCGCCAATAGCCGCTATCCCCTTCCGGTTGATAAGTTCCACTGGAATAGGGCGGATTTTGAACACGGCGTGTTGTTAAAGATCAAGTTGCAGGATAACCCGGATTTATTGAAAACTTAAGGGAGGGGAAAGATGTCTGAAAAACTGATTTTTTGGTTTGAAGAGCTGGAGGAAAAGCACAATGATATCGTTGGAAAGAAATGTGCGAACCTGGGACAGATGATTCAGCTTGGCATGCCGGTCCCGCCGGGATTTGCCATCACCATTGACATGTATCGAAAATTCCTTGACGAAACCGGAAGTTCAAAGGAGATGCGCCAATATGTGGAAAGCCTGGGGGAACTGAAAGGGTCGGGGATCGAACTCTTTGATGAAGTCAGCGAAAAGCTAAAATCCATGATCGAAGATAGAGAAATGCCTAAGGAAGTGGGGCCCCAGATTCTTGAGTATTACCACCGGCTCTGTGAAAAACTGGATATGAAAGATGCGGCGGTCTCCGTCAGATCCGCCGGAACGGAAAGCCGCCCCGGTATGTTCGAAACCTATCTCAATGTCATAGGTGATGACGATCTGTTGCAGAAAGTAAAGAAGGTATGGGCCAGTGCCTATACAGCCAGAGCGGTCGCTTTTCGCGTTAACAAGGACATCCCGGTAATCGGCGATGAACTGGGTGTTGCTGTTCCCAAAATGGTGAATTCGAGATCCTCCGGCGTCAGTTTCACCGTGGACCCCATAACGGGAGATGACAGCAAAATCATCCTCGAGGCCAACTGGGGCTTAGGGGAAGGTGTGGTCAGCGGATCCGGAAGTGTAGATGGGTTTGTGGTGGACAAGGAAAGTCTGGAGATTATTTCCAGGGCCGTAGGACAGAAAACCAAGTGCGTTGTCAATATGGAGAAAGGGGCCGAGTGGGTGGATGTCCCCGAAAAAATGCAACGGATGCCCTCCCTCAGCGATGAGGAAGTTATTGAAATTGTCAAAACCGGCAAGTCCGTGGAGAAACAACTGGGCTGCGCGCAGGATATGGAATGGGCCGTTGATGGAGACCTCCCGTTTCCACAAAATATTTTTTGGCTTCAGACGCGGCCTGCAAAGGTTCAAGCCAAAAAACCCGTCTCGACCACCGACAAAATCATGGATCTGCTTGCCAGGAAATACCGTTAAAATAATGTGTTCCGAATCGGAATAAAGGATAAAAAGGAGCCAAAAATATGATGAATTCAGAAAGCCCACTGAAGGGGAAACGGATTCTGGTTGTCGATGATGAACCAGACGTATTGGAAACGCTCCAGGAAATTCTGGACATGTGTATGGTCCACCAGGCCGGGGATTTTGACGCCGCCATAGAGTTTATGTCAACGCAATCCTATGACGCCGTGATTTTGGATATCCAGGGCGTCAACGGGTTTGAGCTGTTGAGATATGCCGTTTCGAAAGATTTTCCCGCCCTGATGCTGACGGCCCATGCGGCAACCCCCGAGTCATTGAAGAAATCCATCGAGATGGGGGCCGCTGCCTTCCTTCCAAAAGAGTACATTACTGAACTTAAAGAATTGCTGGAGGAAGTGGTGAGCGGAGGCGGAAAGCGTTTCTGGTGGATGAAGTCCATGGACCGAACCGATGTTTTTTTTGACAAACGCTTCGGGTCCGACTGGAAAGAAAAAGATGCGTTTTTCAAGGAGTTTCATGAATCACTGAAGAAGGAGAAATCATAATTTCGACCTAGAGCACATCCGATGAGGAATTTCTGCTACGTTATTCCCTGAAACAGAAGGAAGTGGAGGAGATGCTGGCGGCAGACCCCGTCAAAATCGAATATCCCTGATTAACCATGGAGATATGAAAATGAAAAATTCCCAAGTTTTCGAAGTCATCGTGGTGGGGGCGGGACCCGGAGGGGCCGCCGCCGCCAAACGCTGTGCGGATCACGGTTTGAAAACCCTGCTGGTCGAGAAGAAACAACTGCCCCGGGACAAGGTCTGCTCAGGCATGATCATGGGGCGTTGGGCCTTGCGGATCATCGAAGAAGAGTTCGGTGAAATCCCCGAATCCGTGCTCACAAATCCGCCATTGCTGGCGGGGCATCGTTTTTATGTGGGTGATGCGGAAGCTCAGACGCTGAAATGGCCCACTGCCCTTTCATGGCGAAAGGACCTGGATTTCTGGATGGTTCAAAAGGCCGTCAAAAGCGGTGTTGATTTGAAGGATGGCGTGCGCGTTGCGGATATGAAACCGGAAAATGGCAAGTGCCGGGTTTTCCTCAGAAAGGCGAAAGAAACCGAGGAAGTGCATGCACGGTTCGTCGTAGGCGCCGACGGCGCCGCATCCGTGGTTCGCAGATCCATCTTCCCGGAACTGAAGGTTCGATTCTCAGGCCCCATCCGGGAATGCTATGGGGGAGCATTGAATCTTCCAAAAGACATCTTCCACTGGTTCTTCCCGAAAAGCCTTCCCCGCCCCCGGTTTAACGTGAATCACAAAGACGATGTATTTCTGATCGAGGGCTCGGGACTCAGTGAACTCCGAGGCGAAATCGGCGAAACCCTTTCACCCTACGGTTTTGACCCTGATACAAAACCGATCTGGAAAGACGGATGCACCATCTCCCTGTTGCACGATGACCTGCTGTCGGGTGTATTCAAGCCAGCCGAAAGGAACGTTCTGCTGATCGGTGATGCAGCAGGGCTTATTCTGCCCATCACCTTCGAAGGGATCGGGTCCGCCCTCAAGAGCGGCATCCAGGCATCGGATGCCATTATCAAACATTTTAACGACGAAACACAGGCTGCGTCTTCATACCTGAAAAGCCTTGAACCCATGTTGCAAACCATTGGACGACTCTGCAAGGTTCAAGATGCGCTGAAGAGTGCGTCGAATGGCGGCCCGGACTTCTTGGCAAAGGCACTGAGAGACGCTTACCGGGAAACTCTGACCATTCAGGAGGGGTAATCCAGACGTAAGGAGAAGCCGATGCTGGAGGAACGGATTGCAAAGAATATCAGAACCCTTCGTGAAAAGAAAAAGATGACGCTCCAGGAAATTGCCGATCGTACAGGCCTGACCAGAAGTTATCTCTCCAAAATCGAACGGTCCAGAAAAGCGCCGCCTTATTCCACCCTAAACAGAATCGCGAATGCTCTCGGCGTCGATGTTCATTTTCTTTTCAAGGTAATCCTGGAAGAAGATATCGATACCCGAATTACTTTCACCAAACGCGGAAGAGGCGAGATCGTTGAGACGGCAGGCGCTTTCTACGGATACGGATATGAAGCGCTTGCTTCAAACAAACCCGGGAAAAACATGTCCCCCTATATCATTGAACCCGCTTTCGAGGAGGCGGGGGTTTTCCAGCATGAAGGGGAAGAATTGCTCTATGTGCTGGAAGGCAGCCATGAGTTCTTCTATGACGGCAAAAGCTACATGATGGAACAGGGGGATTCCGTGTACTTCGATTCGGGGGTGCCACATTACGGCCGCAGTTTGGGAAAAAAGAAAGCGAGGCTCCTTGCCGTCATGTTCAACTACAAAAGATTGTGATGGGCAGAGGGTTGATCCTCTTCAAACCAGCATGTAAAAGCTTCTTCTCTGACAAACATTAATAGGGATCAACATGGCAAAGGAAACCGTGGTTGGCATATGCGGCATTTGCCCCGGCGGATGTGGTGTAAATGTGGTCCTTCGGGACGGTAAAGTTGAGAAAATTTTGCCCATCAAAGACCATCCCATGGGTGTGGTGTGTGTTCGCGGGCTTCATTCAAAGGAAATCATCTATTCCAGGGACCGTTTGAAGTACCCTTTACGCCGTGTGGGCGAAAAAGGTGACGGAAAGTTTGAACGTATCACCTGGGATGACGCCATAGAAAGCATTGTCCGTGCATTCCGAAAAACCAAGGATGAATACGGTGCCCAGGCCGTCATGAGCTACTTTGGCCGGGGCAGTTTCGACACGAACCTTGTGGATGTTTTCGGGGCTCCGGACCCCACCAGTAAAGGCGTTACCGGATTTTTATACCCTTTTGGCTCACCCAACGGCACCGGCGTTTCCTCCCTGTGCTCCGTTTCCTATAACCTTCTTGCGGCCATACCGACTCTCGGAAGCTCCATGCATGCACTGTACCCGGATTTTGCCAACACGGATCTGATGGTGATATGGGGCGCGAACCCGCCCACGGACTCACCGCCCAACAAAGTGAAGAAGATCCTGGCCGCCAGAAAACGAGGTGCCAGACTGGTTGTCATCGACCCCATGCGATCCCACATGGCCAAAAAAGCCGACCAATGGATCGGCATCCGTCCGGGAACGGACGGCGCATTGGCACTTAGCTTGATCAATGTTATCGTGAACGAAAATCGCCATGACGAGGCGTTTGTGCGGGACTGGACCTCAGGTTTTGAGGCCCTTCGGGACTACGCACAAGAATTCCCCCCGGAAAAGGTCGAAAAGATCACGCGCGTGCCGCGGGAAACCATTGTCGCGTTGGGGCGGTCCATTGCCGCAGCCAACGGTGCGTCGCTGCTCATGTACACGGGACTTGAATACAGCAACAGCGGTGTTCAAAGCATCAGGGCTGTGTTGTGCCTCTGGGCCATAACGGGGAATATGGATGTGCCGGGCGGACTCATGTTCAGGCCGCCCAGTCCCGTGAAGTTCCCCCGCATCAAGTTGGACCCGCCTCCGGGCGTGAAACCCATTGGGGCGGACAAATACCCGTTCTTTTGCGATATCCTCAATTCGGCACAGTTTATGGAAGCGCCGCGGGCGATTTTGCGAGGGGAACCCTATCCCGTCAAATCCCTGTTAATCTTCGGTGCGTCACTTTTAACCAGCCTGCCCGATCCGGAGATGTGGAAAAAATGTTTTAAGAAGCTGGATTTCATGGTGGTGTTCGACCGGTTCATGACGGCTGATGCCATGTACGCGGATATCGTGCTTCCCGCCACGACCAATTACGAAAACTTGGGGTATCAGAAATATCCAGGGGGATACTGTCAGTTGCGGCAGAGGGTGATCGATCCCGTAGAGGAAGCAAAATCCGGATACACATTTTTGGTGGAATTGGCCGAAGGACTGGGTTATGGGGATCTCTTCCCGCCATCGGAAGCGGATCGCCTCGAATTTGTCTTTGCATCCGGTCCCGTATCTTTGGCGGAACTGAAAGCCCACCCGGAAGGCGTGAAATATGATGCGGGCAAACAGGAGTACCGAAAATATGAAAAGGGCCTCTTGCGAAAAAGCGGGGAAACGGGATTCAATACGCCTTCAAAAAAAATAGAGCTGGTTTCGAGTATGCTGGAAAAATACGGCTATGACGGCCTGCCCGCATACGTGGAGCCCACTGAAAGCCCTCTCGGCAGCCCCGCGCTTTATAAGAAATACCCGCTGGTGTTCAATAGCGGGGCCAGAATCCAGTCCACCTTTCGATCACAACATCTGAATATCCCAGGGTTATTAAAGCTGCAGCCCAAACCCCAGGTCTTGATTCACCCGTTGGATGCCAGGGAGAGAGGCATTGAAAACGGAGACAGGGTCTGGGTGGAATCGCCCAGGGGTCGCGTGGGCTTTTGGGCCAGAGTGACGGGCGATGTGATGACGGGGCAGGTGGAAGTGAATGTGGGCGGCGGGAGCCCCATCCATGCCGCACCGTGGCGGGAAGCCAACGCCAACCATTTGACCGACCCTGAAAATCGCGATCCTATTTCGGGATTTCCCGTATATAAAGCCTTGCTTTGCGACGTGAAGAAACGCCATTGACGCTGAATTCAACCGTTGATCAGGACTTTTTGGCCATTATGATTGGGTCGTCGCCCAAGCCCTACCCAAAGTCATCGATGGCTTTTCTCATGGCCCACACATTGCATGCGGGCGCCGTGGGTGGCAGTTCGCAACCGGGGCCTAACATAAAGCCCCTTTGGGCCTTTTTCCCCTTTTCAATGCACTGTTTGGATATTTCATAGACTTCATCAGGAGAGCCCATCAGGATCATCCGTGGTTCTACGTTGCCCACAATAATACACCTGTCTCCCAAAAACTCGATGGCCTTTGCCAGATCCACTTCGTGGCCAAAGCTGGCAATGCCGGGGTCCCCAAACGGGATTTGTTTGTAATAGGGCAGATTCAGGTTTTGCTCCCCGCAGATGTGTGTGTACAGGTACCGAACACCCATCTCCAGAACGGTCTCATGAAGCTCTTTCAAATAGGGCAGGGAAAACGCTTCAAAATGTTTTGGGGAAATGACCTGATTGGATGATGTGGGCGTTGATGTGCGAAATTCTATGTTTTCAGGGCCGAAGGTTTCCACCCAATACCGTGCAAGCTGGATGCCATAGTCTGTCACCAGCCGGAGAAGGTGGTGCGCCAGATCCGGCTTTTTGTACATCCACTTTAACAGGTTCTCAAGACCGCACACATTGGCCGCATTCATGAAAGGGGCGCCGATACTGATCGTCTTTACGAGGCCTTTTTTTTCCTGTAACCGGCAAAACGCCATGTTCAGGTGCACCATGCCTGCCCCCTTCACCTGCGGGATTTCAAGTTTCCATCCGTCCGCTTCAGACTGCACGGGATATCGGACGACCATGGGTGTCTGGTCAAACTCGGCAGAGGGCATCTTGATGTCACCGCCGAAGTCCCATGCAACGGAAGATGCAAAACCGAACTTCAGGTTCTCATCATTCCCATACATCTGTGCGGTCCAGATCTGGGCTTCCAGGCATTTCTCGGGATCTGTGTAAAACTCCCCCAGTGACATACCAATGTTCCTGGCGCAAAATCCCCGTGCAAAGAGGTATAGGCCCACTTGATCAATAGCCTGGCCCCGCAGGAGCGCTTTGGTTCTTTCACCCGGGTTCATTCTTTGCTCCCTGAATTTCCTGATTCCCATTTTAAAATACCTCTTTTCCGCTTTCTTGGACTGCGACGGACGCTTTTTTCATAAAGTATCATCATGAGATCTTTGCGGCAAATATTTCTTGCCTTATTGCTCTCAATTTTTGCTATTTTCCAATATTTCAGGTATTGAGAACATTGCGTCAGTGAGGGCATTACACTCAGGGTCAATGGAGAAGACCGGGGACGACATTTATGGATAGCAGAGAAAAGGAATTACTGAAAAAGATAGGTGAGCAGGCCGTACGGCAGCTTTGGCGAGAAGCTTTTGGAGGCAAGGCGCACGGGAGCCGACACCTTTATCGGGTCAATCGAATAGCCATGTACCTGTGGGAAAGGGAAGGCGGAGACGAGTTCCTGATCCTTGCAACGGCCTGGGTCCATGATGTGTCTTTGGCACAGGGGGATGACAGTGATCCGGCAAAGGTAGAGGCATTCACAATGGGCTTTTTGAGAAAATTTGAAGCCCTGTCGGAAGCGGAAAGCCGAATGATTGCCCAATGTGCCGGCGCCCATGAGACGGGAGGGGAAGATTTGCCCTTGGAAGCTCGGATCGTCCATGATGCCGATGTGCTGGATAAGAGCGGCATGTTGGGCGTTGTGCGGCATATCTGGAAGATGACCCATATGCTGAAAGGAAGGGTTCTCTATACAGAGAAAGATCTGGATGAATTAAGAGACCATCTCACAGAAAGAGAGGGAAAGCTTTTTTCCAAAACGGCCAGGAATCTGGGAAAGATATTGAATGAACCCAGGAAGTTATTTTTTGGGGACAGGACCTTTGCCGTTAAGACCATGACCTGGATCTCAAATCTGGACCAACAGGGAGTGATTTGCGAAAAAGTGGCCGAAATGCTGTTGAAAAAAAGCAGCCATCCCAGTCTCGTCCTTCTTAAAGACCAACTGTCCTGCGATTTTTTGTCATCATTCAATAATCAGGAAGGAGAAACACCGAAATGAAACCCCTTGCGGAATGCGCCCCGTGTATTCTGGAATGGACCTTTGGCAGGACGGCATCTTTTTTGGGTGAAAACCAGAAGGTCGAATTAATGAATACCCTGTTGGGTGTACTGTATGATGAATTCAGAGTGGATCGAAACGTGGCACTCATTGCCAAGCATACCCTTGACGCAGTACATTCCAGAGTGCTGGCCGCCGGCGCCGTTTACGATGCGATCAAAAAGGCCAGCAATGATGCGGCGAAAGCATTGTTGCCCGAGGCCAGGCGATTTGTTCAAGAGGGTAAAACGCCGCAAGAATGCTTCGAAAGAGCCTGCTATCTGGCATCAAAGGGCAATGTTTCGCCCATCGCAGCTCCCTCGGGGGCCCTTGAATTTTCAGATGCGGAAAATTTGATGGCGAAAAGAGGCCCCTTTCCAATGGTGACGGGGGATGTGTATGAAGCCGCCCGGGACAAGCGACATATCTTGTTTCTTTTCGACAATGCCGGAGAAATCGGTTTTGATGCCTTGCTCATAGAACAATTCAAAGCCATGGGGGCTGCGGTGACCCTGGTCCTCAAGGAGGCGCCCTTTTTTGAAGATGCCACCCTTCAGGATGCCGTTTATTTTGGCTTGGATAAACTGAGCGACCGTGTGCTGAGCGTCAAGACCCTCTTTATCCCCGGCCAAAACAGGTCTTCTCTGGATGAGGCTTTTGAGGAAAGTGATCTTGTGATCGCAAAAGGCACTTTCAATTTTGAATGCCTTTACGGGGAAGACCTTGGAAAACCCATCATCTATATGCTGAAAAGCAAATGCGGGCCCATTTCAAAAAAGGCCGGTGTTGATCAAGGCGTTTTCTTCGTTAGGCTCGAAAACGCGTGACCCCGGAGCTGTTCATGGCTGATACGATCCCTGTCTCCTTACTAGTCCTCTTCAAACCATGTCGTAATCACCTCAATATCTGACGGATTTTCGCCTTGGGTTCAGAATATTGCAACTTTTCGTATTTCCTGTTAGAAAGAATTTTAGCCACTTGATGCCCGTTTCTATCATTTGGATGTAAAAGACACCCCCTCTATTTAAGATTCTTCTTGCGCAACACAACTTCGGAGGTTCTTGAGATGTCCGAAAAGCCAACGTCTGACAATGATCTGCAAAGCAAAATAACCGAACTTGAGGAAGAGAATACTTCACTGAAGAAAGCTGCATCGACGCTACGTATGATGGGTAATATCTTCAATTCACTTGAAGAAGCTGTCTTGGTGGTAACGCTCGACCGAAAACTCTTAAACATCAATGATGCCGCCATAAAGATGTTCGGGTATTCATTTGAGGAGTTGACGGATCATTCAACCGATGTGCTTCACGTGGACCATGATCACTTCATGGCGTTTGGCAGAATTATTCAGTCTGCTTTTGATCGTGGCGAATCCGCGAATTTTGAATTTAGAGCAAAAAGGAAAAACGGGGAGCCCTTTCCTACAGAGCATACGGTGACCCTGTTGAAGGGAAAAAAAGGGGAAAAACTTGGAATTGTCAGTGTGGTAAGAGATATCACTGAGCGTAAGCGGATGGAAAAAGAACTCGTAGAAAGTGAAGAGAAATATAGAAACCTTTTTGAAAACGGATCAGATTTATTGTGTATCCATGATTTAGAGGGGTATCTATTGGAAACCAATCTATCATATAAAAAACAATATGGTTTGGGAAATGAAGAGTTAAACGGTTTGAATATTCAAGCCTTTATTCCGGACAAATATAAATCGGAATTTAACCAATACCTCAAGCGTATCACTCAACATGGAGAGGATAATGGATACCTGAAAGTCATTACTAAATCCGGTGGTGAGGCGATTCTGGAATATAACAATAAGCTGATATATGATCATAAAGGCAGGCCTATCGCAGTTCAGGGAACCGCGCGAGATGTAACCGATCGCTTAATAGCTGAAAAGACGCTACAAAAGAGCGAGAAAGAATTCAGAGATCTTTTTGACAATGCGCCGCTGGGATATGTGGAATACGACCGGACGGGGCGGATCACACGCGTCAACCAGACGGACCTGGATATGCTGGGATACAAACGGGAAGAAGTGGCGGGAGAGTTCGTTTGGAAGTTCTATGTCGAAAAGGGGGAGGCTCAGGGAGAGATCCTGGCCAAGCTGGCGGGACGGTTGCCACCGGGACGAGGGTTGATACGGACCTGCCGTCGAAAGGACGGAAGCACCGTTCCCGTCCTGGTTGAAGACCGTCTATTGCTCGACGGCAAGAAACAAATTAAGGGGATGCGCTGCACCTATCAGGACATCACCGAGCTGCACCGAACGGAAAAGGCGTTGCGTGAAAGTGAGCGAAAATTCCGTCTGGTCACTGAGACCATTGAAGACGTCTTTTGGATAAGTACCTCGGGTGTTACGGAAATGCTGTATGTCAGTCCGGCCTATGAAAGAATTTGGGGAAAAAGCACGAAGCAGCTGTACGAGTCCCCTCGTTCGTTTCTTGAAACCCTACACCCTGAAGATTTAAAACCATATCTCAACATTATAGACCGATTTCATGCTAAAGGAAAAGCATATGACTGTGAATACCGTATCCTGCTTTCAAACGGAGACATTTGCTGGATTCAGGAGCGCGGCTATCCAATAACCAATGATCAGGGCGATACTGTCTTGATGACGGGTCTTTGCACCGACATTACGGAGCGCAAGAAGGTAGAAGAGCAACTCCGCCAAACGCATAAGATGGAAGCCATCGGAAACTTGGCAGGGGGCATCGCCCATGAATTCAATAATGTCCTCGGTATCATTTTAGGGAACGCCGAATTAGCATTGGACGACGTACCCGACTGGAACCCGGCAAGAGAGTGTTTGAAAGAAATCCGTACCGCCTCTCTCAGAGCGAGAGAGGTGGTACGGCAGATTCTCAGCTTCGCTCGAAAGACTATGAGGCGTCTAAAGCCGGTTAAGATCAACACGATTGTGGAGGAGTCCCTCAAATTGGTGCGTGCCTCCATACCCACAATGGTTGATATCCAATCAAACATACCCTCTGAGCCGAAGATGATTCTTGGAGATCCCACGGATATCCATCAAATTGTCATCAATCTTTGTACCAACGCGTCACATGCCATGAGAGGAACGGGAGGTGTCCTTGAAGTGGGCATATCCGAGGTGCGCCTGAACGAGAAGGAGGCAACACATTATGAGGATGTGAAACCTGGTGACTTTCTCAAATTGACTGTCAAAGACTCCGGCACGGGCATTACACCCGAAGTTCTGGAAAAGGTTTTTGAACCGTATTTCACCACAAAGGAATTCGGTGAAGGCACCGGCATGGGGTTGGCTGTTGTCTATGGACTGGTGAAAAAATGCAAAGGCGCTATAGACATAAGAAGCACCGTTGGCGAAGGAACGACCATAGAAATCCTGTTTCCGAAGATTGAAGAAGATGCGCCGACAGCATCGACAACAGAAGGTGAATTGCCCAAGGGAAACGAGACGATACTCTTGGTTGATGATGATGCATCCATCGTCAGAATGGTCAGCCAGATGCTAGAACGCCTGGGCTACTGCGTTGAAGGCATGACCGACAGTGTTGCGGCACTTGAGGGTTTTCGATCAAATCCTGATGGATTTGACCTGGTGATCACCGACACGTCCATGCCCAAAATGTCCGGCGATCAATTGGCCGCCGAATTGATAAAGGTGCGAGAAAATATTCCCATACTGCTTTGTACCGGGCACAGTGACACAATTGATGAGGAAAAAGCCAAGCAGATGGGGATCAGGGGATTTGCGATGAAACCTCTCGACAAACGCAAACTGGCAAGAGCTGTCAGGATGGCCTTGGATGGACGGTGAGAATCTTTGAAAGCTTGAATGGTCCAGGGAGAAGCTGGCGAGCCTGTTGCGGCCACTGCTATTTCTATTCCATCAAAGGCTCGCCCTAAAGTGTCAGCTGGGTGGTCTGGGTTAGAGCAAAACATTCCATATGGATGTGCTTGTCCTTATTGATTGACCGGCACTCCTCCACAATTATTTCTTGATCCGCGTCGCTCCGGTTCTGATTGTGATGGAAAAGGCCGAATCTTTTTACACGGGCCTTCTGAGCCAGGCGCAGGGCCTCCGGGTAAGTGGAATGCCCCCAACCTCGGGTGATGCGGTATTCTTCTTCTGTGTATTCCGAATCGTGGATCAGCAGATCCGCGTCTCTTGTAAACGTGACATAATCCTCAAAGGTGCGTCCATTCCGGTGGTTGCCGCCCAATTCGTTGTCCGTGAGAAACACAAAGGTTTTGCCGTTTTCAATGAATTTATAGCCCATGCCGCCGTTGGGATGATTGAGATTGATAGGAACGATCTTTACCGAATCGATCTCAAAATCAAAGCGGCATTCCACGTCATAATCGATGCTGGCCTGCAGGGCGTCAAATTGTACGGGGAACATCGGGGCGCTCATGGCTTTACTGAGCAGTTTCCGAATATTTCCCTGTGTTGTGGGGCACCCCATCAGGTGAATGACCGCCTTCGGATGGTAGATGGGCTTGAAAAAAGGGAACCCCAGAATATGATCCAGGTGAGAGTGCGTGAAAATCAGGTGGTAGTGATACCTTCCCTCTTCAATAAGACGGTTTCCAAGACGCCGGATTCCCGAGCCGGCATCCACAATAATGATTTCATTATTCCGGGTGCGGATCTCGAGACAGGTGGTGTCTCCTCCGTATTTGATGTATTCCGGACCTGACA
>JAJDOH010000296.1 GCA_022340265.1 Deltaproteobacteria bacterium | reverse complement strand
AACAAAATGGCGGACAAATCATACGATGCAATAGTGATCGGCGGTGGACATCATGGGACAACCATCGCCCCTTATTTGGCAAAAGCAGGGCTTTCGGTGGGGGTTTTTGAACGGCTGGATCATCTGGGCGGCGGCGCCGTTTCATTTGATGACTCGCCGGCTCCCGGGTTTCGAGGGAATTTCTGTGCCCACTTTACGCGCTACTATGGTCACCCGGCCTACAAGGAGTTCAACCTTCGCGATGAAGGCCTGGAATATGTGTTCCCCGATACCAATGAAGCGGCCGTCTTTGATGATGGCACATCTTACGTGGCCTATGCCGGTTACAAGGTGGTGGACCCAAAGACCGGAAAAACGGAGTACAGCAACGAGAACGTTCAAAAGACCTACGATCAGATTGCAAGGTTCTCCAAGGCCGACGCGGAAGCCTATCTTTACTGGACGGAAAAATACAACGATTACATCAGACCGGCGTTTCATGACTATCGATACTCTGTGCCCACACCTTACGGTGTGCCGGATGCCCTGGAAAAACTGGCCCTGGATCCCAAGACCGGGTTTGACCCCTCAATGCATTTCATGACCGCCAAGGAATGGGCCCACTTTGTCTTTGAAAGCCCTGAACTGAGAATCCTGACCATGAGGGGCTTTCTTACTTCCTGCGGTATCTACCCCGATGATGTACCGGGAATCATGTTCGCTTTCGCCACCCTTCACCTGGTGCTGGGATGGGAAACCGCCGCCATTGCCAAGGGCGGCACCCAGTCCATCACGGACTCCCTAGTTTCCGCCGGGAAAAAGATGGGGGTTGAATATCACATCAACTCGGAAGTGGACAAACTGATCATTGACAACAACAAAGCCAAAGGAATTAAACTGCTGGACGGCACTGAAATTGAAGCCAAGCAGATGGTGGTTTCCGATAACGCCACGCCGCAGCTGTTTCTCCGCATGATCGGCGAAGACAAACTGTCAACGGCCATGAAGCGCAAAGTGGATACCTATTTCTTTGATCGCGCGCAGCTTTTCTGGGGTCCCATTGGCGTCCATGAACTGCCGGATTATACGGCTGCCAAGGACAACCCCGATATCAATGCGACGCCCAGAACCTACTACCTGCCCAAAGACCTGGGGTATACGGAAGACAAATACATGCACGAAATTTTCCTGCTGGGAATGCCTTCCAAGTTCCACCTCCTGACAGCGCCGGACAGTATCTGGGATCTTACCCGCGCTCCCGAAGGAAAACACAGTATCCACGTGGAAGAATTCACGGCTCCCGCGCGTCTGTTTTCCCGCAAGGAATGGCGGCAACTCCATGACGAGTTCGTGGACGACATGATGGAACAGTGGCAGCAATATGCCCCCAACATGACCAAAGACAACCTCATTGCTGAGCGTGTCGCTACCCCCATCGACATTCAGGACACACACCTGGACATGCGGGAAGGGGGCTGGTCCGAAGGCAACTGCGGCGGAAGTCAGAGCGGCCGCTTCAGAGGGCTGCCCGGCGGCCTCAAAACCCATGTGGACGGCCTCTATATGTGTTCCTCGGGCGTGGCAGGCGGTCCCGCCATCGGACGGGGATCCAGTTACAACTGTTACCAGATCATTGCGGAAGACTACGGTTTGAGAAAGCCGGAGTATTGATTTTAGCGATTAGCTGTTAGCGTTTAGCCGTTAGCCAAAAGCCAATCGCTAAAAGCTAACAGCTTAAGGAGTTTCACATGCGTTTAAAAGACAGCGTTGCCATCGTGACCGGCGGTGCCAGAGGCCTGGGAAGGGCGTTTTCGCTGCATCTGGCCCGTGAGGGTGCACGGATCATGGTGATGAACATCGTTCTCGGGGAAAAAGACCTGAAGGACATGAAAAAGACCGTCAGGCTCATCAGGGAAGCGGGCGGTGAGGCGGATTTCTTTGAAGGGGATGTCACCAGCGAGAAGGACTGTCAGGCCATGGCGGAAAAAACTGCCGATGCCTACGGCAAGATCAATATTCTGATCAACAATGCAGCCATCTATGACGGGTTGGTGCGAAAACCCTTTGATGAGATTTCCCTGGATGAATGGGATCGGGTCATGGCTGTGAATGTCAAGGGCGTCTTTCTGGCAACGCGGGGCGTGTTTCCCTTCATGAAACAGCGAAACTACGGAAAAATCGTCAATCTCTGCTCCGAAACGGCTTTCACAGGTTCCCATGGCTTTGTGCACTATGTGGCCTCAAAGGGCGGCATACTGGCGCTCACCCGCTCACTGGCCGTTGAACTGGGGCCCCACAACATCTGTATTAACGCCGTTGCTCCTGGTTTCACCGATACGGAAGCGAGCCGGTCCCTGGCGGACGTGAAGAAATACGATACCACCAAAACCCCGCTCAAGCGTCTGGGAACGCCGGAAGATATTACGGGCGCGGCCGTGTTTCTGGCATCACCGGAAAGCGATTTCATGACAGGACAAACCCTTGTTGTGGATGGCGGGCGGTATATGCATTAGAAGCTGTCAGGTAACAGTTCTCAGTTGTAAGCAAGACCGTCGGTCGTTGATTGGTTTAAACGAAAATGAAACTCCTTTCTTGTGAGAGCGGCTTCCATCCGCGATCTGAGATGAATGTCGTGGCGGGACGCTGCTCCCACAGAAGTTAATACAGGCGAAGTTTCATAAGAGGTGCCGTCTGACGGAATGTGGAAAGGAATGTTGTCATAAGGGGAGTCCGGTTTGGAAATCGTCGAGCCTTTGGAAGAAGCCATTGACATGATCAGGGAAGCCGGGGGAGATGCCTTTAAGCTCTGCTTTCAGTGCGGTCTCTGTACGTCCAGCTGTCCCTGGAATACGGTTCGCACTTTCATGCCCCACCGCATGATCTGTGAATCCCGCTACGGGTTGGTGGATCTGGAAGACGAGTGGTGGTGGATGTGTACCACCTGCAACCAGTGCGTCAGCCGTTGCCCCAGGGGTGTTGCCATTACGGATGTCCTGGGGTCGGTTCGCAAAATCCTGCTCGATTTTGAATACCGAATGGCCCCGGCCAGTCTCAGGAGCGCCATGGGCAGCCTGACCGGTGAGGGGAATCCCTGGGGCGGAAAACGGCGGAATCGTTCGGACTGGACCAAAGACACGGATATCAGAGAGATTAAAGGCGGGAATGAGGCCCTCTATTTCTCCTGCTGCACGCCTGCCTACGATACACGTCTCGGGAATGTGGCCCGCGCCACGGGTCGTATTCTAAAAAAGGGAGGCATCCGGTTCGGAATCTTGGGTAACCTTGAAAGCTGCTGCGGTGAAAGTGTTAAGAAAGCGGGCAATGGCGAAGTGTTTGCGTCCCTGGCCAAAAGCAATATCGATGCATTTCAAAAAGCAAAGGTCAAAGAGATTATCGCCACCTCCCCCCACTGCTACACCACTTTCAAAAATGATTATCCGGAGATGGGGGGCATCTTTGAGGTCAATCATGTCACTCAGGTGCTCGACCGCCTTATCTCCCGGGGAAAAATTGAATTTACCCAAGAGGTTAACAAGAAGGTGGTCTACCACGATCCCTGTTATCTGGGTCGGCACAACGGCGTTTATGATGAACCGCGAAATGTGCTTCAAAGCATTCCCGGTCTTGAACTGGCAGACGAGTTGAACGCCAGGGAGAACTCTCTCTGCTGCGGCGGGGGCGGGGGACGGATCTGGATGGAAACCCTTAAGGGAGAACGGTTTTCCGATATTCTGGTGGCACAGGCCGTCCAACAGGGGGCCGAAGTTCTGGCCACTGCCTGCCCCTACTGCATCCTCAATTTTAAGGATAGTGTCGCCACTGCCGAATTGGATGGTGAGCTGAAAATCATGGATGTGTCGGAACTTGTGGAAATGGCACTGTAGGCATTTACGGAGACTTTGATGTCCGAAAAGCAACAGGAAACCGGAAATTTCGATGCTGTGGGAAAACCGGTCGGTGCGGTGATGGTCGTTGGCGCGGGCGTCAGCGGCATACAGGCGGCCCTGGATGCGGCCAATTCCGGTTTCAAGGTTTACCTGGTGGACAAAGCAGCCTCCATTGGGGGAAAGATGAGTCAACTGGACAAAACCTTTCCCACCAATGACTGTTCCATGTGCATTCTGTCTCCCAAGTTTCTGGAGTGCGCCACCAATCCCAACATCGACATCATGACCGACGCCCATGTGGAAGGGGTCTACGGAGAGGCCGGCAATTTTACCGTAAATCTGGTTCAGCAACCCCGTTATGTGGATGCGGACAAGTGTACCGGCTGCGGCGTCTGCGCCGAATATTGTCCCGTGGGCATCCGGGACGACTATAACGCGGGACTTGCAACGACCAAGTGCATCCATCTCCCCTTTGCGCAGGCGGTGCCGGCCATCAGTGTGGTGGATCCTAGCCAGTGCCTGTTTCTGCAGCGGACCGAGTGTCAGATCTGTGTTCCCACCTGTAATGTGCGTGCCATCGATTTTCACCAGCAGCCCAAAACCCTTGACATTCAGGTGGGAAGCGTCATTCTGGCACCGGGCTATGAGGTTTTTGATCCGGGAAAGCAGAGCCAATACGGATACGGCCGTTTCAGAAATGTGGTTACCAGCCTGGAGTACGAGCGCCTTCTGAGCGCTTCCGGGCCCAACGGCGGCGTGCTGCGCCGCCCCTCAGACGGTGCAACCCCCCATAAGATCGCCTGGATTCAGTGTGTGGGTTCCCGGGACGTGGCCGCGGGAAATCCCTATTGTTCATCGGTATGCTGCATGTATGCCATGAAACAGGTAATTCTCTCCAAGGAACATGTTCCTCCCCTGGAGGCCGTGATTCTGCATAATGATGTGCGGGCTTTCGGCAAGGGCTTTGAGCGGTATTATGAACGGGCCAGGGCTCTGGATGGGGTTCGGTTCCAATGGGCCAAACCCTCCGTTGTGGGCGAGGACCCTGAAACCCGTGCGGTGACCCTCCGGTACCGTCTGGATGGCACGGCGGTAAAAGAGGAAGCCTTTGACCTGGTGGTCCTGTCGTTAGGTCTTTCTTCATCCACTGGGAACCTCGCCCTGGCGGACCGGCTGGGCATCTCCCTCAATGAAGAAGGATTTTGCCGCACTTCGGCTTTTTACCCCATGAAAACCAACCGTCCCGGCATTTATGCCTGCGGCGTTTTTTGCGGGCCCATGGATATTCCCGATTCCGTTGCCATGGCCGGGGGTGCGGCGGCCATGGCCACCGAGCGTCTGGCCCGGTCACGGGGCTCCCTGATTTCTGAAAAATCGTACCCGGAGGAGCGGGACGTTCAAGGAGAGTCCCCACGGGTGGGGGTTTTCGTGTGTCACTGCGGTACCAACATCATCAAGGGTGTGGATGTGGCGAAGGTGGTCTCCTATGCGAAAAGCCTTGGCGGCGTGGTCCATGCGCGGGAAGACACCTTCAGCTGTTCCATTGATTCCATCAAGCGAATGGTTCAGACCATCAAAGAAAAGGATCTCAACCGGGTGGTGGTGGCTGCCTGCACCCCCAGAACCCATGAACCGGTTTTCCAGGATGCCCTCAGGCAGGCGGGATTGAACCCGTTTCTCTTTGAAATGACCAACATTCGGGAACACTGCGCCTGGGTTCACACGGGAGATAAAGCGGCCGCCACCCGAAAAGCCATGGATCTGGTTCGCATGGCCACCGTCAAGGCGGGCATCCTCACGCCCCTGGCCCGGAAACCGTACGCCATTCTGCGCTCGGCCCTGGTAATCGGCGGCGGCATATCCGGAATGGTTTGCGCGCTCTCTCTGGCAAATCAGGGGATCAAGGTTCACCTGGTGGAAAAAAGCCTTTGCCTGGGCGGGATGGCCCGGAGACTTCGGTATACGGTGGAAGGGGAAGACGTTCAGGCGTATCTGAAGCGGCTCATTGAACGGATTTACCATCATCTGCTCATTCAGGTTCATATGGGAGGGCAAGTCGAAAAATTTTCAGGGTATGTGGGAAATTTTCTTTCCACCCTTAAAACGGCAAAGCAGCCCATGAGCGTTGACATTCCACACGGCGTGACGGTGGTCGCAACGGGCGCAAGGGAATTTGAGCCGGCGGAATATCTCTATGGCAGTGATGACCGGGTGCTGACCCATTTGCAACTGGAAACGGAAATCTTTGAGGAAACAAAACGGATCAAAAAATGCCGGTCCCTGGTGATGATTCAATGTGTGGGGTCCAGGGATTCGGAAAGGCCCTACTGTAGCAGAGTCTGCTGCGGGCAGGCGGTCAAAAACGCAGTGAAGCTCAAAGCCATAAACCCTGAGATGAAAATTTATGTGCTGTACCGGGATATGCGCACCTATGGCCTCATGGAAAACGCCTATCGGGATGCAGCGGACCTTGGGGTTGCGTTCATCCGGTACCATGAAAACGACAAACCGGACGTTCAGGCGAGAGGCGAGGAGCTTCAGGTGGTGGTGACCGAACCCACACTGGGAAAGAAATTGAAGCTTGAGGCGGATCTTCTTTCCCTTGCGGCGGCCACCATCCCGTCTGAGAAGAATCATTTGCTGAGCCAGGCGCTCAAGGTTCCCCTGAACGCGGACGGATTTTTCATGGAGGCGCACATGAAACTTCGACCGGTGGATTTTCCCACCGACGGTATTTTCATGTGTGGCCTGGCCCACAACCCCAAGCACATCTCCGAGAGTGTCGCACAGGGGTATGCCGCGGCATCCCGGGCCATGACGGTCCTCTCACGGGAAGAGATGCGGGGGGAAGGGGCCATCGCCCGGGTGAATGAAGCGCGATGCACGGGCTGTTCCGTCTGTGCGGAAGTCTGTCCCTTTCATGCGGTGGAAGTGGCGGCCGGTCGTGGCGTGGCAATGGTGAACAGCGCCCTTTGCAAAGGATGCGGTCTGTGTGCGGCATCGTGTCGCAGTGGCGCGCTGGATGTGATGGGCAACAATGAAGAACAGGTTTTTTCATTGCTGTCGGCCCTCATTGGTTAGCGTTTGGCGAAAAGGTAACAGCCTGGAAAGGAGCTTTCATGTTTGGATGGATAGGCAAAATTCTGAGGATTGATCTCAGTACGGGGAACCGTTCCGTGGAAGATCTCTCGCCGGATCTCTGCCGTAACTTTATCGGCGGGAGGGGCGCGGGATTGAAGATGCTGATGGATGAGGTGGATCCCCGTATCGACCCGCTGTCGCCTCAGAACAAGCTCATTTTTGCAACAGGACCCCTCACCGGTACGGGTGTTCCCGCCGGCGGACGCTTTGTGGTGGTGAGCAAATCTCCTCTGAGCAACTGTATCGCCAACCCCTGCTGCGGCGGTTATTTCGGCCCCAATTTAAAATACGCGGGCTATGATTTCCTCATCCTTGAAGGCCGGTCACCCTCACCCGTGTACCTCTACATTCGGGACGACCGGGTGGAACTTCGAAACGCTGAGCATCTGTGGGGCAAGTGGTCAACGGATACGGAGGAAGCGCTTCGGAAAGAAATGGGTGAGACCGACCAACTGGATGAATGGCAGTTAAGGGATCTCAGTGTGGTCTGTATCGGCCCTGCCGGTGAAAATCGGGTGCGATTTGCCTGCATCATGGCGGATGGCGGGCGGGCCGCGGGGCGGTCCGGGCTGGGGGCGGTCATGGGAAGCAAGAACCTAAAGGCCATCGCGGTGAGCGGCACGGGGCAGGTGGATGTGGCGGACGTTCTGGGCTACCAACAGGCGGTCATGGATTTTCTGGAAGAGGGCCGGGTCAACCGCGTTTTGTACAACCGCCGCATGTACGGCACGTGGGCACTGCCCGGCCGTGCCAACAAAAGCGGTACGCAGGCCACCCGCAATTTTCAGGAAGGATATTCCAAAGGCTTTGAATGGTATGAAGACCCCAATCATGTGAGGGACCATATTCGTATTCGCGACGAGGCCTGCTTCGGGTGTCCCTTTGCCTGCAGCAAGCGAAGCCGCATCAAAGACCCGGATTACCCTCGAAGCACCAAAGGCCCCGAGCATGAAAGTATGGCACTCTTAGGTTCCAACTGCGGCTTCAGCGACCTGGACGACATCTGCCGGGCCAATTATCTGTGCAATGAATTGGGACTGGACACCATTACCGCGGGTGCCACCATCTCCTGCGCCATGGAGTTGTTTGAATCGGGGTATCTTTCGGAAGAAGATCTGGGGTGCGCCATGGGTTTCGGTAACACCCGAGCCATGATGGAACTGCTCAAAAAGACGGCCGTTCGACAGGATTTCGGCGATGTGCTGGCCGAAGGGGGAAAATTTGTCGCCGAAAAATACGGGCATCCCGAGCTGTTCATGGGTGTCAAAGGGATGGGCATGCCCGCCTGGCACCCTCAGGGAGTGCCTATCATAGGTCTTCAGTACGCCACCAACAACGTGGGTGGCAGCCATACCAAGGCCACCCTTCCCTTTTATGACGGCAGGCGCGAACCCGAGGAACATGTCAAATGGACCAAGCATGATCAGGACTATGTGGCCCTGGTGGACTCGGCCATTCTGTGCTGGATCATCTACCATGGCCCCCTGTGGGCTGAGAAACTGCAGGTCTGGCTCAATGTCACCACCGGATTGGATTACAGTGATGAGGAACTAATGCTGATCGGGGAAAAAATATGGAACATGGAGAGACTGTTTAATCTAAAAGCGGGACTCACCGCCAAGGATGACGCCCTCCCCAGAAGAATGACCCATGAGCCCCGGGTAAAGGATCAGGTGGTTCCCATGGACCGTATGCTGCCCGAATATTATGCGCTCAGGGGTTGGGATGAAGAAGGAATTCCCAAGGCCCAAAAATTGACGGAACTGGGACTTTCCTAAAAAGGGAGGCTGAACGACCCATGAGAATCAAGATCGATTATGCCAGATGCACCGGTTGTAAACTGTGTCAGGTGGCCTGCTCGCTCCAACATACGGGAACGGTCAACCCGCAGCGGTCCCGTATTCGCGTGTTTGTGGGAGAGGATGTGTGTCTTCCGGTGATCGCGGGACCCTATACGGAAGCGGCCTGCAATTCCAAGGAAAATATGGTGATTAACGGCCAGGAGGTGGACGGTTGTGTGGTGTGCCGGGCATCCTGTCCGGTCAAGTCGGCTTTCAAAGAGCCGGATACCGGCATTCCGCTCAAATGTGATTTCTGCGGAGACCCGCCGGATCCCCAGTGCGTCAAATGGTGTGATCCGGATGCGTTGATGCTGGTGGACGACTGATAACAGCCAGAAGCTGGGAGCCAACGGCTGGCAAACGAAGGAAGTCTTGCGATTTGAAAAAGCCCAAATCTATTGGACGGTTACGCATAACATCTTATGATCTATAGCAATATCAATTGTGCCAAAACCCATTGGGAAGAATAGAGATGAGCGGCGTTCGAAAAATGGGCTCCGGGGAGGTGGGGCGTTTCGATCAGCGAAACACCATGTTCAACAGGCCGCGAGATCCTGAACGGTCTGCTTCTGAAATACTGGAGATGGGCAGGAAACATTATGGTGAGCGGCACTTCAAAGATGATGACGGGTATACGTTATTGGACTGGGCCTTCGCCATGGGTTCCTGGTATCTGGAGCGGTGGTGGGGCTTCGGGAATATGGTCGGAAATGAGGGGCTGTACGAGTGGTTCCCGGACCCGTCGGAAATTACAGCGAGAGACCGCTTGCCTGCCGGTCAGAAATGGGAAGTCTCCGATCCCGGGGAAATGACGCAAATTATAAAAAAGGCGGCCATTTATATGGTGGCGTCGGCGGTTGGGGTCTGCAGGCTGGATCGCCGCTGGATTTACTCGCACCGTTTTGATCCCCGGACAATGGCGCATTCACCCATTGATGACATTCCGGAAGGATTTGATTATGCGGTGGTGATGATCCATGAAATGGATTACACGTTGATGAAAACAGCGCCCGCCTACGGGGAGAACGCCGCCACCGGCAGGGGGTATTCGATGATGGCTTACGTGGCCTCATCCATGGCGCATTTTATTCGCGATTTGGGCTGGCAAGCCATTCCCTCGGGTAATGACACCGCTTTGAGCATCCCAATGGCAATTGATGCGGGCCTTGGGGAAATCGGTCGTAACGGAATCCTGATTACACCCGGCTTCGGCCCTCGGGTCCGCATCAGCAAGGTGATCACCAATCTGCCCCTGGTACCGGACCGCCCCATTGACATCGGTGTCAGAAGGATGTGCGAAGTATGCGGAAAGTGCGCCAGGGCTTGTCCCGGTCAGGCCATCACGCTGGATGATCGGACCATGGAGGGGCCGACGATTTCCAACAATAACGGCATCTACAAGTGGTATATCAACCCGGAAAGATGCTTCAGGTTCTGGGTTCGCAACAGGGGGGATTGCGCCAA
>JAJDOH010000278.1 GCA_022340265.1 Deltaproteobacteria bacterium | reverse complement strand
CTATTTTTACATGGGTCTTGCCTATAAGCAAGCAAATCGAATGGGTGATGCAGCGCGATCATTTAAGCAGGTTCTAACGCTCAACCAAGGTTTGGAGAAAGAAGCCAGGGAGGAACTGGCAACCCTTCCACAAAGCTAAATGAGATAAATGGAGCGATCCCAAAGGAAGATTCAGATATGACAGGGGAAAAAATTCAGGAAAAATCTTTTCTTATTGTCTTCTTTTTTGTTTTTCTAACCCTGGTTCCTATCATTTCATCCACAGCCGCCGAAGACATCCCCGGGAAGAATGAATACTTTGCCATCGGTACGGGAACCATTGTCAAAGGCGATCTGGTTCGCGGGAAGAAGAGCGCCCTTCGTAACGCTTTATTCAAAGGCGTCGAAAATTATCTGGTTCGCCTGCTGGGGAATCAGGCCGTTGCTGCGCATTTCGAAAGCCTGGCCCTTAGAATCCTTCCCGGTATAGACCAGGAAATTGAAAACTTTCATATTCTGGCGGAGAAGCAGACAGGAAACCGTTATAATGTTTTTGTAAAAATCAAAATCAACGAAAACAGCATGGCTGAAAAACTGAGGGAAACAGGAATTTTTCAGACCGTTCATCAATCCATCAAGATCCTGTTCATGGTGTCAGAACGCCGTGGACCCGTGGAAGTTTTCTGGTGGCAGGACGCAGAAGCAAACCCTGCACTTACTCCCATTGAACTGGCCCTACACGGGATTTTTCAAGAGAGGGGATTTAATCCGGTCAACCGCATCATGGACCTGCCCTCTTCAGATCTTTTGACAGGCCAATTTTCCTCAAATCTTCAGCCCCGGGAGGCCGTGCAGTGGGGAAAACTTTTTTCAGCTGATGTGGTGGTTTGTGGCCAAAGTCTTATCCTTGACGACAAGCTGATCCTGAATCTGAAAGCCATTGATGTTCAAACCGGCTATCAAATCTGCAAACAATCAGGATCTCAGAACATACCCTCCGGCAACGTGGACAGTGAAAAGATTCTGGATATCATGAGACAATGCGTTGGCCGCATGGCAGTTGATTTATGTCCCTGCATTCTCAAGAATATTAACACGGCACCCAAGTCGATTCATCAGCTGGATGTTACGCTGGCAGGCATTAGTCAGCCGAGGCAATTTCAAACGTTTTCCGAATTCCTGAAAACCCATATCACCGGCGTAAAGAGCGTTACTCCCTCCAGAATCAGTGATGATTCAATGTCCGCCACCGTTGATTTTCAGGGAGACCGGATCACATTTATCAGCCTGGTGCTGAACAATCAAGACATCCCGTTTCCATTGCACCTTGGCCAGACCGATACTGAAAACATCCTTTTTTATCTCGAGTAAACCCAAAAAATGACCATTCCGAACCTGATCAGTATCTTCAGAATACTCCTGGTGCCCATTTTCCTGATTTTCATTACCAACAATCGATTTCTGGCGGGGCTGATGATTTTTGTTCTGGCCGGAATCAGCGACGGTGCCGACGGCCTGGTGGCGCGGCTTTTCAATCAAAAGAGCCGGCTGGGCTCTATTCTGGACCCCCTGGCGGACAAATTTCTTTTGATTGCCGCATTTATCGCCCTTGCCGGCATGAACATTATTCCCCTATGGCTTACGCTCCTTGTTATCACCCGGGATTTCTTGATTTTGTTTGGTGCAATGGTACTATTTCTTAAAAACAAGAATCATGTGGTCAAACCTTCCATATGGGGAAAGGCGACAACTTTCCTCCAGTTGGCGACTGTTTTCCTGGTTCTGGCGGAAAAGGACTTTCACCTTTTCTCACATTATGTGGATATCGTTTACGGGGCGACCGGAACCTTGACCATAACATCGGGGTTCTTGTACATACGGTCGTGGTTTTTAATGATCAATGGAAAATTGAAAAATGAGGGAACAGGGTAATTCTGGTTTTCAGCTTTCAAATCATAATACGCCTTGACATTCGCTTTGATAATTGATAATTTTAACAGCTTTAAAGGCACGTAGCTCAGGGGGAGAGCACTACCCTGACACGGTAGGGGTCAAGGGTTCAAATCCCTTCGTGCCTACCAGAGAAAACAAGGGGTTGCGGAAATCCACCGTAACCCCTTTTTTCGTTTTAGCGCTTTTGAAACCGGAGTTTTGGCCGATGAATTCAAAATATGAGCAAAAAATTGCCCAGGAGATGGGTTTTGCAGCGAAGCAGGTAAACGCTGTTTTGAATCTCCTGTCCGAAGGCTCCACCGTCCCCTTTATTGCCCGTTATCGTAAAGAGGCGACAGATTCCCTGGATGAAGTGGAAATCGCTCATATTCGCGATCGATCTGCCCAGTTGGAAGAACTGGATCGACGACGTGAGGTAATTCTCAAATCCTTGCGCGACCAGGAAAAACTAACGGATGATCTGGCTAAGAAGATTGACGAGGCAGAAAATCTTGCGGTTTTGGAAGACCTCTACCTTCCGTTCAAGCCCAAGCGGCGAACCCGTGCAAGCATGGCCAAGGAAAAAGGGCTTGAACCCCTTGCCCAAGCGCTATTTGACCAAAAGCGCCACGATCTTTCCATTCTTGCCGCTCCTTATGTTGATCCTGAAAAAGAAGTTCCTTCCATCGAGGATGCCCTCTCAGGTGCTAGAGATATTATCGCGGAATGGGTGTCTGAAAACCAAAGGGCGCGGGAAACCATGCGAAAGCTCTTTTCGGATAAAGGGACCTTGATTTCCAAAGTTAATTCCGGAAAGGAAGAAGAAGGCACAAAATACAGCGACTATTTTGATTGGTCGGAGCCCATCAAAACTGCCCCCTCACACCGCATATTAGCCATGCGCAGGGGTGAAAATGAAGACATCCTGACACTTCGTATCGCTCCAGACGAGATCCAGGCCCTTAACCTCCTTGAAGCCATGTTTGTAACGGGAGATTCTACCACCTCGGATCAGGTGAAAGCAGCCGTTTACGACAGTTACAAAAGACTTCTCTGTCATTCCATGGAAACAGAAATTCGAATGGCCTCCAAAAAAGCGGCGGACGAAGAAGCCATTCGAATATTTGCCGGCAATCTTCGCCAGCTTCTCCTCTCACCGCCCCTCGGACAGAAGAACATTTTGGCCATGGATCCCGGATTTCGCACCGGTTGCAAAGTGGTTTGTCTCGATTCCCAGGGCAAACTTCTGCACACCGATACCGTCTTTCCCCACACCTCAGACTTGAAAGTCCGTCAGGCTGGACAAACCTTGGAGACCCTCTGCAATCGTTTTGACGTGGATGCCATTGCCATTGGTAACGGTACCGCCGGAAGAGAAACGCAGGTTTTTGTTCAAGGCCTGTCCCTGGATAGAAAAATTCAAGTCATTATGGTCAATGAAAGCGGCGCGTCCGTATACTCCGCATCTGAAGCGGGCCGGGAAGAATTTCCGGACCATGACTTAACCGTGAGAGGAGCCGTTTCAATTGGGCGCAGACTCATGGATCCACTTGCCGAATTGGTTAAAATAGATCCAAAATCCATAGGGGTTGGACAATATCAGCATGACGTGGACCAGAAAGCATTGAAAAAAAGTCTTGACGAGGTCGTCGAAAGTTGTGTCAACAGGGTCGGTGTGGAGGTCAACACAGCAAGTCGACAATTGCTCACCTATGTATCGGGATTAGGGCCCCAACTGGCAAAAAACATTGTTCGCCACCGCGAGGAAAACGGCCCCTTCGCTTCCCGAACGGCACTCCTGAACGTTCACCGCCTGGGCGCCAAAGCCTTCGAGCAGGCAGCCGGTTTTCTGCGCATTAATGGCGCCAAAAACCCACTGGATGCGAGCGCTGTTCACCCTGAAAGCTATTCGGTGGTGGAAACCATGGCAATGGATCTGAAGTGTTCCGTCAGCGACCTCATGGAAAATGAAACCGTCCGCAAAAGAATCCGGAAGGAAAAATATGTGACTGAAACGGTCGGTCTTCCTACCCTGAACGATATCCTGACCGAGTTGGCAAAACCCGGGCGTGACCCGAGAGAGCAATTTGAAAATATCGCTTTTAAAGAAGGGATTGAAAAGATTGAACACCTGGAACCCGGCATGACCCTCCCCGGCGTCATCACCAACATTGTCGCCTTCGGTGCTTTCGTGGATATCGGCGTTCACCAGGATGGCCTTGTTCACTTAAGTCAGATGGCCGATCATTTTGTAAAGGATCCCAACGATGTGATCAAAGTATATCAAAAGGTCAACGTCAGGGTATTGAATGTGGATCTCAAGAGAAAGCGGATTTCCCTTTCGTTGAAATCCGAAAATACCGGTTCCGGCAAAGGCCTTCAATCAAACAACCGCAAAAAGAATGCAGAAAAGAAGATTCATCTGAAAAACCGGGAGAAAAATCCTTTTAATAATCCGTTTGGTAACGTTCTCAAAAAAATCTCCTGAAGATTCCGTCGGTGCCTGAACCGCCGACAAACCTGATCTTTTATTTGCGAGGAAGAATTCATGCCAATTAACACCGATTATCTCGTCATCGGCAGTGGAATTGCGGGCCTCCGTTTTGCCCTTGATGCCGCCAAAACAGGTACCGTGGCCATTGTGACCAAAAAGGAAAAAAGTGAAGGTTCAACCAATTACGCTCAGGGTGGCATTGCCTCGGTGCTGGATCCCGACGACAGTTTTGAACTTCACATTCAGGATACCCTCACCTCGGGAGACGGCATCTGCCATGAAGATATTGTCAGGCTTGTGGTGCAGGAGGGGCCTCAGCGAATTAACGAACTGGTGTCCCTTGGAGTGGCATTTTCTCACGAGGAAGGCCGAAAGAAGATCTTCGATCTTGGCCGGGAAGGGGGTCACTCCAGACGCCGGATCGTCCACACCAAAGATTTGACCGGCCGGGAAGTTGAAAAGCGTCTGCTTGCCCAAGTTGAAGAAAATGCCAATATTCAAATCTATGAGAACCACATGGCCATTGATCTCATCAGCAAATCCACCCTGATCAGACGCGGTATCGTTTCAAAAAAGACCGACCAGAGCTGTTGGGGTGCCTACGTTCTGGATGCGGAATCGGGCGCCATTCTCACAGTCCTTGCGAGAATTACGGTCCTTTGTTCCGGCGGTGCCGGCAAAGTTTACCGCTACACGAGCAATCCAGACATTGCCACCGGGGACGGGGTTGCCATGGGATACCGGGCGGGGGTAAAAGTCGCCAATATGGAATTTGTTCAGTTCCACCCCACCTCCCTGTACCATCCACTCGCCCGCAACTTTCTGATCTCCGAAGCCGTCAGGGGTGAAGGCGGAATCCTTCTGGATAAAAAGGGGCATCGGTTTATGGAATCGTACCATCCCCTCAAAGATCTGGCCTTCAGGGATATCGTGGCAAGATCCATCGACATGGAGTTAAAAAAAAGCGGTGACTCCTGCGTCTATCTCGACATCAGCCATCGGGGCAAAGACTTTATTGTGAATCGCTTTCCACATATCTACGAGACCTGCCTTTCTTTCCACATTGACATCAGTCGAGAGCCGATACCTGTTGTTCCTGCCGCCCATTATATGTGCGGTGGTCTTTTGACCGACGCGCATGGTCATACCAATCTTAAAAATCTTTTCGCTATCGGCGAAGTGGCCTGCACCGGACTGCACGGCGCTAACCGCCTGGCAAGCAATTCACTGCTTGAAGCGCTTGTTTTTGCAAGACGGGCAGCCATTCAGACGGCCAAAGAGTTGACCGCCGGTAAACACGAGGCTTTTCCCAGGGCGCCGGAATGGGATCCCGGCAGTGCAACGGACAGTGAAGAAATGGTCGTTGTATCACATAATTGGGATGAAATACGGCGCTTCATGTGGAACTACGTAGGCATTGTCAGAACCAACAAGCGCCTGGCCCGTGCCAAGAGGCGTGTGGAGATCATTCAGGAGGAAATCAAGGAATACTACTGGGACTTTCTCATCAGTCAAAACCTTCTTGAACTTCGAAACCTCGCCCTCGTGGCAGAGCTCATCATTACTTGCGCCTCTCTCAGAAAGGAAAGCCGGGGCCTTCATTTCAACCTGGATTATCCCTCAAAGGACGATGAATTCTGGCAACAGGATACGGTTGTTTGGAAATAATGGTGACGATAGATATTATAGAAAAAAGAGAGTTCTTGGAGTGACAAATGCCACAGGGGCTCCTTCCGAAGCCCCTGTGGCTGCGTTAAACCCCGCCCGGGAGAAACTTTAATCGTGAAACTTCCGTTCACGCATAAATCCGAAAACCTGCAACGCCGTTTTGATGGCGACAAAGGTAATTCCACCCCCGATGAGCCCAAGGGCGACGTACAGCAATCCGAAAAAAACCACATATTCGATGTTCCATTGCCATTCAAAGGATAATGGTGTCATGTTTGTACTCCTCGGTTAACGATTTATTCAGCCGGTAACGGATTCAATTCGGTCTCTTTTGGAAACATGGGCAAATACCGGTAGGCCAAAGAAAATACCAGGAACCCATAACCGACTACTGCCAGCCCGATACCCCATTCCTGCCACGTCGGTAGATACCCCCAGAACCGGTCAAAGGGCATGACCGGAATCGCCAGTGTCACAATAATAAAGAGAAAGCGGTTCAACACGATTCCCGTACAGTTCAACAGGCTGGCCAATATGAGGGCGCCCTGACTTTTTCTGCCCCCAGGCGTCAACAGAATTATGGCGGGAAGCAGTCCACAGAATATCATTTCGGCGATGATCAACCATACACCGTAAGAACCGCCCCTGAAAAAATCCATAAATGTCAGACCGGATCTGGGTACAACACCATAAATCCAGCCGAGATAATCGAATGTCTTCAGAATCAGGTAGACGGCAAGTAGCCTGCCGGACAATTTGGCCAGGAATTGAATTGCGTCGTCTGGAACCAGTTTCTTTCGCGAAAGAAACTCGGTCAACTTGGTGCATAAAATGGTGAAACAGGGGCCACAGGCAATTGCGGAAAGAACAAAAAGGAAAAAGGTCCACGGCCAGATATAGAAGCCTTCCCGGGCCGCAAAGGGCCTTGCATACATGACACCGAACATGCCACCCAGGGAACCCTGATGAAAAAACGACAAAAAGGTACCGGTTGCCGCAAAAACCGCCATAATTTCATGCAGGTTATGCCCCAGGAATCTCAACTCCTTGACTTTTTCGATCTGTCGGTTTTCAAGGATAAGCGGAATAAACTCTATGGCCAGGACAACCAGATAGCAGGTAATACAAAATGACACTTCCACGAGCATGGAGTGAATATTGGCATGCCAGAAGATAAACCAGCCTCGAACAGGCTGGCCAATATCGATACCCAGCATGGCCATGGCACCGGAATAGCAGATAAATCCGATAACAACCGCGGTATTGATAATGCTTTTGAGTTCCTTTCGACCGACAATATAGGTCAGAAATCCGGTAAAAAATGCACCCGCTCCCAAAGCGATCACCGCCAGATCAAAAACGATCCACAATGCAAAAGCAAACACATTGCTCATATTGGTCTGGTTCAACCCTTTCCACAAACAGAGAAAGGCCGAAAGGCCACCCCATGCCAGCAGCGCCAGCCAAGGCAGGGTCCACAGAAAAAAGACCCCCGGGGTACATCTTTTAACGCCATGCGGTATTAATGGGGAATCCATTATTCATCCTCCTGACATTCTAAGCATGTCAACTTTTTGATCCGTATCATATTCCTAAAACTCGTCACGGCCTGGTTTGGTAGACCATTCATCTTCGGCCCACGTCCTGTTGACGACCGGTTCATACTCACCGGGCAGGAAATTGTCAGCCAGCTTGCGCACCCAGTCCCTGCTGGAGAGGTAATAGACCTTGGGCGCCGTTCCGAGGCGTTCAAGTAGCCTGAAAGCGTAGGGATGCTTGATCAACTGCGATACTTTGTGTTCCGGTTTGTTGAGATCTCCAAAGGTAATGGCTTGCACCGGACAGGCTTCCGTACAGGCCGTAATATATTCTTCCTCTTCCAGTTCCCGTCGGTCCTCCGCATAAGCCTGGTTTTTGGCCCGCATCAGTCGATGGTGGCAGAAAGTGCATTTTTCCACAACACCTCTCATTCTGGGAGACACCTCCGGTGTCAAATACCGATCCATGCCTTTATCCTGGGGAAAAACATCCCACCAGTTAAAATAACGCGAACCATAGGGACATGCTGCCTGGCAGTAACGACAGCCGATGCAACGGGTATAGATCTGACTTACAATACCGGTATTGAAATCGAGTTTCGTTGCGGTCGCCACACAAACGGAAACACAGGGCGGGTGATGGTCGCAGTGCATGCAGGGACGAGGAAAATAACTCACCTCCGTATGGGGAAATTTTTTCCCATTGGATATTTTATAAAGCCTCATCCAGGTAATAACACGTTCTTTGTCGCTCTGGTCACCCCTCACGGAAACATTGTTTTCCGCTGCACAGGCGACCATGCACGTCCCACACCCGGTACACTTGTCGAGATCGATGACCATTCCATACTTCTGACCGGATTTACTCGCGCTTTCATGACCGGTTTCAGGCTTCCCGTGGTCATTTGATTTTTTCATGAGCTACCTCACCTAAGCCTTGGTTAACGTCACTGGTGTGTTCCACCAGAGCGGATATCCGCTGACCGGGTCATTTAAGGCCTTGACGATATTGTTCGGGTTCACGCCTTTACCTTTCTGGTATTCATCATAGGCTGTATGCCCAAATCCAAGGGGCATATAGACCATATCGGGCATTGCGCCCTCGAAAAGATCTATCCGCACCTGTAATTCTCCTACAGGCGATTTGACAATTGCCCGATCCCCCTGTTGCAGCTTGTATTTGGCCGCTGTTTCGGGATTCACGGCAGCAAAGGACTCCTCTTTCAGCAGCTGACTGGCAAAAATGGTTTTGTAGAGGAAGGGGGGAGAGGCTATCCATCCGCTGGCGAGATTGATCATCTCATAAGGAACCATGAAAAGTGGATATTTAGAGCGATCCACTCCCAGTTTCGGTGCCGCATAATGCCCCATAAACGCTTCAGCGCCGGCAACACGAATCCCCATTTGATCGAGCGCTGCTTTTTGGGAAGTCTGGGCCGCCGTTTCGTTAATCGTCTGCTGCAGTTTCTGACTGACGAACTCAAATTTTCCGCTGGGCGTTCTAAAGAGGCCGCTCATGCTGGCAAGTTTCACCGGTTGAAACCACATACCGCCGGACTTCATCTCATCCCACATATTATCAAAAGATTTGTAGGAGGGTTTCTGATCATTTCCAAAGGGCTTGAATTTCCACGGTGGATTTGAAGGATCATAACGAACAAGGCCACCACCGGCATCAAAAAGGCCTTTTGCTCGGGCCTGAAGCGCCTCTTCAAAATTTTCCCACGGAAATGCACTGCCGGTGGCATCGCCCACGGCCTTCGAAAGGGAAATAATCACATCCCCGACATTTCGCGTGTTGTTGACAGGTCCAACCACCGGCCTGGTAAGTCCATAAAGTGGATACTGCAACCCCACAGGCCAGACGATATCCTCAATTTTTTCCAGATAAGTGTGATCCGGCAGAATCAGATCCGCCATGTTGGCCGTTTCATCGCGGTAAGGGGAAAAACTCACAATGAATGGAATTTTTTCAAGCGCGTTCATGAAACCGGCGCCATCGGGAACCGTAAAAAACGGATTTGCGGAAAACACAAGAAGTGTATCGACCGGAGATTTTGTATCCTGGTTGACGGCATCGGCAAAATGATTGATAAGACTGTCGGTAAACGGATATGCCTTCGTTCCCGCACCGTCGATACGCGGCGTTTCAAGACCTTTGGCCGCCACTTCATCAGGATCAAAATCCGGCAATGGCGCAAGGGGAAGCGGATCCGGGACCAAAACACCACCGGGCCGGTTTATTCTTCCTTTAACGGCATTAAGACTTTGAACCGCCATGAATTCATAAAGGCTGCCGTTGAGGTCGTTCTTCCCCTTTCCATAGACGGCAACGGGCGCCTTTGCCTTGCTGAATGCATCCGCCAAAGCGACAATTGTTCCGGCATCCACCCCGGTAATTCGTTCCACCTGGGCGGGGGAATATTTTTTGGAAACGATCGTTTTAAAACCTGGCTGGTTTTGACCCTCCGAAGACATCAGGTCATCAAATCCATAGGTAAACTCATTTACAAACCGTTCATCCACACGCCCCTTTTTAATGAGAACGTGCGCAATCCCCAAAGCCAGGGCACCATCGGTTCCCGGCCTGGGTGCCACCCAGAAATCCGCTTTGGATGCGGTATTGGATGCCCGGGACTCAACCTGGACCACCCTGGTCTTACGTTTTTTCGGATTGGCGTCATGCCACATGCCCCAGGCGTTCATCACCCGACCCGGAGCGCCCCAGCCTTCCAGGAGTCCGCATCCGAAACTCAAAATAAAATCGGAATTTTCCAGATCGTAGGCCATGGGGGCCGATTTCCCCATCATCAACAAATTCCCCATATGATAGGTATCGGTAATGGCATTGGGTTTAACATAATTGGGGCTGCCCACTGACCGCAGGAATCTCTCGATGAGTAAACTGGTGGTGGTCCCTGCAACATTTCCGTCGACGGCTGCCAACGCTTCAGGCATCCCGGCTTTTCGCAGTTTTGCGATGCGACCTGCCAGAATGTCATAGGCTTCACCCCAGGTGATGTTGACAAACTGGCCCTGTCCTCTTGCTCCGGCCCGTTTCATGGGGCCCGGAAAGCGCATGTCGTCATCATAGAGTAGTTGAAGCCCTCCCATTCCCACGGGGCAAATGCCACCGGGATTGACAGGATAATCGGTACGGCCCTCAATCTTCACAGCCCTTTCCGCCACCTTTCTCACCTGGATGCCACACCCACCCGGGCAAAGGTTGCAGACGGTGTTTTCTTCCGTCACTGCACCCCTCGCAGGAACAGGTACCCACGGCCAGTTCTGGGTCCATATGGCAGCGTCGTCCGTAATCTTCCAGGGCAGCGGCGTGACCTGAATTCCCACGACCCCGCCGATGACAGATGCAATGAAATTTCTTCTGGTTATTTTCATGGTCATCTTCCCCTTATTTGTGACACACGAAACAGGCGTTGTTCTGTTCCTGTCCCTTTTCTGTATGACATCGGGCACAATCATCCATTTTCATGCGATCCGCATAGGTTTTGTTCAGATAAAACCCGGAAATATTCTTTCCCCAGATATTTTGGCTATAACCGGTCAAACGGTTCTCAACATACAAGGGCAATTTTTCGTTGGTTGCAAAATCGCCGTGGCATGTGGCACATGCGAACTCTCCCATTTTCACATGTGCAATGTGAGAAAAATAGACACAGTCCGGCTGTTTGGAATAGACGAACCAGGGGACTTGCTTTTCAGGTTCAACATAATTCACCAGAAAAGCTTTTTCCTCAGGTGTTTCCCCCAGAGGAGATTCCGGATCATCATGGCACCCCGTGCACATATCCAGTTTGGGAATGCCTGAAAAGCTGCCGTCATCTCTGAACCAGTGACAGCTTTGACACTTTTCTTCAGGGGTATCCCCTTCAATGCCGTCCACTATTTCCGAGTTAAGGTGCAGCGCATGGTTAAAGTTCATAGGCTGCGGTTGCTTGGAATAAAGCAATGCGGGGAAGATGGCCCAACCCACAATCAAAGCGACGATCAGGCCTAAAACAAAAAAGCTGATGTCCTGAACGACAAAATTGAGATTGATCCACTTTGGGACCAGGTCGCCAATGGACGGTTGGGTTCCGTTTCCAGCGGAATTCGATTGGTTTTTCATGGTTGTAAGCCTCTTGCATCCGGTTAATGGGTTCAATAAATGAGGGGCCAACAGTTCCGGCTATTTACCTGATTGCCCTTCATTTTGTCAAGTGAAAAACTGCACACACGACCCAAAGGGACGGCCCTTTAGGTTGCACGCCCTCTCAACAATATCCCACAAACAGGGTTCTAAAACCTTCTAATTTTTTTCCGTCGTCTTTTGGCGGCCTTGGCCTGTTTCTTTTTCTTTTGCACGCTTGGTTTATCATAGAACCGCCGCTCTTTGATTTCTGAAAAAAAACCTTCTTTGGTCAACTTCCTCTTTAAGTCCTTGATTGCTTTTTCAATTTGATTGTCACGAACAATTACTTTCATAGAGACATAACCTCGTCCTTTAAAAATCCTAAATTAAAAAAAAAGCACCTCACAACAAAACAGAGATGCTTTCTGCCGCTTTAACAGCGGACCAATCCAATTTTTCATCATTTTTATGTGGGCACTATCACATCGATATTGAATCCACCTGTTGTATATGCGATGAAAGGTCAAAAGCTCTCTTATCTATGGGGGGCACGTAGCATCTGCCGGGACCGCAGGGCCTCACAATAAATAATTCAACTGATATGCCTGCGGCCATAATAAATCACCCCCTTTGCGAGAATTCGATTCTTCATTTCACTCAGCATAACAGTATAATTTTAATTAAAATCCTTGTCAATCCTTTTTGCTTCCAGACTACTTTTTTCGACGGGAGAGCTTGGCGACGGACTCAATATGGTAGGTATGTGGAAACATGTCAACGGGCTGTATTTCATTTAATTCGTACGCTTCCGCCATTACCTCCAGATCCCTGGCAAGCGTCGCGGGATTACACGAAACATAAACAATGCGACGCGGCCTGATCCCCATTGTTTCAGCCAACACATCCTTGTGCATCCCCGCGCGAGGTGGGTCAATGATCATGATATCGGGGTTAAATCCGACCGTCCCGAGTTTTTCACGAATATCGCCACATACAAATCGACAGTTATGAACATCATTTTCCAGCGCATTTCTTCTGGCATCAGCTGTTGCGCTCTCACTGATCTCTATGCCGGTTACGGAGCGAACCCGGTCCGCCAGGAAAATCGGAATGGTTCCGGTCCCGCTGTAAAGGTCAAGCACCTGTTCCTTGCCTTTCGGATCGGCATAACGAAGCACCTGTTCATAGAGTTTCAGAGCAGCACTTGTGTTGGTTTGAAAAAAGGAATTTGCGGAAACCCGGAAGGTGAAGGGACCGATTTTGTCATTGATGAATCCATCACCCGCAAGCACTTTCTCTTTTTCTCCAACAGCAATGGAAGCCTTTCGCCCGTTGATGTTGTTGACGACGGTTTTAATACGGGGAAATTTTCGGCAAAGTTGTTCCACCAGAGGATGAAGTGTCGATGCATCATCTTCAGAAGTCACCAGGTTGACCATCCAATGGTCAAAGGCCTTGGAATGTCGAATGGTCAAATAACGCCAGTAACCTTCATGGCTTTTGAGGCCATAAACGGGCACATTGGACTCTTTGACATATTGTCCCACCTCTCTCAGGATATCGTTCCCCGTTCGCTCCTGAAGAAGGCACGTTTCCATATCAATGACTTTATGATATGTTCCGGGGACATGGAGCCCCAGCGCGAAATCTCCGCCTTTCTTTTTAAACGGGAGTTCGTCCGGAAGATACCAACGTCTGTCGGAAAAAGAGAACTCCATTTTGTTTCTGTATCCAAAAATATTTTCAGAAGGGATCAACGGCTGAACCACAACATTTTTCAACCCCGCGATGTGTTCAAGGGGTTCTTTTACATGGTCTCTTTTAAAAGTCAGTTGTTTCTCATAACCCACGTGCTGCCATTGGCAGCCGCCACAATAGCCCGCATAGGGACAGTCGGCTTCGATTCGATCCGAGGATACATCCAGTATCTCCAAAAGAGTCGCTTCTGCATAATCCTTTTTCTTTTTGTATATCCTGGCCAGAATCCTGTCGCCAGGGACCGTGCCGCGAACAAAGATCACAAACCCATTCAAACGGGCAATACCCCGACCCCCATAGGCCATCTTTTCGATGTTCAGTTCAATCGTCTGCCCTTTTTGCAATTTCATTTCCATGGTCTTATTTTATTTAAGGAGTAGCAGAAGTTTAAAATTTCAAAAAAATCATCCGATTTTTTTGATGACGAGGGGTGACTTTAATGTTATCTATGGCCAAAGTCAATGGTAGTGGGATCAACAAGCCCCACCCTGCTGATGAAGGCCGAAAACCACCGGGGTTTTCGCCTGTGGATATTTTCTTGAACCACCTGAAAAGGTATCAAATAGAGTTTTGTCATGAAAATGGAATTTAGAAAAACCATTGGGAATCCATATGCCTTTTCGTTGGCGTTTTTGTTGATACTTCTGGGATCATCTCCCCTCGCTTTTTGTCTGGAAGACCAAAATGACCAGGGAAACGAAACCCTTGAACTGGCGCTCATCAAGGACAAGGGCGATTACGGCGTTCTCATCAATGGACACCGATACCGGGTGACCGAATCAACCCTTATTTTTGATTTGATGGGTAAAGAGATCCCGCTGTGCGATCTGCCTGTACCATGCAAAGCTTTGGTGGAGGTCCAAAAAACGAAAGGGATGGAACCGGAAGTTCTCCGCATAGAAATGCGACGACTCCTGGAAAACACCCGTGATAAAGAGTGATAGACCCGGCTGAGGGCGCAGGTTGGCGCCCTTAGAGATGATTTGAAAGAAAAATCAATGTGGTAGCAGCCTCCAAAAGACATGCTCGCCAAACTGAAGATTCATAATTTTGCCATTATTGACAATCTGTCCCTTACACTTAAAAATGGCCTTAACACCCTTTCAGGTGAAACGGGCGCCGGAAAGTCCATTATTATAAACGCCATCAATCTCATTTTAGGCGCAAGATCTTCAGCGGAGATGATTCGCACAGACTGTACCGCTGCATCGGTCGAGGGGCATTTTCTTTTTCCCGGAAATCTCGAATTGGCGCAACTGCTGGCGGAACTAAACATTCCCTTTGAACGCGAATTAAGTATCAAAAGGACCATCTTCCGCGAAGGACGAAATACCGTACACATCAATGGCTCACCAAGCACACTTCAAAACTTAAGCCGACTGGCACCATATATGGTCAGCATTTCCGGCCAGCACTCTCACCAGGATCTGCTGAAACCGGATCATTACCTTTACCTACTCGATGCATTCAGCGGATTGGAAGAAGATCGTGATCGTTTCAGCAGCGAATTTGAGCGATATCAGAAGTTGAAAGCCAGGATTCGAGATTGTGAAAAACGCATTGACGAACATCAGGAACGCCGCGAACTGAGTGCTTTCCAGCTGCAGGAAATTGAAGATGTGGATCCCAAACCGCGGGAAGACGAGGTGCTGAATGAGGAAAAAGTTCGCCTTCAACATGCCGAGGACCTGGTGGAAATTGCTCGGACGGAATATGAAACCCTTTACGAGCGGAGTGACGCCGTTCTATCAATTCTTTCCCGCTGCGGAAAGCGTATCGCCAAGGGCGCCCAGCTGGACAAACGCCTGTTACCCATATCGGATACCCTTTCTGAAATTGAAGCCAACATTGAGGATGTTTCTTTCGCGCTCAGGGATTTTCAGGGAACGGTTCTGATCGATCCCAAACGGCTGGCAGCCGTTTCAGACAGAATTGAAGCATTAAACAGACTCAAACGAAAATATGGCGGCACCATTGAAGGTGTCTTGCAGTCTAGAGCAAATCTGGCCTCCCGATTTGACAATCTGGCAGGGGAAAAGGAAGCCTTGGAAACCCTTTTGAAGCAACGAACCGCCCTCGAAACAGAATTGATCAAGCAGGCAGAACACCTTTCCCTCAAAAGGCGTGCAGGTGCAAAAGGGTTTAAAGCGGCGATCGAAACGGAACTGCGGCAGCTTCACATGAAAGATACCCGTTTTGAAGCAATATTTGGAGAGGGATCCCCAAAACCCGGCGATGCGAAAGAGAATCTTTTGAAAACGTTGGGGCCGCATGGCTTTGATCAGGCTTCTTTCATGCTGTCCACCAATCCCGGTGAGGCCTTGAAACCCATGTCTACCATCGTTTCGGGAGGCGAGCTTTCCAGAATCATGTTGTCCATTAAGACCATTCTTGCCAAAAACGCCTCTGTCGAAACCATTGTCTTTGACGAAGTGGACGCAGGGATCAGCGGGGCCACCGCCGAAGTTGTCGGTGAGAAGCTTTCCTCCCTCGCCTCATTTCATCAGATTCTATGTATCACCCACCTGCCTCAGATCGCCTGCCAGGGAGACAGCCATTTTCTCGTCAAGAAGGAGGTTGCAAACGGTCGAACCCGCACGACCATCACGGAACTTACGCCCGAGGGAAGGGTTTCGGAAATCGCCAGGCTTCTGGGAGGCCGGAAAACCACGTCACATGCCACGGCCCACGCCAAAGCCATGCTGGGAGAAAACGCATCATCTGTTTAATGATCAATTTGTGAGGTCGGGCGGGATTTTGACCTCGGACCTTGGCCGCCGGACAACTTGTCGCTTTTTTTCTTTGACTTGGAGATGAGTTCCTCAATATATTAGCACGGTATTGTTTCTGCTGAAAAATCGTCAAACTCAAATTAATAATTCCTGATGGGACCGAGCCATGCCAACAGATTTTTATAAAACCCTTGGCGTTTCAAAAGACGCCTCTGAAGGAGAAATCAAAAAGGCCTACCGCAAGCTGGCCCGCAAATGGCACCCCGACATCAATCCGGGAAATAACGAGGCTGAAAAAAAATTCAAGGAAATAAGTCAGGCCTACGATTGCGTCGGCAATAAGGAAAAACGGGCACTATATGATGAATTCGGAGAGGACGGTCTTCAAGCCGGTTTTGACTCTGAAAAGGCCCGACAATATTCACAGTGGAAAGGATTTCAACAGGGCGAACAGAGTCGTGGCGCTGAAGGATTCGGTCGTTACCAAAGTTATGAGGATATTTTTGGCGACATTTTCGGTGCCGGCATGGGATCATCCGGTTTCAGATCCCAGGCGCCTTCGAGGGGAAGAGATCTCCAGCATGATATGACCATCGATCTGATATCGGCGCTTAAAGGTTTTGAAACGGAACTCTCAATGCAGAAAGCCAAAATCTGCGGCACCTGCGGTGGCTCCGGAAACGACCCCAAATCCACTCTCAGTACCTGTACCTATTGCGGTGGCTCCGGACGGCTGAACGTGGCAGAGGGGCCGATGCATTTCACCAAACCCTGTCCTCATTGCCAGGGACATGGGCAAACCGGAAAGCCCTGCCCGACATGCGGCGGCAGCGGACAGGTTTTGGGTACTGAAAAAATAAGGGTTGTCATTCCAAGAGGCGTAAAAGAAGGCTCCAAGGTAAGGGTTGCCGGAAAGGGAGAACCTGCATCCACCGGCGGCAAGCCCGGAGATCTTTATTTGATTATTCATACCAAACCCCACCCATTCCTCACAAGAAAGGGCGACGACCTTCTTATGGATGTTCCCGTTACCGTGAGAGAGGCCATGGCGGGAGGGACCATCGATATTCCCACGGTAGATGGTACCGTTAAACTGAAAGTGCCTTCCGGCAGCCAGACGGGAAAGATCTTAAGATTAAAAGGGAAAGGGGCCACCAATCTCAAAACGAAAACGGCGGGGAATCTCTTGGTCAAACTGGTCGTCAAAGTGCCCCAGACAGACGACCCCGAGATTCTCGCGGCAGTTCAAAAAATGGATGGCATGTATAAAAGCGATGTGAGAAGCGCCATTAGAATATAGTGGCAGTCATCGTGAATCAATTTGCAGGCTTTTTTCCATTTCCCGGACCATGTCTTCCAGAATCGCGTCAAACTGTTTTCGCATGGCGATCATGCTTTTGCGCATCTGTAAAATCACTTCAACTCCAGCCAGATTCACCTCCATCTCTTCCATCAAAATCTTTGCGAGCCTTACTTTTTCCATTTCACTGGCAGAAAACGTCCTGCCTGGCAAACCTTCCTGGCAGGTGGGACACACGATATCCTCTTTTTCCAGATTATTCAAAAAAGTCTCATTCACCTGAAAAAATTCAACCACTTCCGTGGAGCTCCAGTATTTTTTTGTCATGCCGGCACATCCTGTCATTGGAAGAAAAACAAATCAACTATACCAAACCTCAAAATGGCTACAAGCGTATGTTTATACAGGTAGTCATTATCACAGGAAAAGCCCGTTGACAAGTCGATTTCAGCATCTGCTTCCAGAAGTTTTCATGGGATTCTCTTTATCAAAATTGTCGTGGACTTCTTTTTTGAATCATGATATTTTTAAAAATTAAACAAAAAACCCATCCTTTTAGCGGACAAGCCACGTGGTAAAACGGAGGAAGTATTGAATGTTATTGAGCCTCATGAGAAAACACGCCAAAAGCTGGCTGATTAAAACTTTGATCGCGATCATCGCCGTCGTTTTCGTTTTCTATTTCGGATATTCCTTTACATCCGATCAGGCCATGAAAGTTGCTTATGTGAACGGTGAGCTTATTAATGGTCCTGAGTATGAAAAAGCTTATCGTGACATGGTCATTTCGCTTCAGGCAAGATATAAAAGCATGTGGGACGACAATCTGATCAGAATATTAAATCTCAAAAAGCGAGCCCTTGATTCACTGATTACCCAGCGACTCATGAGCCAGGCCGCCACTGAACTGGGCCTTGCGGTGACAGAGGAAGAAATCCAAAAGGCGATTATGAACTACCCCGCCTTCCAGATAAACGGTCAGTTTGACATGCGACGGTACCAGGCCCTTCTCAGCGCCAACCACATGAAACCGGAAGACTTTGAAGCCAGCATTACATCCGAATTACTGGATAAAAAACTCAAACAGTTTCTTTTCGCCTTTTTGAACATCACGGATCAGGAAATCCTCGAGTATTATACATTTGCCAATGAAAAAGCAAAAATTGATTTTGTGGAGTTTAAGCCGGAAAATTTTAAAAAGTCGATAACAATAGACGAAGCAAAACTGAAAGAATATTTTGAGAAAAACAAAGAAAGATATCGTGTCCCTGAAAAAATCGCTGTGCGCTACCTGGAAATCGATCCCAAGGATTTTGAGGGAGAGGTTGCAGTCACCGAAAAGGAAATCCAATCCTATTACGAATATAACGGAGACCGGTATAGCCAACCCAAACAGGTAAAAGCAAGACACATCTTATTCAAAGTTAATGAAGACGATTCCGAAGAAGTCAAGAACAAGGTCAAAAAGCAAGCCGAAAAAGTGCTTGAAAAAGCACGCAACGGAGAGGATTTTGCTTCCCTTGCAAAAGAATATTCGGAAGATCCCACAAAATCCGAAGGGGGAGAGCTGGGCTATTTTAAAGCCGGACAAATGGAAAAACCTTTTGAAGAAGCGGCCTTTGCACTCAAAAAAGGGGAGATCAGCGATCTCGTCCAAACCAGCTTCGGATATCATATCATTCTGGTGGAGGACATCAAGGAACCCGGGATGACGCCGTTGGAAAATGTTAAGGGGGAAATTAGGGCCACTTTGACCGATAATCTAACCACGGAACTGGCCCATGAAAAAGGATTAACCCTTCTTGATCAGATGCCCTATGAGGTGGATTTGAATGCCTATGGCAAACAAAACGGGCTTTCGGCAAAAACGTCTGAACCTTTTTCAAAAAACGCTCCAATACCCGGCATGGAAGGGAGCGAAAGAGCAACATCGATGCTGTTTGGTCTCGATAAAAACGAAACCAGCAGTCTCATTGAACTGGGCGGCAAATTCTACATTTTCCAGATTGCTGAGAGCAAGGCCAGCTATCTTCCCGAACTTAAAACGGTCAAGAAAGCCGTGGAGGAAAACTTCATTGCGCAGGAGGCTCGAGTCGCTGCTGAGTCCGCCGCAACAAAATATTTGAAAGCGCTCAAAGATGGTAAATCCTGGGAGACCATGGCGAAGGAAAATCACCTCAAGATTCAGCAAACCAACTTCTTCACCCGGCGCGAAGCAATTCCCGATATTGGAGATGCACCCGCACTGAACGAAATGGCCTTCAAATTGGGAAAGAATAACCGCTATACCCAAAAGCCCTTTGCGAACGACAAAGGGGTCTTTATCATTCGCTGGGAAGGAAATGAAGGGATTGATGAAAAGAAATTCAAGGAAGAAAAAGAGACCTATCGAAACTCACTGGCCCAGAGAAAACACCAGCGTATTTTTGAAAACTGGATCGAGAATCTGAGAAAAAAGGCGGTCATTGAAATCGTTAACCCCGTGGATGGCAAATCGTAACCATCAATTCAGCGGGTTGAAAAGCGTTACACGTCTTTGGACCCAATTGTGAACTTTCTGCCGTTAACGGGCAGGACATAGCCTTCTTCCCCGGGTTCAACGTACGCTGCCAGCTGGTAATAAGCTGCACGGTTGAACCGCGCCGGAAAGTTCCCTTCTTTAACCTTGCAGTAAAGAACATTACTTTCTCCCAGGTAAAGGGTGTCCGGCATGAGTTCTTCTTCGGTATCATCACTCAAGCGAATCTTAAAGCCGGTCCCCTTTCCCCCTGTTTCACCCGGAGGGGAAACCCGTTTGACCACGAAGGCGGTATCTTCCACATCCACATAGCAGCGCTCCCCCCCCCATGAAATGATGTAATGGCCCGCAGCGTCCATTTCCATTTGTTGGTAAAAGGACTGGACGAATTCCCGCCGAACCATCTCGACGCCTTTGTGAAACCATCTTCCTTCTTTGTCAATGTAAATCAAACACGGCTGAAGATCACCTTCAACGGACCTCATGGCATACCCTTTCCCTGTGAATTCAGTGCAAGTTGAAACGAATAGGGAGTCTTTTAACCAGCCTATACCTTCTCTACCACAACAAGGTCAAGAAAATACCTGAACATCTTTTTTCTCATTTCAGTAAATCTCATTGGCTTCAAAACAAAGCTGTCTGCCCTCTTACCATACGCGTATATGAGAATTGCGGTTGACTTTAAACCCTCCTTGGCTTAACAATTCAGGACTTATTTAGAAAAGTTGCTTCGATTTCTAACGTCATTAATGAATCCTCAAGTGAAATAAACTTCTTACTGCGCAAAGAACCGGCCGGAAAAGAGCTCGCCGGCCGATGCACTTTTTCGGAGGAATTTCAATCATGAAAATAGAACAGATTACTCTGGATCACGGCAGCGGAGGAGAAGCCTCCCGGGAGCTGGTAGAGACGGTATTTGTGAGCCGACTCAAGAATAATTTCCTGGACCGGATGGATGACAGTGCCATCATTAACCTGTTTGGCCATAATCTGGCCATGACCACCGACTCCTATGTGGTCGATCCAATCTTTTTTCCCGGCGGCAATATCGGTAGTCTCTCCATTCACGGCACCGTGAACGATCTGGCCATGCAGGGAGCCAGCCCCCTTTTCTTGACCCTTGGACTCATTTTGGAGGAAGGCTTTCCCCTGAAAGATCTCGAAATAATCATTGATTCCCTGGCCCGGGCCGCCGAAGAAGCCGGAGTCAAAATTGTTGCCGGTGATACCAAAGTGGTACCCAGAGGAAACGTGGACAAAATCTTTATTAATACTGCGGGCATCGGGATCATTCCCAAAGACATTGATGTTAGCAGCAGCAATGCCCGACATGGCGACCTTGTGCTGATCAACGGGGACATCGGTGACCACGGGATGGCCATTCTAACACGCCGTGAAGGCCTTTCTTTCAATACACAGCTTGAAAGCGACAGTGCTTCACTCAATTCCCTGGTGGATGTGATCCTTGAGAGCGGCAAAAATACGCATGTCCTGCGTGATCCTACAAGGGGAGGTGTCGCCACAGCCTTAAATGAGATCGCAGCCCAATCCGGTGTGGGCATCCAGATCTTTGAGGCCGATCTTCCCATTTCAAAACCGGCTGAGGTAGCCTCGGAAATTCTGGGACTGGATCCTCTCTACCTTGCCAATGAAGGAAAATGTCTTATCATCGCCCCACCGGAGGATGCCCATTTGATTCTGTCATCCATAAAAGAGCATCGCCATGGGAAAAATGCCCGTATTATCGGAAAAGTCACATCTGACAATCCGGGAAGGGTGCTTCTTAAAACAAAGATCGGCGGAAACCGCATTATTGCCACGCTGACCGGCGAACAACTTCCAAGAATTTGCTAGCCCATGGGTAAACGCCTCATCATCCTGCTGGGCATTTTGACGCTCCTGGCCTATGGATGGCCCGCCTGGACCCGGCTTAACAGCATCTCCCCCAAAAAAGAAACGTCGTTTTCTTCACCCCCCTATTTTGATCAATCCGTGAACCCTGGCCCTTTCATAAAACATGATTTCATAAACCCTGGGGCTGTGGGTGCCATGGTGCATGTGGGATCTATTTGTGAAATGACAGATGAACAGCTTGCTGCCGTCTGGTATGGCGGTACCCGGGAGGGCGCCAAAGATGTCGCCATCTTTTTTTCAACAAAGCCCCCCGGCATAAACAACTCCTGGTCATCTCCCAGAGTTATCGTCGACAGGGATTTGGCTACGCGGGAACTCAAACGATACATTCGCAAGGTTGGAAATCCGGTTCTTTTTTCAGGTCCTGGGAAGCGACTCTGGCTCATTTATGTAAGCATCACCGTGGGTGGATGGTCGGGCAGTTCCCTCAACGTCAAAGCCTCCCAGGACGGGGGCGACACCTGGACGGAGAGTCAAAGGCTCACGCTCAGCCCTTTTTTCAACATCAGCGAACTGGTCAAAGGGCGGCCGCTGCCGCTTAAGACCATGGGAGAGCATATGAACCAGGAACATTTTGCAGTTCCCATATACCACGAGTTTCTTGGAAATTTTCCCGAAATTCTTTGGATCTCCTTTTTTAAAGACAGTGGCAGAATCGTTTATGAAAAAAGCCGCATGGCCGGAGGGAAATCCTTTATACAACCTTCCATTGCAGTGCTTAACACGCACTCCGCCACTGCCTTTTACCGCTCTGTTTCAACGGACAGACGGATCGCAGTGGCTACAACCGAAGATTGCGGGCAAAACTGGACTGTGCCGGATTATCTTGATCTGCCCAACCCGGATTCAGCCGTTGACGCGCTGCCCCTGCCCGAAGATTGCATCCTTCTGGCCTTTAACGACAGCCGGAACAGCCGGGAAATTATGCAATTGGCCCTTTCGAAGGATGGTGGACAAAATTGGACTCGGATCCGTACTCTTGAAAACAGTCCGAATGAGGAATTCTCCTACCCCTATATGATCAGGGGACGAAACGGCTTGATCCATCTGGTCTACACCTGGAAGCGAAAGCGGATCAAACACCTGGTTTTTAACGAGGCATGGGTCGAACAGCAGGTTGCAGGGAAATTGGATAAATGACAGCCATATTCGTATTCTCTTTTGTTTTCCCTTTTCTTCTCTTGATCGCCCTCACCCAATGGGTCATGAAGCGCCTCGGAAAAAATGTCTCAGGGTGGATTTCAATGCTATTGATCGCCTTGGCCTCGGGAGTCCTGGTTGTCCTGCCCATTGGCGGTCTCCCCGGGGGCCGTTGGCTCACCACCCTTTTCCCCAATCCCAGCATTCCGCTGACGGCCCTTCTCTTTTCACGGACCGTGAAGCATTCATTCCAAATAAAACTCTTAGATTCAAAAGCGCTTCACACATGCCGGCTTCTCTCCCTTCTGGCAGGCGTTGCGCTCTATCCCATGGCGCTCGGTGCGGGTCTATTTGACCCGTATTCGGCAGGCTGGCATTTTTCTTGGCTTTTTGTTCTCCTCCTTGTTATCACCCTGGGGCTACTTTTTTCCAAAAATCGATTCTCCATCGTCCTCCTGGCAACCATTCTGGCCTACAACCTTCACCTGTTGGAATCCAGCAATTTGTGGGATTATCTGATAGATCCGGTTCTGGTTCTTATCTCCGTTGGTGCCTTTATTTCACAAATAGCGAAACACGGATTCAAAGCCCTATCAGCAAAGCAGCCATAAATTTTCCAATGAAGAATCTCAACTTTATCAGAAAAGTGAGGCACTACAATTCTTTGAATTACATCACTATCCACAATTGACAATTGTTACAGTTTACTTTTTAAACAATTTCATATACATTCGGCCAAAAACGCTGAGATACAAATCGACCCTCGGAACACTTGGGGTTTTGGAGATATTTATGCAAGAAAGGCCTTCCCCTAAAATTTCCGTTATCGTCCCGGTATACAATGAGGCCCCAAATTTGAAGCCGTTGATGGCGCAACTTCTTGAAGTGATGCGGTCCATGGGCGATACCTTTGAGATCATTCTGGTGGATGACGGGAGCACGGACCGTAGCCGGATCGAACTTTCTGAAATTAAGAGAGAATGTCCTGAGTTGGTCGTTATTTTTCTCCGTCGGAACTTCGGCCAGAGCGCTGCCATGACCGCCGGTTTTGATTATGCGCAAGGTGAAATCGTTGTCACCATGGATGGAGATCTTCAAAATGACCCCCGGAATATCCCGCAACTTATCGACAAGCTGGCTGAAGGCTACGACCTGGTGAACGGATGGCGCAAGAGCCGTCAGGATGCATTTGTTTCAAGACGGCTGCCGTCTATCATTGCCAACCGGCTCATCGGAATGGCCACCGGCGTCAAACTCCACGATTACGGCTGTTCTCTGAAAGCCTATACCGGTGATCTCGCTAAGAATCTGTTGCTTTACGGAGAGCTGCACCGATTCATTCCCGTTCTGGCCAAGTTTTACGGCGCTCGCATCGGTGAAGCGGTGGTCATCCATCACCCGCGAACCATGGGCCAGAGCAAATATGGCATTGGACGTACTTTTCGAGTGATCCTGGATCTGATTCTGATGCTCTTCTTTCAACGATTCGCTACGCGTCCGCTACAACTTTTTGGTCTCAGCGGCGGATTCCTCTTGTTTGCCGGCGTGTTCATCGAATTGTATCTCTCATGGGTTAAGCTTTTTCAGGGGCAGGATATCGGCGGAAGACCACTCCTGCTTCTGGGAACTTTGCTCATCATCACGGGAATTGTTCTGCTGGGTATTGGTCTGTGTGCCGAGTTGATCATCCGTACCTATTATGAGTCCTCCGGAAAACGCATATATACGATTCGCGAGGTCCTGGAGTGAGCGAAAATTTGCGAAAAAAGATCACCAAACTGATCAGAATCGGTATTAGTCTGGGGCTTCTCATCTGGCTTTTTTCGCGATTCGACCTTCAAGGTGTCTGGCGGGCCTTTGAAAGGCTGCCGCTTTCCCTTTGGATTGGTGCCTGTGGTATTTTGCTGCTGGCCCAGATTCTGAGCAGTTTCCGCTGGTGGATCATCTCGAAAGCCCTCAAGTTCAAAGGTGCTTGGCAAACATACATGGGATATTATTTTGTAGGAATGTTTTTCAATCTTTTTCTGCCAACGGGTATCGGCGGGGATATTTTTAAGGTTCACTTCCTTTCAAGGGGCATCGGAAGAAAACTGGCGGCGACGCTGACGGTTCTGGGAGATCGTTTTTTCGGACTTGCCGCCATGGTACTCATCGGGGCCTTCTTCGTGTTGATTCGACCCGGTCTTTTGCCGAAGCCCTTTGACGACGGCCTGGTGATCAGTGGTGGCGTGGTGGTTCTGATATTGGTGGGAATGCCTTTTATCTATAATATATTGCGACGCATGAATTTAAAAATATTGAACACGCTTCCAGACTCCGTATTGCTATTGCACAAGCCAGGCACTTTCTTTCCCATTCTGGGGTTTTCCTTTTGCCTGCAGGCCCTGGGCATGGGGGCTGTTGCCCTCATGGGAGAAGGAATGCACATTCATGTTCCGCCGGCCTTTTATTTCATGGCACTACCTATCGTTAATATCATGACCATGATTCCCGTTACCTTTAACGGCATCGGTTTAAGAGAAGGGGCCATGGTTTACTTTCTGGGGCTAAAAGGAATTGAGCCTGAACCGGCCCTGGCCCTGGGACTTCTCTTTTTTTCCATACAGGTCACTACCAGCCTCGTGGGCGGGGTGGCCTATGCCCTGGGCTTTCATCGCCAACCGGCGCATGAACCGCCCCCATAGACGATCCAACAGCATGACACTTTACCGATACATATTCAGGGAAATATGGCCTACTTTTCTGGCGAGCCTGTTTGTTTTCATCTTCATCATGATGGCAGCCCGAATGCTCTCCATAACGGAATTGATTGTCACCAGGGGCGTTCATCTGTCACAGGTGGCCGGCATGGTTCTTTTCCTGATACCCGATATTCTGACCTTCGCTCTTCCTGCAGTCACCCTGATGAGCGTAGTTGTGGCATTTCTCCGCCTATCCGCAGACAGCGAAATCATTGCCATGAAGGCTTCCGGCATCAGCCTCTACCAGATGTTCCCGCCGGTGATCATTTTCTCCCTTGCGGCTTGTCTGGCCTGCCTGGCCATCAGCACCTTTGCCGCGCCCTGGGGAAACCGCTCCTTCAAAGACCTGTTGTTCAAGATTGCTGAAACAAAAGCAGATCTCGGAATCAAAGAACGTATATTCTGTGAACCCTTTGAAAACCTGGTTTTCTATGTGAACAGCTTTTCACGTGAAGAACGGATGCTGAAAGATGTGTTTGTGGTGGACCGAAGAGACGAGGAAATGACCAACACCATTGTTTCCGATGAAGCACAGATTATCCCACGCCCGGCGGAAAGAACCATTACCCTGCTCTTTCTGAAGGGAACCATTTTTCTGGTTGAAAAAAATCTTGAAGGATCCAGGACCATTAAATTTAACACCTACGCCCTCAATATCGGGCTTAAAGATGTTCTGGCCGACCTGGCTTCAAGGAAAAAAGCGCCCCATGAACTTTCCGTAAATCAACTGATTGCAAAATTGAAGAGCACACCGAATACCAACACGGAATACAGCCGAATTTTGCGTGAATTGCTTGAAAAACTTTCCATTCCCCTGGCGGTATTCTTCATGGGAATCATCGGTGTTCCATTGGGCGCTCAAATACGGGGACGGGGGCGCTCAGCCGGAATCGGCATCAGTCTTGTGGTCTTCTCCCTTTACTACCTCCTTCTGATGATCATTCGAAGCATTTCTTCCACAGGGGCACTTTCTCCAGCTTTTGCTGTGTGGATCCCGGATCTGTTTCTGATTGTTTCCGTTTTGTATCTGCTTCGCCGTGCATCACATGAACGTTCGATTCATCTTCTGCCCCGATTACCCTTCTTTCGGAGGAAATCCGAAATCTGATGTAAAAAAGGATGCCCAATGCCGTTGTATCTCTCATTTTTTGGAATAAGCTTTGTGCTGGCCCTCCTATTGACGCCATTGATCAGAAAACTGGCCCTGAAGTCCGGCCAGGTGGCGGTGCCCAGAGACAACCGATGGCATCGTAAGGAAACAGCCCTTCTGGGTGGCGTCGGTATTTTTGCTGCCATGTTGACGGCATGGCTGTCGGGAACGCTGTGGGTGGGCTGGCGCATCGCAGGTCAACCCTATCTCCCCATGATACTTTGTGCCGCAGGGATATTTTTACTGGGTTTGGCTGATGACATTTTCAACATGGACCCGCAACACAAACTTGCCGGGCAGGTCATTATCACGGCAATCCTGCTCTTTTTCGGTTTTCGTCTCGGCTGGACGGACTCCAAAACCCTTGATCTCTTTTTCTCCATCCTCTGGATCGTGGGCATCACCAATGCCTTCAACCTTCTCGATAACATGGACGGCCTCTCATGCGGTATCGCCTTTATTGCCGGCGCCTTTCTTTTTCTTTATCACTATTTGAACCCGTCTCCCGGTTCCTTTTCAATTCCCGGACTACTGCTGCTCTGTACTTATCTCGGATCGATCCTCGGTTTCCTGGTGTATAATTTTAATCCTGCTTCCATATTCATGGGGGATGCCGGCAGTCTTTTCATCGGCTTTGTTCTGGCCTGTTTGACCATGACGCAAAACACGTCTGCAGCGAGTGGGGAAACCAGTTTTTTTCATCTGCTTTCGGTGATTCTGATCCCTGTACTGATCCTTTTCATTCCCATACTGGATACGGGCTTTGTCAGCCTCATGCGCAAGCTTTTTCGAAGGTCCATTTCTCAAGGCGGGCGAGATCACTCCTCGCACCGCCTGGTGGCCATCGGCTTTTCTGAAAAAAAGGCGGTATTGGTTCTATATGGGTTTTCCGTTGCCTCCGGATTGTTAGCTCTGGCCCTGACCCACTTTAACATTGGTACCAGTGTGGTGCTCATCACGCTATATCTGTTGTTCATTCTTTTTTTCTGGATTTATCTGGCCAAAGTAAAGGTTTATTCCGAAAAATCGATTATCTCCGATCATCCTTCGGGCGGAATTACGCCCCTGCTCATTGAAATGACCTACCGAAGAAGGCTCTTCGAAGTGCTCCTCGACCTGGTTCTCATTACGGTCGCCTATTATACCGCCTATCTTCTCCGCTTCGAAGGTGTTCCCGGACTCAATTTTGATTTTTTTCTGAAATCGCTTCCCATTGTCATCGCCTGTCAGATTCTGTTCTTTTTCCTGTTCGGTGTTTACCGCGGCGTATGGGAAAACACAAGTCTCAGGGATCTGATCTCCTATGGAAAAGCCATTACCGCAGGAACTATCGCCCCCATACTGCTGCTTCTGTTTCTTTACAGGTTCTACAGCTTTTCTCGGGCGGTATTCGTCATTTACTGGGGATTGATGTTAATGTTGGTAAGCGTTACCCGCCTCTCTTTTCGCCTGTTGGATGAGAGCGTTCGCCGTGATAATCAAAAGGGGAAGCCCATTCTTGTTTACGGGGCCGGACTCGGCGGTCAGATGCTCCTTAAAGAAATCGAAACCAACAAAAGCCTTTCCATGACCATCAAAGGATTCATGGACGATAACCGGGATATTCAGCGGAAAAGAATCCGCGGTTATCCGGTGCTCGGGGGAATCAACGACCTTGAGAAAATTCTGGCCGAGCATCCCGTCAAGGAAATCATCATATCATTCAGAGAAAACAGTGCCGATAAGAGAAAAGAATTAAAACGGTCATTGGAGGCTCTCGGTGCTGAAATCGATGTTCGGGAAATGAAACTCACCATCAACTAATTTTCAAAAAATCCATGTTTATGACAAAGGTTTTTTGAAACGGCGCTTTCTCGCCAGTTCCTGTTTATCTTCGACTTCGTCAGATTCGTCCACAATCTCCCGGCCCAGGATTTCTTCAAGAATATCTTCAAGGGAAATCAATCCGGCCAGCCCCCCGTACTCGTCAATTACCGCAAAAAGGTGCTGTTTCAGTTCCAGAAACTCCCCCAGGACCACATTCAAACGGGCGGTCTCAGCCACAAAATGAATTGGGCGCATGAGAGTCGCCAGGTGGTCTTCCTTCTGATCTTCTGCAAGTGCTATCAGCATATCTTTGGTGTGAACAATTCCCACCACATCCTCCGGACTTTTGTCAAACAACGGTATGCGGCTGTGCTCCCACCTGCCGGCGATTTTAACGGCTTCCGATAACTTGAGTTGCTTGTTTAAAGAAAATATGACAGTTCTCGGCGTCATAACATCTTTGGCCGTTTTTTCCTGGAGGGTCAATACCCGCTCAATGGCCTGCTCCTGAAATATCTTGATTCCTCCTGTCCGCCGGCTAACCCGCGCCATGATCAGAATCTCTTCAGCTGTTACCGCCTCATTTTTGGCTCCTCGTCCGATCAGACGTGTTATCCGGCCCATTAGCCATATAACCGGCGCCATGGTCCATACCATGCCTTTCAGGGCATAGGCCACGGGTCCTGCAAGGGATCTTCCATATGCCACTCCAGCCGTTTTCGGAATGATTTCCGAAAATATAAGGATCGCCAGGGTGAACGCCGCCGAAAAGTAACCCAACCATTGCTGGCCGAAAACCACTGTGGCCGCCGCACCGGCAAATGCAGCGCCCGCAGTATTGGCAATGGTATTGAGGGACAAAATGGCGGCAATAGGCTGATCCACGTTTCGACGAAGACGTCTGAAGGTTTTCCCACCGAATTTCCCCCCTTGAATCATGGCCTCCACATGCCTCTGAGGGACCGAATAGAGCACGGCCTCAAAAAGTGAGCAAACCGCCGATATTAAAACGGCCATACCAACGGCAAGAATTAATTGTAACACGCTGTCACCTCACTCAATTATTTAGTAATTGCATTGGAAAATTTACGCTTCATTTCTTGGAGTTCTCCAGGTTTGTTTATATTGGAAAACGATTTGAACTGTGGATCAAATCGTCGAATCTCATGTTCCGCTACGTAACGGACATCTACAGATTGAAAAAGCCGAATCGTCTGATATATGCCGTCACGAATCAGCAGTTCAATTTCCGGCAGGCAGTTTTTGGTATATAGAGCATGGAGCGCTTCAAATTTTCCGGAGAAGGTCGGTACCACCACATCAAAATCCTGACGAACACTTGCCAGATATCGAATTAAATCTGAGTTGAGGAAAGGCATATCACAGGCCACAAAAAAACCGGCATTTTCAGGGATGACCTGGAGACCCGTTAGAATACCTCCCAGAGGACCTAGCCCCTTAATTCTGTCTTCAAACATGGGCAGGTCCAGAAATGCGTATTCGTCTGGCATATTGGTGATAATTACAATAGAGGAGAAAAGGGGTCTCATAACCCGCAGCACCCGTTTAATCAATGGCAGGCCATTGATACTGACCAGGGCTTTGTTCTTTCCATAGCGGCTGCTCTTTCCTCCCGCAAGAATAACACCGGAAACACCCTGAATAAAACCACCATCCATGTCACCATCCTCTGATTTTCATTGACATCCGTTTATAAAATGATATGGTTAGTTATTTTGCAAATGGGTTGGGCGTTCCGGCCATGGAAATGGCAATCCGTACCAAATTTAGAATCAAACTTTGCTGTCAGGAAAGGAGCATCTTGAGTCGAAACGATTTAATTCAACTGGAAGGCGTCGTTGCCAGAGTCCTTGGCGGTGGTACCATGGAAATTCACTGCAAGAATGACATCACGGTGACCGGTGTTCTATCGGGAAGAATGAAAAAACACCGCATCAAGGTGATGGTTGGAGACCGCGTACAGGTCAGCGTATCTCCCTATGACACAACCCATGGCCTGATCACCTACCGCTTTTAGGCGACATCCGTCCCGTATCGTATCCATCAATCCCTTTCGCAAATTTCCACCAGGACGCCGTTGGTTTCTTTGGGATGGATAAATGCGATTTTTGCACCTCCGGCACCATCCCGCGGCGCTTGGTCGATCAACCGGACCCCTTTGGCCTTCAGCTCCTCAAGGCATTGGTTGATATCGTCCACGCGAAAAGCAATATGCTGAACGCCCTCTCCGCGACTTTTGATATATTTCGCTACCGGCCCATCGGGTTCCACGGATTCCAGCAGTTCCACTTCGCTGTCGGTAATGGGAATAAATGCCACATTCACCTTCTGTTCAGCCACGGTTTCAATTTCTTGGATATTAAGTCCCAGCACATCCGTATAGAATTTTCCGGCCTGTTCGATGCTTTTGACGGCAATGCCAATGTGATCAATGTGTTTTATCTTCATGTGGCTTCCTCCTTGACGATTTTTCCGCTCCTGTCTTGGGTTTCAGTGTTAAGGTGTCAGAACATTGTTTTGAACATTCTCTTCCCGTATTAATAAGGACTTGCCTTTGGCTTTCGAGGCCATTATTATATCGCCCACCTTAGTGAATTGAAAGAAAGAAATTTTGTA
>JAJDOH010000168.1 GCA_022340265.1 Deltaproteobacteria bacterium | reverse complement strand
TCATCATCGAACGCCTCTAAGAACTGGGATGCCATTTTTGAGAGCAATTTGATTCCTGGTTATGGTGGGATGATGATGCTGCAGCCCGCCGGGGCGGGCCACAGGGTACCACGAACCTTAAAACAACCGTAATTGGCCGTTGCGAAGCTGAACATGATTGCCGCTTCCGCTCTGTTTTGAACCTAAAACAGAAGACGGAATCGGGAAATCAGAGTAGAATACCAATTGCTACCACGAAAGACCCGGCCGCATACCGGCCGGGTTATCTTTTTTTTGTAAGCACCAAGACTCGCCTCTCGCCCCGACCGACCCAATCTCCATTTCGCATTTCTTATTATCAACCCGGCAATAAATGGTGTACCAAACAGGGGTGATGATCCAATAGTAACAAAAAAGGGGCAATGGCTGAAATGCCATAACCCCTTGTTTTCACTTGGTGCCTGGGGCGGGAATCGAACCCGCACAGCCGCTCGGACCGAGGGATTTTAAGTCCCTTGCGTCTACCTATTCCGCCACCCAGGCAAAAAACGTCATTTTTATATCTCGTCCCGGCAGGTGTCAAGCTCTTAATGATCGCCAATAATCCCTTGTTCTATAACAATGCATCGGCTATCTTCTGAGTTTATGGAAACCCGGTTGTTAGAACGCGGCAAAAGGAATTTAAACACAGCAGGATGGTGGAAAAATATGCATGATCAAAAGGTCATTTTTTTTGGATGCCCCATGGACAGTGATGAAAGGGAAGCGTCGGTAACGGAAAAACTGGCCGCCATGTCCCATGGGCGGGAAGTGGATGATCCCTATGCTGCCGTCATGGGCTTCATTCGAAATGAAGTCGACCAGACGCTGTTCGAGGAAATCGGATCTCTGGAGGTACCGGATTGGCTTTGTCCCGTTCCCCCAATGGAGGAAAAAGAAAACATCAGTGTGGGCAGTTTCGTCAAGTTTATTGACAGTGATGGATGCCTGACTTTTTCGGAGATGATCGGTGAACACGTGGTTGAAAAGATCTACCCTCAGATTCCCTGCATGGTGGCTGTGGACCATTCGTTGACGGGTGGGATATTTAAACGGCTGGCAAATCTTGCCACCCCCGAAGCAGTGAGTCTGGTGGTTTTGGACGGCCACACCGATGCAATGACCGCCCCTTTGTTGTCGGATATCATTTCATATGACACGGAAGCCAACCCTGATTCCCTTTATGATGCCGACGATCCTTATCTCAAAAACCGGCCGGCATCCTACAACGCGTCCTCCTTTCTTCACCATCTAATGACGGAAGGGGCGGTTCTGCCAAAAAATCTTTATATCATCGGCATTGGGGATTACCCTCCCAAACACGCATTCAGGATTAAAGATAACCGCATCAAACGGTATACCGGATACTTTAGAGGGTTGAAGAAGAAGGGGGTCACCCTGATCACCAAAAAGGAATTGATGAGCAGCCCTTCAAAGGTTCGAAACATCCTCAAGCACATGGAGACCACCCATATGTATGTATCCGTGGATATGGATGTGGGTGCCGGAAACGCCCTTAACGGTGTACGTTTCAAAAACCGACAGGGTTTGAATGAAAAGCAGATCTATCGCATTTGCGAAATGCTTCGGGAACGCATATGCGGCGGTGTGAATTTAATCGGAATGGATTTGACTGAATTCAACGCCAGAGCAGCAGATCCATCATTCGGTTTTTCAGGTGATCGAACCTACCGAATCGCTGCGAACCTGATCCGAAAGCTCTGTTTTGGGTTGGACCCGGCGCCGGCCGTTAAAGATTAGGCCTTCGGCTCTCTGCTTCGCTGTTGAGCAGAAATGCGATTCGTGTTATCCTAACGCGGTATAACCGCAACCAAAATGCCTCACGCAAAGACGCAAAGATTTTCTTTTTTTTATGATAGATAATCAAAGTATAAGGCACCAAAAAAATAGGAAATATGTTAAGTTGGTGAGAGAAGATATCGAATATCGAACAGGGAATGTGGCATTGCGAAGTTTTCCTGCAGGTTGTCTTATTTTCTGTTCGATGTGTTGCGGTTCTTAGAAACGTCAGTATTTTATTGATATGGTAAATTTCAAATGTGAAAGATGAACGCTGGAAGCCAACGTTTAAACATCTGGGGAGGTGTCCATGTGGGAATATACGGATAAGGTCAAGGAACATTTTCAGAATCCGAGAAATGTGGGTGAAGTGGAAGATGCGGAAGGTATTGCCGAGGTCGGTTCCATGTCCTGTGGCGACGCACTCAAATTAACCTTTAAGACCGATAAAAAGGGTAAGATAACGGACGCAAAATTCAAGACGTTCGGGTGCGCCAGCGCCATCGCTTCCTCTTCGGCCCTGACCGAAATGATCAAGGGAAAAACCATTGAAGAAGCCGAAAAAATCAGCAATGAGGACATCGCCGACTACCTGGGAGGGCTCCCCAAGGAAAAAATGCACTGTTCTGTCTTAGGCCAGCAGGCACTGGCTCAGGCCATCGCCCATTACAAAGGGGAGGCCGTAGCGGAAAAAGAAGGTAAGATTATCTGTGAGTGTTTCGGTATTACGGATAAGGAAATTGAAACGGCAGTCAGGGAAAATAATCTTTCAACCATTGAGGATGTCACCAACTACACCAAAGCCGGGGGTGGTTGTGAAAATTGCCACGGCGCCATTTTAGAAATCATTCAAAAGGTGCGGGGCGAAGAAAAGGCGCCTGCGCCTCCGCCGATGAGCAATATGCAGAAAATCAAAAAGATTGAAGAGACCATTGTCAAGGAAATCAGCCCTTCCCTGAAACAGGATGGCGGTAACATTGAACTGGTGGATGTGGTCGGCAACCGGGTTCTGGTAAAAATGCAGGGGAGCTGTGCGGTGTGTAAAGCTTCTCAGCAGACGCTCAAGAATTTCGTGGAGGCGAAGTTGAGGGAGATGGTGTGGCCGGATCTGGTTGTTGAGGAGGTGGCCGCATGAAAACGATTTACCTCGACAACAACGCCACCACCCAGGTAGCGCCCGAAGTGCTGGAAAAGATGACACCCTATTTTAATGATTTGTATGGAAATCCATCCAGCGCCCATACGTTTGGTGGACAAGTTGGAAAGAAGATCCGTGAGGCCCGTGAAAATGCGGCCCAGCTTCTGGGGGTTGAACCGGAGGAAATCCTTTTTACCAGCTGCGGGTCGGAGAGCGACAATGCCGCCATACGGTCCGCTCTTGAGTTGAACCCCGATAAACGGCATATCGTGACCAGCCGTGTGGAACATCCGGCCATAAAATCCTATTGCGAACATCTGGCCAATAACGGATGCCGTGTCACGCAAATTCCCGTGGACAAAGATGGCAATCTGGATATGGCCGCTTATGAGGAAAGTCTGACGCCGGACACGGCCATTGCCACTATCATGTGGGGCAATAACGAAACCGGTGTTATCTTCCCGGTGGAGCAACTGGCCGCTCTTGCGAAAGACCGCGGAATTTTATTTCATTCAGATGGGGTTCAGGTGGCGGGTAAAATCCCCATCAACATGAAAGAGAGCCAGGTGGACATGCTCTCCCTTTCCGGTCATAAACTCCATGCGCCCAAAGGTGTGGGGATTCTCTACATCCGGAAAGGGGTTCCCTTTTCCCCTTTCATCATCGGCGGCCACCAGGAGATGGGGCGGCGCGGCGGAACGGAAAATACGGCCAGCATCATCGGTTTGGGAAAAGCCTGCCAACTGGCTCTGGTGAACATGGAGGATGAAAATACCCGGGTAAAAAATCTTCGGGACAAATTGGAAACTGAAATTCTTAAACGGATCCCCAAAACCAGGGTCAACGGCGGGGAGTCCCAACGCCTGCCCAACACCAGCAATATCAGCTTTGAGTTTATTGAGGGGGAAGCCATACTGTTGCAGATGGATAGCTACGGCATCTGCGCCTCATCCGGCTCCGCCTGCACATCGGGGTCTCTGCAGCCTTCCCATGTGCTTCGCGCCATGGGGGTTCCTTTTACCATGGCCCATGGTTCCATCCGTTTCAGCCTGAGCATCTATAATACAGCGCAAGAGATCGATTTTGTGATTGAAACCATGCCCCCCATCATCGAAAAGCTGAGGGCGATGTCTCCCTTTTGGGACGGAAATGCCAAGCGCTGCGGCGCTGACAAAATGCCTTTTTGAAAAAAGGTGTAAGGTGCAGGGTTTAGGGATTTGGGTTTAAAACAGGAAACAGCCAGCATGGACACCGAGTTGAAGGAAAACCAGTGCGACATTGAGAGACAGACTTCCCGCAAGTTTCGAAGCGAGATTCCGGGCGTCGTGGATGAACTGGTATTGAGTTGCAATCGTGACGACTGCTTCGATCACGTCGGGCTGGAACCCATTTCTTCCAGGGAAGCGATTATAGATCTGCTTCACCGTGCTTTTCGTATTCTCTATCCGGGTTATTTCATCCAGAAACGGGTGGACGAGGTCAACCTGGGCTATTACTTCGGCCAGGAAGTTACGGAATTTTTTGAAATTCTCTCCGAACAAATTACCCTGGCTGTTCGCCACGACTGTATTCGTTATGAGCAACCCTGCAGTCTATGTCAGGAGAGGGGTGAAGAAGCGGCCATCGATTTCGGCAAACAGATGCACCTCATCCGAAGCCAACTGGCCCGAGACATTCACGCTGCGCGCGATGGGGATCCTGCGGCTGCGAGTTTTGACGAGATTATATTCAGCTATCCGGGGCTTTACGCCATTACGGTCTACCGAATGGCCCACCAGCTCTTTGAACAGGGCGTTCCGCTGATTCCCCGTATTATGACCGAATATGCACACAGCCGAACGGGCATTGATATCCATCCGGGCGCCCGTATCGGTGACAGCTTTTTCATTGATCACGGGACAGGTGTCGTGGTGGGAGAGACGACCATCGTTGGTGATCGGGTTCGGCTATACCAGGGGGTCACGCTGGGTGCCATGTCCATACCCAGAGAAAAAGTAAAGGAACTTAGCGACCGAAAACGCCATCCGACCATTGAAGACGATGTGGTCATCTACGCCGGCAGCACCATTCTAGGCGGTGATACGGTCATCGGTGCGCGTTCGGTGATCGGGGGCAATGTGTGGCTAACCGAATCGGTCCCTCCTGACACCCTGGTTTTTGCCAAAGAGCCTGAATTGGTATTCAAGGAGCGTACACGCTGAAATCCTTTGGAGAAAAGAAGGGAGCCAAAATGGCAAACATATATTCCCATGGATCCAACACCATCGGATGTACCCCGCTGATTCGCCTGAATGCCCTGGCCCAAGGGTTGCCGGCCACAATTCTTGTAAAACTTGAGTTCAGAAATCCTCTGGGCAGCGTCAAAGACCGCATCGCGCTTTCTATGATCGAAACCGCGGAAAAGGATGGTCTGATCACGGAAGATACGGTGATCGTGGAACCGACAAGCGGCAATACGGGCATTGGATTGGCATTTGTCTGTGCTGAAAAAAGGCGTAAATTGATTCTCACCATGCCGGAGACCATGAGCCTGGAACGGCGGAAGCTGCTGACGCATCTGGGAGCTGAACTGGTGTTGACGCCAGGTGGTGAGGGGATGAAGGGGGCTATTCAAAAGGCCACGGAGATTGTTTCCAATACCCCGGGTGCCTATATGCCTGACCAGTTTTCGAACCCGGCCAATCCGGAGATTCATCGAAAAACAACGGCCGAAGAAATATGGCTGGATACGGATGGGACGGTGGATATACTGGTTGCAGGCGTTGGGACCGGGGGTACCATTACGGGTGTTTCCGAAGTGATCAAGGCGCGAAAGCCCGCGTTCAAATCCATTGCCGTTGAGCCTGTGGATTCACCGGTGCTTTCGGGTGGAAAGCCGGGCCCCCATAAGATTCAAGGGATCGGGGCAGGATTTGTGCCGAAAGTGCTGAATACTGAAATCATCGATGAAATCATCACCGTCAGCAATGATCAGGCTTTTGAGACGGCCCGAAAGATGGCTTCAATGGAAGGGATTCTGTGCGGCATTTCGTCGGGCGCCGCCGTATGGGCGGCCATTGCGGCAGCTCGAAACCCTGAAAATGAGGGGAAAACCGTTGTGACGATTTTGCCCAGCACGGGAGAGCGGTACCTGAGTACCCCGCTGTTCGTATAAATCCTTAACCGTCATGAAAAGCTCCGCAATAATGGGGCCGATGATAAATCCCATGAAGCCGAACATGGCGGTTCCCCCAAGGGTTCCCAACAGGATCAGGACAAATCTGCCGACGGTTTCTTTTTTCATCGTCTGATTATTTTCGGAACATTGTCTGCCAGAAAACCCGTCCCCCTTTTACAAGGGCTGAAAGGAAGGCTGTCATTTCCAGTAGGGGTTCCTGAATCCGTTTCTGGATCATGTATTCGAATTCCTTGAGATTTTGCGTGGTGTCCCTCACATGATCCAGACTGTCGCCAACTTTGTCCAGATCCTTTTGAACGGTGGCCAGTATCCCTTTTACTTCGGTGGTAACGCGGGTGATGTCATGGCTTAAAGGGGTCAGTTGCATTCGGGCCGTCTCAAGAAATTTCTGCCCTTCCGTAAACGCTTTAAACGCCTTAAACAGAAATATCACCAGGAAAATGGTATTCAGTAAAAACAGCCCGGCGATTATCGCAACGCTCGTAGAGATATCCATATGCTTAAACCTGTACAAAGATGACGGTTGCCAGCTGCCGATGGACAGATTTTTACCAAAAAAGCCTTGAACGCATCATCCGTCTAGCGGCGGCTGGGAAATATTTACGATTTTGATTGCTTCTCATCCTTGTAGGCGGCCACACCGGCATGAACAGCCTCTTTAATGCGGCCTTTTTCATCTCTTAATGCATCTTTGCCTTCCCTATATTTGGATGCAGCCGACTCTTCCAGATTTTTGAATTCTGTTTTTGCCTCGATTCTAAAGCTTTCCAGTTTCTGCCGGCTTTCAGCGAGAATCTCTTCAGCTCTTTTGACGGCGTGTTCCAGCTTCAGCTCAACATCGTCTTTTAATTCCCGGCTTCGTCTGGAAATGTCTTCACGCATTTCCCTGCCTGATTTTGGGGCAAAGAGCAGTGCGGCGATGGCACCGACAATGCCGCCAAACAAAAAGCCCTTGAAAAAGCCTGAATCTCCTCCTTGATCGTATGCCACTTTTTCCTCCCCTATTCAATAAGTTCAATGGCATCAGCGCCACATTCTTCAGCGGCGCGCCGAACAATTTCCTCGTACTGTTCCGGGATTTCGTCATATTTCACAATTGATTTCAATTCGTTTTCATCGTATTCAAAGACCTGGGGACAAAGATCATTGCAATTCCGATCTCCCATGCACTGACTCGTTATGACGACTTTCATGGCTTCCTCCTTTAAAAATGGAATAACAAAAAATGATAATATAACCAAGGCGAGTTAATGGAGACTGATTACCCCAAACTACTGGTTTGGGGAAATGATGTCAATAACTGTAATGAAAAAAGGGTCATTTTGAGAAAAACAGACTTGGGTACGTTCGGGAGCAAAAATGAAAAACCTGTTTCAAATTGCCGATGATCTCGTGGAAGCACTGGCAACGCTTCAATTCAGCCGCCCGGTGGCTCACGTTTACAACCCGCTAACATATGCCAGGTCAGCCTATGATGCATATCTGCGGCGATACGGGAAAAAGCCAAAAAAGGTGGTACTGCTGGGGATGAACCCGGGCCCATGGGGCATGGCACAGACAGGCATACCATTTGGTGAAGTATTGGCCGTAAAGGACTGGCTGGGGATGCCGGCACATGATGGTGTGCCTGCGGCGATTCACCCCAAAAGACCGGTGGAGGGTTTTTTATGTCAGAGGCGTGAAGTGAGCGGCAAAAGGCTCTGGGGTTGGGCTGAGGGAAAGTTTGGTACACCTGAAAATTTTTTCAGCCGCTTTTTTGTGGCCAATTACTGCCCGCTCATGTTTTTGGAAAAAAGCGGTCGGAACCGTACGCCGAATCAGATTCCCGTGGCTGAACGAAGGCCGTTCCTTGACCCATGCGATCGGGCCCTGCG
>JAJDOH010000154.1 GCA_022340265.1 Deltaproteobacteria bacterium | reverse complement strand
TATTGCACTCCATCAACCGGTTGCGGTGGACTTGCGGTTTATCAATATTGTCATCAAAATCAACAATGACCTGGAACGGGTGGGCGATGAAGCCGTGAACATCGCCGAGCGGGTGGAGAACATGTCAAAACGGCTGCCCCTTTCATTTCCGTTCGATTTTACGGCTATGGCGGAAAAAGCGGAGGCCATGCTCAAGAACAGCCTTGATGCCCTGGTGAACCAGGATGTGGATCTGGCCCACAAAGTCTGCCTTGATGATGATGAAGTGGACCGCATGAATCGCACGATCTATGACAAAGTCAAAGCGGCCATCAAAGAACAACCGGACCGCGTGGCATATCTGCTCAGCCTCATGTTGATCGGCCGCCACCTGGAGCGTATTGCGGATCACGCCACCAACATTGCCGAAGAAGTGATCTACATGATTGAAGGGAAGATTTTCAGACATCGAAAAGAGGATCTGAAGTTTTCTGATCAATCATCGGAATTTTAAGGTTTTTGGCCGGTCAACGTCTTTACGAAAAACTTGCGCGTTCTGGGGCCGTCAAATTCACAGTAAAAAATTTTCTGCCAGGTGCCCAGAACCAGACGCCCCCCTTCGATCAAGACGGTCACGGAACTGCCCATAAGGGATGCCTTGATGTGGCTGTCAGAATTACCTTCCATGTGCCGATAGCCGTCGTTGGGCGGTACCAGTTGTTTCAGCTTTTGCAGGATGTCGGAACAGACCGAAGGATCCGCCCCTTCATTGATGGTGACACCGCTTGTGGTGTGAGGAACATACACCACGCAAAATCCGTCTCTGATGCCTGCGTTTTCGACTTCCTGCCGCACCAGATGGGTGATATCCACCATCTCAGTCCGTGCGGTCGTTTCTACCGAAACTGTGACGGGCATGGGAAGACCTCCTGTTTATGTTTTCTTCTGATAAAATTGATTGCTTCAGTCCTGTCAATTAAGGCAATATGATCCCCGATGGTGTTTCGGGAATTTCGAAATCTTCTATTACAGTCTCTTCCGTGCCTGTTTCATTTCCCAGTTCGAAATAGAATGCAGTGCTTCTATCGACAAAGAAGCCTAGAACCGGCTGCTGAGAAAATTGCGATGCTCTTTCTTGAATATTCGCCGCCGCGTAAAGAGAGAGTTGCGCATAATCCCGCTCGTCCGATGTTAGAAAGAAGAAAGCCATTTCGAGCAGCCTCTTCTTGAAACGCTTCCTTCCGGCAGCATCAAAAAGCGTATTGATGCATTTTTCCTTTATTTCCTCGATTCGGTGTAGTTTTTGTGGGTCCGACAGGACAATGGGACTTTGGTGAACGCTCTCCATTTCCATCATGAAAGGCTTGAGAACCTCAAAAGGCGCCAACCATGACACCATCAAATTGTGTTCAAACAATTTTTCAAGTTCTGTTTTGGTGATTTCCCTGTCCGATGTGGTGATATCGTCGAAATTGACCGAATAGTCTTTAACGGAAGTGTTTTGAAGCAGCCACGGTCTCAGTCTCAAGTATTCCGCCCGCTCATCCGCACGGGTCGTGTTTTTCAACGTAAAGGCATCCTCAAGAACCATGGCGCCGTGGGAAAGGGGAACTTCGGTAAACGGTCCCGCCATCCCTTCCAGTTCGGCTTTCAATTCACGGGCGCTTTTTCGACTCATCTGATCGAAAACAAACTGTTGAATCCCCTCCTGGTCGGAAACCATTCCCATCCCCACGTCAACGCCCTTTCCACTTTCAAAAAAGTGAATGATGACGGCCCTGTTGCCCATGGCATCAATGGGACCTAAATAGCAGCGTGATTCTTCCTTTTTTATCGGTTTGTAAACTCTTTCAGCATCGTCTTCAGAAGAAAAATCATCCGTTGAAATTCCTTTGCTTTTCAAGCGAAAAAGCGCCCGTTTAACCGCCTTTTTGACGTCTTTGTCATTGAAGGCGTCATTGATAGTCTGCAGAAGCGGAATGACCCTTTCGTCACGAAGCGGTAATCTGTCAATAAACACCTTTGCACAGAAAGGGTCATGGATTTCAGTGAGAAGTTCTTGTGGTGATGCCTTTTCGATCTGGCCCAGAAGGGATGAGATCAGCGTTTCCTGATCTTTGCTGAGAGGATGAAGGGATGTTCTATTTCTTCTTTCCTTTTTTTTCTGTTTCATTTTCTGACAGTGCACAACGTGACGAAGGGGTTATTCAGGCAGCCTTTTTCGCTTCGATGGCCACATAATCCTCAAATCCTCCTTCCTCAAGATACACATTGATTGTTTCTTCAGGACTGGTATTCCAGGTTCCACCCTTGTAGTCCGGTGCAATGGGAAGTTCCCGGTTTTCCGCACCCCGGTCTGCCAGAATGGCCAGTTCAATTTTCTTGGGTCTGCCGTAATCCATCAGGGCGTCCAGGGCGGCACGAACGGTTCTTCCGGTATAGAGTACATCATCCACCAGGATCAAAAGCTTATCGTCAACGGAAAAGGGGAGATCAGTTTTTCCGACGATGGGGGTGGAGCCGATTTTGGTCCAATCGTCCCGATAGAGGGTAATGTCCAGAATACCGAGTAGCGGCGTTGGTACACCCGATTCAATGAGCGCTTTTTGAAGCCGTGCCGCCAGAAAGGCGCCACCGGTTCGAATGCCGATCAAACGAATTTCCTTGTGGGATCCATGTCGTTTGACAATTTGTTCCGCAATTTTCTGAATATGCTGAACAATCTCTTCCTTATTGAGGATTATCTTTAGTTTCATAACAGACCCTATATAGAAAAACTGTAATTATTCTCATAGCTTTTTAAACATGTCAACAAAATTATTGACTTTTCAGGGTTTACAATGAAAGGTGTGAAAAATTCCACCCAATTCCGTACAAAAGGAAACACCCTTATCGACCAAATAGCGATGGAAATATTTGCATATATGTAAGGAGAAATTTATTTATGAAAGCAAGTCAGGCAATTATGGCCTTTTCCCAGAGCGAAAAGGTAAAGACAAGTCTTATCTGCGCGTCTCAGTCCCTGGAATTTCTTGCCGGGATGCCTTTTCCCGAAAAAGAAGGGGCGCAGAAAGTGATCAGAATGAATATCGAAATGATGCGACAGGAAATCCAACTGGCAAGAAACCTTACGGGAGACGAATTGTGGGATGAGATTGAAAAATGCATCAGCAGAGCTGTGGTGATGATCGACTCCGGTGTGGCGCCTGAAGCAGTTGTCCATCTTACCCAGGCACTGAGCCAGGTGACAAGTATCGGCCATCGCTCCATGACGATTTTGAAAGAGAAGGGGCTGCTTTAAGGCTTCCCACGATATTTGTCGCGAATTTGTGAAACCATTCGTTTCAACCTGGGAATTTCATTCTTCTGTGATCCGTCCCAGCAGGGGAGCAGGGAATTGTTGTGAAACAGCGGTTCCCCTATGAGGTCATAGGCTGAAGTGGCCACGGCATTTTCCCAGAGCCGGGTATGGGGAATGGGTGAATATTCTGAAAGGTAGGGAACGCCTCCGCAACGATCTGCATGATGAATGGTTTCGGCGACGGCATCGGGTGACTGCTCCGGTAATCCTACCATGATGTAAACACCGATCTGATTGGGACAAAAACCGGCGTTTCGAAGGTGATCCATGGCATGGGCAAAGTCCCCTCGGCTTATCTTTTTGTCCAGATGCCAGCGTTTGTGGTTATCGGAAGTCTCAAGACCCAAACGAATGGTTTGAAATCCGGTTTGGTGAAGAAGCCGGGCAATGGATTTTGTGATTTCCTTTACATGAATGGCATTGGGCGTATGAAATCTGATATTAAGATTGAGGCCTGCAATACGCTCAAGAAGTACCGCCGTATGTTTGCAGGATGATACCAGCAACGCATCGTCATAAAAAGCAAAATCACGAATACCCCATTTATTGCGCCAGTAAAGGATTTCCGCCAGAATTTCCGCCGGGTCCCTTTGAACAAACTCAGGAAAAAGGAAGTGACTGGCACAATAATGACAACGGTAGGGACAGCCGGTGGAGGTCATCAGGCAGACGTAATGAATTTTGTTTAACAGGTCAAAGGCCGGATAAGAAGGGATTGCGAAATTCGGCGTTTCATTGGGAACGGAAATGCCGTAGTTCCGAAAGGTTTCATATATGGCGGGGATACCCTGTCCTGAAACCACCCGATCCGCGCCGGAAAATCCTGTGGCGTGGTCTTCACAAAGCCTGGCGTACACGCCGCCCAGAATGATCGGAACCCGGGGATGAATTTTTCGGGCACGCCGGATCACCTCAAAAACGCCGGGATACCAGTAGGTCATCAGTGATGTCACCAGAATGGCCGAAGGGTTTTGAACCTGTTTTACGGCATCATCAAAAACCTCCGGCAGAAGTCCGTAGCGGCTGTATGGCCGATGGGTTTCTTTCAGGGCTTCGGGTTTTTTGATGATTTGGCGCCAGAATTTACCGGTGCCGAACTGCCGTCTTTTGGGGGGCTTTAAGGTCGATCTCTTGACCATGGCCGGGTGGTCCACATCCATGCAATCAATGAGATGGACATGAACCCCCCTTTGCCTGAGGTCTGCCGCCAGCGTCAGAAGCCCCAGCGGTTTGCTCCAGAGATCGTACGCGGCAAAATCGTAAATCCAGGGGTTGATGAGGATGATTGATGGTTTCATTTAGCGATGTCAACCTAATCTTAGCGTGTCGGAACGAATAATCATTTACCATGTAAGGAGAATATTTAATTCATGAGAGCCGTGGTGCAGAGGGTAAAAGAGTCCAGGGTGGAAGTCAAGAAACGCGTGGTCGGACGAATCGGTCCCGGATTGCTGGTCTTGCTGGGTGTGGGGCAGGATGATACTGCAAAAGATTGTGAATACCTGGCCGGCAAGATTTCCAATTTAAGGATCTTTTCAGATGAAAAGGGTTTTATGAACCTTTCAGTTGTGGACACAGGCGGCGCCGTATTGGTGGTGTCTCAGTTCACCCTCTGGGGCGACTGCAGAAAAGGACGCAGGCCCTCATTTGCCAAGGCCGCTCCTCCGGACGCCGCGAAAACATTGTACGAATATTTTGTGTCGTTGCTGAAACAAAAAGGATTGATGGTCGCAACAGGAATGTTTCAGGAAATGATGGACGTTCATTTGATCAATGACGGGCCCGTAACCCTGATGGTTGACAGCGCTAAAACCTTTTAGAAGCTCAATCCAGTTCCAGTTCCTTTTCAAGAATGGCAATCTGCTTTTCGATCTCTTTACGCTCTTTTGTCTCGATGGGTGTGTCCTTCAACCGCTGTTTCAAACCGAGCAGCGCCATGCTTTTTCGATGTTCCTGACAGTTGACTTTCATTTTGTTATGTGGGCCACACCGGTCCGAACCTGCCTGTTTATTTTAATCCAGCGCCAGAAACGTATTGGGGTCCAGTTTGACGCTGATGTCGGGATCGCCTGATTTGTCATGATCTTTTAAGAGTCGCAGAAAAATCCCCGATGGATCGGGGTCCAGCTGGATGATGATGCTTAACAAATCGTCAACGGCTGCACATGGGTGGGGAATGCCCCGTTCATTGGTTTCGGTGATATGCCGATGCGAGAGGGCGGACAGCCATATCTCTGTTCCGAAAGTCCGACCCATCTTGATGAGGCCCTCCAGCATATCCCGACCCGCTTTTTCGAAATCAAGGCCGTCAATAATGAGCGTATTGGGTCTGAAATCGAGCCTATCGGCCAAATTTTTCAAGTTGCTTTCCAATCGATCCAGATCGAAACTCTGGTTCAGATAGGCCAGGATCATGCGATTCCGATCAATGCGCATGCGATACTCATCGCTATCAGACAGGTTGAGTGCTTTCAGCAGGTCAAAATAGATGACATTGTAATAGGCGGTGACTTTTTCAGGACCTTCCTCAAGGGAGACGTGGATCAGCTTTTCCCCTCGGAAAATTCTGTCCAGCGCCACATGAATCAGGCAGGCGGTTTTGCCCACGCCTGCGCGTGCAATCAAAACCCCCAGGTTTCCCGGACCCAGACCTTTACGTGATGATTGTTCTAGAATTTTGAGCGGGCTGACGGAAATGAAATCCTTCACGATTTCCCACCTCCTTTATTATCATGTTTCTTTGCGTTTGATATCAGTTCCTCTGAAAGGGATTCCGGAAGCCTGGCGTATTTGGAGAATTCCATTGTGAATTCAGCCTTTCCCTGTGTCAGGGATCGCAAGGTTGTGGCATATCCGAACATTTCAGCCAGGGGAACTTCCGCTTCGATGGTGGACTCGGCGCCGTCTTCCGTGTTACTGATAATAATCCCGCGCCGCTGATTGATGGAGCCCATAACATTGCCCTGAAACTCGGATGGGCCCTCCACGGACACTTTCATGATCGGTTCCAGGATCACCGGCTTCGCTTTCATGTAGGCCTGCCTGAAAGCGCCCATGGCGGCTTGCGCAAAGGCCATCTCAGAGGAATCCACGCTGTGGCTCTTGCCGTCATTGACGGTAATTTTCATCCCCAGCACCGGAAACCCGATCAATTTTCCCTTGTTCAGGCAGGCCTGAAATCCCTTGTCCACGGCAGGGACATATTCGGTTGGGATGGCGCCTCCTTTGATTTCGTTCACAAATTCATATTCACCCTCTTCGGAGGGTTCCATGAAACCGGCCACCCGTCCGAACTGACCCGAACCGCCGGTCTGTTTCTTGTGGGTATAATCAAAAGGCGCATGTTGTGTAACGGCTTCCCGGTATGCCACCTGAGGTATGCCCGTCACCACGGTGGCCTTAAACTCGCGTTTCATTCTTTCCACATAGACTTCCAGGTGAAGCTCTCCCATGCCGGAGATAATTGTCTCACCAGATTCGGGGTCCACGTAGGACCGAAAGGTGGGATCTTCCCGGGTGAAGCGGCTCAGCGCCTTGCTCATGTTGTTCTGGCTTTTGTTGTCTTCAGGTGTGATGGTCAGTGATATGACCGGTTCCGGAACAAACATGGAACTCATGCTCAGGTTCAATTTACCATCTGTAAAGGTATCTCCGGAGGAACAGTTGATGCCGAACAAGGCAATAATATCCCCGGCTTGAGCCGAGGTGAGGTCCTCCATCTGGTCGGCATGCATTCGGACCAGGCGGCCCACCTTGATTTTGTTGCCCGTACGGGTAATCAGGAGATCATCCCCCTTTTTGATGGCACCCTGATAGATCCTGAGATATGTCAACTGACCGTAGGGGGTGACCTCCAGTTTGAAGGCAATGGCAACCAGCGGTTTTTCAGGATCGGTTTCAAGGGTCACCTCTTTTTCATCCTGATTGAGATCGAGAGCCTTATTGCTTATTTCCATGGGGCTGGGGAGACACCGGGTGACACCATCCAGTGCGGTTTGTACACCGATATTTTTATAAGCGCTTCCAAGAAATACGGGTGTCAGCGATCGTGAAATGGTTGCGGTCCTCACGGCGTCCCAAATCAGTTCTTCGGTGGCCGTCTCTTCGAATATGGCTTCCATCAGGTCGTCTGAAAACATTGAGGCGGCATCCAGCAATTCCTCTCTACGGGCCAGCGCTTCCTCCATGAGATGATCCGGAATAGGATCTTCCTTTATTTTCTCACCGTTTTCGCCTTCGAAGTAAAGGGCCTTCATGGATACCAGGTCCACCACACCTTTGAAATCGGATTCCAGGCCAATGGGGATCTGCATCAAAACAGCGTTCTGATTCAGTTTGTCGCGTAGCTGACCCACCACCTTATTGGGGTTTGCGCCGGATCGGTCGCATTTGTTGATAAAGGCGATGCGAGGGACTTCGTAACGCTTCATCTGCCGGTCCACGGTGATGGACTGGGACTGGACCCCGCCCACGGCGCACAGGATGAGGATGGCACCATCCATGACCCTTAAGGCCCGCTCCACTTCAATGGTAAAATCCACGTGACCGGGCGTATCGATGATATTGATTTTGTGCCCTTTCCATTCACAGTGGGTCGCGGCGGATGCAATGGTGATGCCCCGCTCCTTTTCCAGTTCCATGGAGTCCATGGTAGCGCCCACGCCGTCTTTTCCTTTGACTTCATGTATGGCGAAGATTCGGTTAGTGTAAAACAGGATCCTTTCGGTCAGGGTGGTTTTACCCGAATCAATATGGGCGCTGATGCCGATATTTCTTAATTTGTTAATCTCATTTTTCATGCTGAATTTCCGTCAAAAAAAGAGGATCTGCTCCCGCAAACCCTCTTTTAAGGTATTCCATTACGGTCTGAAGTTTTAGAAAAGATGCACCGCCAGATCGATAATCCGGTCTGCGCCATTCCGCCTCAAATGCACGGCGGTTACCCGATACTCCGCCTTTTCTTATCGGTCCTTGTCAATCATCTTAAGCGTTCTTAAAAGACCGCTTTCCATAGTGAATATCTTAATAATGATGTCGGCCGGCTCGCACGGCAATTCACGGCTGTAGGGCTGGCCACCACCAAGGAGATCTTCTGGGCCATTCTAATCATGTGTTCCCGAAGTGCAAGGGGGTATCGGATAATTGTAGGGAAAAGTGCGAATAATTTATGCGTTTCCTTGTTTGAAAATTAGCAAAAGCCCTTGACGCTTCCACATGAGAGAGAATACATTTTTGGGCAGGATCGTGGCGCGTTTTCCACAAGGAATCTTCCGTGACGCCACTCTTCACCAAGTTTTAGAGAAATATTAATGCGTTCATTCATTTCAAGCGTATCTACCAAATGACAATCTCAACCCTGGCAAAATGGCGCAATCTTATCCTCCTGGTATTAGCGGAAGTTTTTATCTTTGGCCTGTGGTTTTCCGCCTCTGCCGTACTGCCCCAACTGACGGAAGAATGGGGGCTCGGCGGAGGGGCGCAATCCTGGATGACCATGAGCGTTCAGATCGGATTTGTCTTTGGGGCCATCATTATTGCCCTCTTAAACCTGGCCGACCGCATTGTCGCAAGCCGTCTGATTGCCATTTGTGCTTTTTGGGCGGCGGCGTGCAATGGGGGCCTGGCACTTTTTGACTATTCCCCGGCGCTTGTTTTCTCTTTACGCTTCGGTACCGGCATGGGGCTGGCCGGCACCTATCCGCCGGGTATGAAGCTGGCTGCCACATGGTGCAAAAGGGATCGCGGCCTGGGTATCGGTTTGCTGGTCGCGGGGATCGTTCTGGGAAAATCCATTCCTCATTTGATCAATGCGCTACCGTTTCTCAGTGGTGACGGTATGCCTCCCTGGCGAACGGCGCTCCTTTCCACATCCGCTCTGGCGGCTGCCGGGGTGCTTGTGGTGGCCATCGGGGTGCGTGAAGGCCCTTTTCTGGCAGGTGTGGCCCCGTTCAACTGGCGTTTTGCGGGGAGGGTGCTGAGCGACCGGCCCACGCGGCTTGCAAACTTTGGTTATCTGGGACACATGTGGGAACTCTACGGGATGTGGACATGGATTCCTATTTTTCTGCTTTCCAGTTATGGCGCTGCAGGTTGGAGTCCCCTGTCAGCGCGGCTGGCCGGGTTTGCAGTGATCGCGGTGGGGGCTTTCGGCAGCCTGGCGGGCGGCCTTCTGGCCGATCGCTTCGGCCGGTCAAAAGTGACGGTGGCCAGCCTGATTATTTCGGGTGCGTGCACCATGTGCGCCGGCCTCTTCTTCTCCAGCCCGGGGCTTTTGACGATTCTCTGCCTTCTGTGGGGGATCACCGTGGTATCCGACAGTGCTCAGTTCAGCGCGGCTGTGAGCGAACTTACGGACTCGCGCTATGTGGGCACGGCGCTCACGGTTCAAACCACGTTTGGATTCCTCCTGACCTTGATTTCAATCCGCATCATACCGCCAATGGTTGAGATGATCGGCTGGGAATGGGCCTTTGTCGTTCTTGCACCGGGACCGGCCTTCGGCATCTGGAGCATGCTGAAACTTCGACGTATGCCGGAAGCAACACGCATGGCTTCTGGAAATCGGTAAATATCTTATGCGTCGGGTATTTTGTACCCGTCCCACCCTTCCATCTGGTTCGAAACGATCCATCTGCTTTAGAGATTTTCAATGGATTATCCTGCCACATATCATCGAAGATCAAATTTTATTGATTGCCGTGAATTTTAAAGTTGATCCTTCAATTAAGGATTCGGTTGCAAAATTCAGAACCCCCATGACCGGCGCTATGCCCTGCTCACTTCCAATCTATTAGGAGACGTTAAGGATGAAATAATGAGTCACAGAAAATGCATGCCATAACTTTGGGAGGTCGCTTACAGTGTGTTGGCATCAAGCTTGCTTTGTTCAGTCATTAAACGTAATTGGCTTCCAACTTCCGAACAATGAATAATTGATCAAAATTTCCATGTGGTTTCTCACAATTTCTCTGGGTTTAAGCACCATTTTCATTAGCCCGGCATTTGCGAAACCCGGCAATTACGGGAATTGGCACATGGGCCGATGGATGATGGGCAACTGGGGAATGGGATGGTTTGGAGGCATATTTATGCTGTTATTTTTGGGTATTAATCGTTGCCGGAATCATTTTTCTGATTCGATGGCTGTTTCAAAATACTGGTAAAGGAAACGAACCCGGTACCGGCAGCGTTTCACAAGCAACGGATATTTTGAAAGTGCGGTATGCCAAAGGGGAAATCACTCGCGATACATTTGAGTCCATGAAGAGCGAGATTCTCCAATAAATCAAAAGGGAGATCCAAAATGGCAAATCAAACGCCGGACACAAGCGCTGAACGTGGGAACGCCAGACGACAGTTTCTGAAACTGGCCGGTTTTGGAGTGCTGGGGCTGTTAACGGGAAATTTTTTCCCTGGTATGGGTCGTTTCGCATCCGCTCAAGATCCAGATACGCAATTTGTCCCGGACCTTGATATTTCCCTTTCGGCCCGGCCGGACAAAATTGCCATCTTTCCGGGCGCCCGGACCGCCGTGTGGCGGTATCATGCAACGATACAGAAAGGCGACAGTTCCCGTATCGTGGAAATACCAGGAAGCTACCTGGGCCCGATCATAAACGTTCATCGCGGAGAAAAAATCCGAATCCGGTTTACCAACTTAATCCCTCAAGAATCGATAGTGCATTGGCATGGCCTTCATGTTCCCGCGGTCATGGACGGACACCCGCGTTATGTCATTCCACAGGGACAATCCTACCTCTACGAATTCGAAGTTAACAACAGAGCCGGCACCTATTGGTATCATCCCCACCCCCACGGTAGAACCGGCCCTCAGGTTTATGGAGGCCTGGCAGGCCTTTTCCTGGTATCCGACGATGAGGAGCAGGCACTGGGCCTGCCTGAAGGCGAATATGATGTTCCCATGGTAATTCAGGACCGAACCTTTGATATGAACAATCAGCTGGTCTATATGTCAGGACACATGATGGAGCGGATGAGTGGGTTTTTGGGTGATTTGATCATGGTGAACGGCATGCCCTATTTCACACTGCCCGTATCGACACGTTGCTATCGCCTGCGGTTGCTGAACGGCTCCAATTCGCGAATTTATAAACTCGCATGGGAAGACGGTCGTCCGCTCACCATCATCGGGACAGACGGCGGGTTGCTGGAAAAACCGATCCAACGCCGATATGCTTTTTTGGGTCCTGCTGAACGATTGGAGATCTGGGTCGATTTCAGTGATGATGCGGTCGGTTTTGAGACCTTCCTGGCAAGTCTTCCTTTTGACGCCGGTGATAGATTCGGCGGCCCAAGGGGCCAGCATCAAGCGCTTCCAAACGGCGCTGCATTTTCCATCTTCAAAATCAAGGTTGTGAAACAGGAGGCTGGGAGACAAACCTTACCGGCGCAACTCTCTAAGATCAGCCCTCCCCGGCAGGATGAAGCTGTCAACCATTTCAATCCCAAGCAATTCTTTCTGACCATGCGACATATGCAATGGTCGATCAATGGCCGGGTATTTCAAATGGACGCAGTGGCCGACGACGAGATTGTCCGATTGGGTTCAAAAGAGATTTGGGAATTCCATAATACGAACGGCGGAATGATGAACATGATGAACATGGCGCACCCCATTCACCTGCACGGAAAACAGTTTCACGTTATTGAAAGAAGCGGCGTTCATCATGACGGCTATGTGGATGAAGGATTGAAGGACACGGTTTTGCTGATGCCCGGTGAGGGCATTAAAATACTGGTTGATTTTGCCGATTATCCGGGATTGTTCTTGTATCATTGCCATAATCTGGAACACGAGGATATGGGAATGATGCGAAATTATTATGTGGCGTCAAAATGAGATATTTTCGATTGCTACCGTTCCAGAATATTGCCAACACCCCTTGCTTCCATTTGCTGAGCCTGCTTGAGGTGTTCTTCTGTTTTTTTGATATCGGTAATGTCCATGATGACGCCTCTGAAACCAATGACCGTATCTCCTTTTTTTATGGGGCTGGTATTCAGAAGCATCGGATATGTGGAGCCGTCCTTTCTTAAACCGACATATTCGACCGTTTTGATTCTTTCTCCCTGAAGTCGTTTTGTAAGATTCTCTTTTGCCCTTTTTCTCTCTCCGGGTGCAAGCATATCAAAACCGCTAAGCCCGTTTATAAAATCCTGTTCCGCATATCCAGTAATCTCATAAGTCTTCTTGTTAACGAATGTCAGTTTCAAATTTTTATCGGTTTCAAAAACCACCTCCGGAAGCATTTCAGCAAAGTCTTTGAAACGTTTTTGACTCTCCAAGAGTTCCTCTTCCGCATGTTTACGCTCTGTGATATCTACCAGTACGTTGACAAGATATTCCTCACTACCCATCTCGATTCTTCTTACGGACCACAGCCCCAAAAAAGTCTCCTTGTTTTTTTTCTTAAACTTGATTTCCTTGTTATTAAAGCCGCCCTTTTCTTTGATCTGATCAATATACTTGGTTCTTTTCTCAGGTTCAGGCCACGGACCGATTTCGAGCGTTGTTTTTCCAAGTGCTTCACTGCGTTCATAACCCATAACTTGAGAACACGCATCGTTCATTTCGACGATACGACCGTCCTCGAGAGTCGTAAAGGTAATGCACACGGGACTGGCATGAAAAACTGTGAAAAACTTTTTTTCAGTTTCGCGCAGAGCCCTTTCCATCACCTTACGATCCGTCAGATCCGTAAAAACCGTCGCAAACTTTCCTTTTTCAGGCGAAAATGCAGATATCCGGAAAAACTTCTCCATGGGCGGCCAGTATTCTTCAAAGTTGGTTGGTTTTCCTGATTCTGCAACCGCTGCATAGGTTTCTAAAAAAGGGGGAATACCAATACCATAGACTTCAGATGCTTTCCTGCCAACAACCTCTCTTTTTGCCATTCCGGTAATATTTTCATAGGCGGAATTGACATCTAAAATTTTGTAATCAACGGCATTCCCGGTTGGGTCATAGATCATTTCATGAAGGCAGATCCCTTCGTTTGACATCTCAAATAATAGCCGATATTTCTCCTCGCTTTTCTTCAAAAGCTTGTTCGCATGTCTGAGTTTTAACTCCATCGCCCTTTTGTGAAGAGCGATTTCTATAAATGCTTTCACTTCCCTTTCATCAAAGGGCTTCATCACATAACCGAAGGGTTCTAATCTTTTTGCCCTTTCAATATACTCCGGATCTCCATAGCCACTGATAAAAACGATCGCCGTATCTGACGCTTTCTTTATTTTCTCCGCTGCGGTAATGCCATCCATGCCGCCAGGCATGACAATGTCCATTACAATGAGGTCGGGATGGAAATCCTGTGCCATCTCTATGGCCTGTTGGCCGGTTTCCGCCTCCCCTACAAGATCATGCCCTGCCGAATCAAGCATTTCACAAAGTTCCATTCTTGTAACGAGATCGTCGTCTGCGATCAAAATCCTTGCCATAAGTTAAGCCTCTGGGTTTTTTGGGTGTCTACACATATACGCCATCAGTTTTTGCTGATAAGGATTTTGGGATAATGAAGATAAGAATTCGCCTAAAACCACAAAACCAAATAGCAAGCCCCGGGGTGATTGTCAACCGTGAAGCGATTCATCCAAAGGTATGGGAATCTAAATGATTCCTTAAAGTTAATTTATAACCCGATTTTATGGCGTTGGGCTTCTTGCCGCCGTGGTTGTTCTGCTATTCCTGGAGGGCTTTTTCAAACCAGGAGTGTCTTGGTTATCATATTAAAACCCTGGCATAAAAAAAGAGGAGCCGCGGGAGCGGGTCCTCTTTGCGAATATTGCGATGTGAGTTGGGGTGTTAGAAAGGATAGGCTTCCAGGTCGATGATGCGGTCTGCAATCTCCCGCTTCAAAGTCACGGCGTCTATGGGTTGATAACGGGCCAGTTTCTTGACACCTGCCAGCTGGGTGCGAAGCATGTCGCCTTCTTCCACATAGGCAATGATCTGTTTGGCCCAGCCTTCAATTTTGGGGATCGCTTCGTCCATGTAAACCTTGACGGCGTCGATCTGGTACTTTGTTTTCTCCTCGCCGTTTTTGTCAATCATCTTGAGCGTTCTTAAAAGGCCGCTTTCCATGGCGAATATCTCAATGATGATATCCGCCAGTTTGCCCAGCACTTCCTGCTCTTTGGCCAGTTTCTGCTGAAACTTCATGCCGGCGCCGCCGGCCACCATCAGAGCAAGCTTCTTCATCATTTTGATCATGTGTTCCTGAAGTGCCAGGGGCGTATCCGGCAATTGCACGGAAAGGGGCGAATAGCTCATGAGCTCTCCCGGAATGGCCTGCGCCGCCTGCAGCAGATTCAGCCGTCCTTTCATGGCGCGCTGCATGAGCGTTCCCGGGATCAGCATACGGTTGATCTCGTTGGTCCCTTCCCAGATGCGGTTGATACGGGAATCCCGGTAATACCGCTCCGCCGGGTATTCCGCGCAAAATCCGTAACCACCCAGAATCTGCACATATTCATCGACACAGAAATCAAGGGTTTCTGAGCCGTACACCTTGGCGATGGAGCATTCCGCCGCATACTCTTCAATGGCCTTGGCATTTTCTTCACCGCTCTTTTTAGCCTCGGCATCCAGGGTTCCCAGTTTGTTGTCAAACATTCCCGCCAGCCGGTACATGATGCTTTCGCTCATGTACCCTTTGACCGCCATGTCGGCCAGTTTGGTTTTAATCAGGCCGAAACTGCTGATGGGCACTTTGAACTGAATACGGCCGTTGGCGTACTTGACCGCTTCCGTGACGCAGCCTTTACAGCCGCCAACCGTTGCTGCTCCCAGTTTCCACCGGCCGATATTTAAAATGTTAAAGGCGATTTTATGCCCTTTTCCGATTTCAAACAAAACGTTTTCCACGGGAACTTCCGCGTCTTCGAAGATGACGGGTCGCGTGGAGGACCCATGGGCCCCCATTTTCTTCTCCTCTTTGCCGGTGGAGACGCCTTTGAAAGACTTTTCAACGATAAAACCGGTAAAATCTTCCCCATTCACCTTGGCGTAGACAATAAAGCTGCTGGCCCAACCGGCGTTGGTGATGAACATCTTTTCACCGTTGATGATATAATATTTTCCGTCTTCGGAGAGGACCGCCTTGGTTTTGGCATTCAGTGCGTCCGATCCGGCACCCGGTTCCGTCAGGCAGTAGGCGCCGCACCATTCACCGCCGGCCAGTTTGGGCAGGTATTTCTGCTTCTGCTCCTCGTTTCCGAAATAGACAATCGGCAGCGTCCCGATGCCCGTATCGGCTCCGTAGACCACGGCAAAAGAACCGGCAACCCCCAGGGCTTCCGTAACGATGGTGGTGCTCACTTTATCCAGTCCCATGCCGCCGTATTCTTCCGGAATATCGGTTCCCAATAGCCCCAGTTCGCCGGCTTTCGCCAGCAGGGAAAGGGTGAGCGCCTCATCTTTTTCTTCCAGTTGATCGATATGGGGGTTGACTTCTTTTTGTACGAAATCCTTGGCCATATCCATGATCATGCGATGTTCATCCGTGAAATCTTCAGGCGTAAATACTTCTTCGGGGGTCGCATTCGAAATAAGGAAGTCTCCGCCCACAAAAACTTTTTTTTCCGCCATGGTTTTGCTCCTTTCACCAAATATGTGATCGTTGGTCATTCTGTTAGTAATCTTCAACTTCAAAGAGGCCAGCGGCACCCATTCCGAAACCGATGCACATGGATACCAGTCCCCATCGGGCTTTCCGCTCCTGCATTTCATAGATCAACTGGGTGGTCAGTTTGCTTCCCGTGCATCCCAAAGGATGCCCCAGGGCAATTGCCCCGCCGTTGACATTGGTGATTTCTTCATTGATTCCCAGCTCATTGATGCAGTAAATGGCCTGGGCTGCAAAGGCTTCGTTTAATTCAATGAGGTCTATCTGGTCCAGGCTCATCCCCGCCAGTTTGAGAACCTTGGGGATGGCCACCGCCGGACCGACGCCCATGATTTCGGGCTCGCATCCTTCCACCGTATGGAATCGGAAGGTGGCCATGGGTTTGAGCCCCAGCTCTTTGGCTTTCTCTTTGCTCATGAGCAAAACGGCCGCCGCGGCATCACTGGTTTGCGAAGAATTGCCGGCGGTAACGCTGCCGTTCGGTTTAAAAGCCGGTGGAATCTTGCTGATGCCTTCTTTCGTGGTTCCGGGGCGAACCCCTTCGTCCTGGTCAAAGATCACCTTTTCAAACTCAAATCTGCCGTTGGGCAGTTGTTTTTGCTTTTTCACTTTCAGTGGCACGATCTGACTTTTAAAACGCCCCTCTTTAACGGCTTTTTCAGCCTTTTGCTGGCTCTTGGCGCCAAATTCATCCTGCTCGTCCCGGCCGATATTGAATCGCTCCGCCACATTTTCAGCGGTCAATCCCATGCCGGTGAAAGCGCCAGGCCGCATGTCCACAAGGGCCGGGTTGGGATACATCATGCTACCTCCCATGGGGATCTGGCTCATGCTCTCAACACCGCCGGCCACGACCACTTCCGAAAACCCGCACATGATTTTTTCAGCGGCGATGGCGATGGACTGAAGTCCGGAAGAACAGAATCGGTTGACGGTCATGCCGGGAATGCGGTCCGGCCATCCCATGCTCATCACCAGTACTCTTCCAAGGTTCAGTCCCTGTACCGCCTCGGGAAATGTGCACCCGATCACCACGTCATCAATGACCGCCGGGTCAAGGTCACCCGCCCGTCTCATTAAGTCTCCCAAAACGGCGCATCCCATCTCTTCCGGACGGGTATGTTTCAACATTCCTTTAGGAGCCTTTCCGGCTGCCGTCCTGCAAGCGGCGACTATTACGGCTTCTTTCATCATGTTTTCCTCCCCTGTCATTCATCAGTTATCGGCTGCTTAACGTCATTGACAGAATCTCTATGGCAGTATTTAATTTCTGAGCGGTTTGCCGGTGGTCAGCATGTGCTGTATCCGGGCCTGTGTCTTGGGATCGCCCAGAAGGCTTAAAAAGGCCTCCCGTTCCAAATCAAGAAGGTACTGTTCCGTAACCACGGTATTTTCCTGAACGGCGCCACCGCAAAGGATATATCCGATCTTGGTGGAGACCGTTACGTCATGGTCCGTAATGTAGTTCTGTTCGTGCATGGTCCAGAGACCGAGTTTGATCATGGCAAACGTGTTTTCTCCGGGCACTCGCAGATCATCCCTGGGCCTGGGTGGGGTGTATCCCTCCAGGTTCAGGGCCAACACGGTATTTTTGGCGTCCTGGATCTGGTAATCGCGATTGACGGTCATCTTGTCCGTGTCTTTCAGGTATCCGATTTGAACGGCTTCCGGGCCGGAAGTGGCGACCTTGGCCATGGCAATGGTTTCAAAAGCCCGCGCGATATAAGGCATCATTTCAATCTGTTTGGGGTAGAGACCACCCCTTTTCACTTCAAAGAGGTGGTCCGTGTTTCGAATAAACATCTCCTTGGTACCACCACCGGCGGGAACCAGTCCCACACCCGCTTCCACGAGGCCCATGTAGGTCTCCGCGGCAAAGCGCACCCGGTCGGAAGCGAGACAGATTTCACATCCGCCGCCCAAAGCCAGGCCCGCCGGGGCCGCGACCACCGGTTTGTCAAGGTATTTCAATTTCATGAATGAATCCTGAAACACTTTGATCATCCAATCCAGGTCATCCCATTCCTCTTCCTGGGCCGTAAAGAGGATCAGCGGCAGATTGGCGCCCGCGGAAAAGTTGGTGCCGTGGTTGGCGATGACCAGGCCGTCAAAGTCGTTGCTCACAATATCCACGGACTTCATGACCATGCTGACGATATCGTCGCCCATGGCGTTCATTTTCGTGTGGAATTCAAGACAGGCAACGCCGTCACCCAGATCGATGAGGGAAGCGCCGGTGTTTTCCGTAACCAGTCTTTCCTGCGCCTTCAGTGACGGCAGGAGAATGATGCCGGGTTTTACCGGAACTTCCTGATAGTCTTTGCTGCTGATATCGTAAAAATAGAGGTTCCCGGCCTCCTTTTTATAAAAGGTCTCTTTGCCGCTATCGAGCATCTCGGCGACCCAGGCGGGGATCTCGTAACCGGTTTCTTTCATCTTGGCCACGGATTTCGCTACGCCGATGGCGTCCCAAGCCTCGAAGGGCCCCAGTTTTCTGGCGAATCCCCATTTCAGCGCATTGTCCACGTTGACGATATCGTCGGCAATTTCAGGAATGCGGTTGGCAGCATAGATAAGGGTTTCGCTGAGCGTCTTGAAGGTAAATGTTCCTGCCGGATCTTCGGCGTAATAAAGGGCTTTGATTTTATTGCCTGTGCCGGAGGCATTTTGGGCCGCCTCCAAGGAGCTGAATTTCACCTTTTCCTGGGGGGTATGTTCCAGCGTATTATAATCAAGGGTCAAAATTACACGCTTCCCGTCGGCATCCTTGCTCTTCTTGTAAAAGCCCTGTTTGGTTTTTTCACCCAGAAGGCCTTTTTCGAGCATCTTGTTAATGAATTCAGGCGCTTGAAAAATATTTCGCTTTTCATCGTTAGGGGAACCGTCATACACATTGTCGGCCACGTGCAAAAGTGTGTCCAGCCCGACCAGATCTCCGGTTCTGAAGGTGGCGCTTTTAGCGAAGCCAACGACGGGACCCGTCAGTTTGTCGACCGCTTCTATCGAAAGCCCCAGCTCCATCATGGCGTTGATGACGGAAAACATGCTGAAGGTGCCGATCCGGTTGGCCACAAAATTGGGGGTATCTTTGGCATAGACGATCCCCTTGCCCACTTTCCTCTTGCAGACTTCGGCCAGCGTTTCCACCACCTCGGGAAGGGTGTCGGGTCCAGGTACGATTTCCAGAAGCTTGATATAGCGCGGAGGATTGAAGAAATGGGTAATGGCGAAATACTTTTGAAAATTTTCTGAACGGCCTTCACACATGTCTTTGGCCGGGATGCCCGAGGTATTTGAGGTAACGATGGTGCCGGGTGTTAACACGGTCTCAATCTTTTCAAAGACCTTTTGCTTGATATCCAGCCGTTCCACCACCACCTCGATTATCCAGTCCACGTCCTTCAACAGGGCGAGATCGTCTTCCATGTTGCCGATGGTGATCAGTTTGGCGTTTTTGGGAATGTAAAAGGATGCCGGTTTAGACTTTAAAGCAATGTTCAATCCGTTATTGCCGAATTTGTTTCTGAACTTCTTGCTGTCCGGTGTGAGGCCCTTTTTTTTGTCGTCCTCCGTGAACTCCGGGGGAACAATGTCGAGCAAAACCGTTTCGATGCCCACATTGGCAAGCTGGGCGGCGATGGTGGCTCCCATAACGCCCGCCCCAATGACGCCGGCCCTATTCATTTTTTTGTCCATAGACACCTCCTTAGCGTGTACGTACGTGAAAATTGCGCTTCAAACGGGATTGACCGCAAAAAGCCGCCTCGAGAAATAATGAATGAATTCTCATTCATTTTTGAAAAGCTAATATGACTGGGATTTGAAGTCAAGCTTTTTTTGTTAAATTAGGAACAAAAAGGATTCGGTCAGCGTAGCGCCGGGATGCATCTGAGGCAGGACATGCCTTTTGTCAGGCCAAGCCGCAAAGGACCGAGAAACAAATTTTATACCTTTGCGGGCCTGGCGGTTTTATGTGAGATCTTGGAAAATGCTACCAGTTGATGTGGCATTCCGGGCCTGCCACCTCGAGGAGTTCCGTAAAGATCACATTGAGGTTCACCACTCCGACGATTTTTTCTTCGTCTTGAACGAACTGCTGTCGTACATTGTCTTTGAACAGGGTGTAAATCCCGTGGGTCAATTTGTCATCCGCTTTCAGACTCGATTTTTCAATGGGGCTCATGATGTCCCGGACTTTTTTATGGGCTTCCTGCTTGATGAGGTCGGAAAAGGTAGCGTGCAGCCAATTGAAGTGTTCCTGAACATCTCCCACCTCTGCGGACACCTCCCTCACCCGACCGGAACGCATGGCACTATAGGCCCTGGACATTTCGGGCTTTTTGACCGGTTCGGGGACCAGCCCGCGGATCAGATCATACATGGACAGTTTTCCCACAATATTGTTTTCGGCATCCACAACCAACAGGGTTTTATGGTAATTTCCTTTGTCCCCACTTTTCAATTTTTCGTAGTTTCCTTTCAGAATGCTCATGGCATCACAAAGCTGGGCATCGATATTGACTCTGTCGTAATCCTCAATGGGTGCCATAATGTCTTCTATTTTTTTAAACTCGGTCATCTCTGTTTTCCTCCTGAATTCGCTGAAACAATGTAATAAAGCCCTGGATTATTTTCTAAAGCCAACTCCTCTCAAAATCCAATCAGCAAGCGTCATGGTTTGCCTTATCAGCATAAGCATAAATTTCTTCAATTATATCATTATTTTTTAAATCGCAAGATTTTTTTGAAAGTTGTTTTTGTCTCCTTTGCCATGGTATCCTGATTGTAAGTGTCGAATGCGTGTTTTCCAAACCATCAGTCGAGATCATTGGGCAAGGGGGTTTTTTTTGGGTTTCTCACAAGAAATTCCGGGACCAAAAGTTTACAGCGTACAGGAACTCACCGAAGAAATCAGGGACCTCCTTGAGGGGACCCTTGATTTTGTTTGGGTTGAAGGGGAGATCTCCAATTTCACCGCACCGAGATCCGGGCATTATTACATGGTGCTCAAAGACGAGAGCGCCCAGATCCGTGCCGTCATGTTTCGCCTTCAGGCAAGATATTTGAAATTCGTTCCGGAAAACGGGATGAAAGTAATCGTCCAGGGGCGAGTGGGTGTTTATGCTCCCCGGGGGGAATACCAGGTGATTCTGGATTATCTGGAGCCTCTCGGAATCGGGGCTTTGGCCCTGGCCTTTGATCAAATTAAAAATAAACTGGCCAAACAGGGTGTTTTTGATCCGGAAATCAAGAAATCCCTCCCTTTTCTTCCCAGGCGGATCGCCCTGATTACATCGCCCACGGGTGCTGCTGTAAGGGATTTTCTGAACGTCATTCAACGCCGGTTTGCCAATCTGGAAATCAGCATCCTTCCCGTACGGGTGCAGGGGGAGCAGGCCTGTGATGAAATTATCACAGCCCTTGAAGCGGTTAATCGCGATCTCAATGTGGATGTGATCGTTCTGACCCGGGGGGGCGGTTCTCTGGAAGATTTACAGGCTTTTAATGAAGAAGCACTGGCCCTGGCCATCAGACAGTCCCGCATACCGGTGGTTTCGGCTGTGGGGCATGAGATCGATGTGACCATCTGCGATCTGGCATCCGATTTCAGGGCGCCGACCCCATCGGCTGCCGCCGAGCTGCTGGTAGCGGAAAAGGAGGCTCTCAAAAGCCGCTTGATTGATCTGCGATCTCGAATGGTGGCAGTGATGGGGCATCAACAAAGCTATTACAGGGAGACGCTGAAAAACCTGAGAGACCGCCTCAAAGACCCGAGAAAACGGCTGGCCGATGCGTGGCTCCATCTGGATGAGTTGCAACAGCGACTGAGCCGTTTGATGCACTTTGTCCTTCACCGGCACCGCATGGCCGTGAACGAGAAGTCCAATGCGTTGTTGACCCATTCTCCCCAGAACAGGGTCGCATCCCACAGGCAACATCTTGCATTTCAAAGGACGTCCCTGGTTCGCGCCATGCAAAATGAACTTCGAGGGCTGGGGATGCGTCTTGATCTGCTCAAAAAGGGGTTGCGGGACCTGAATCCGACGGCTATCTTGAATCGGGGGTACAGCATCACTTTCGATCTACCGGATAAACGGATCCTGAAAAAAGCCTCCGCAATACACCCGGGGGATCAGGTGATGGTTCTTCTGGGTGAAGGGCGGCTGATCTGCCGGGTTGAAAGGGCTGAAAATGATTCAAAGTTTTCTACTGAATATTGATGCCATGGAAACGAATATGGGTACGACAAAAGTGCCTCACCCCGTTTAATTGGCCTCGTGTAAGACGATTGTTCCAATCAGCCGTCCTGCTGATCTGGGTGGACGGTCGGCTGAATTATATAGGGCTTGTCATTTTCCTGGCTTTTATGGCATACCAGGTCATCCGATACAAAAAGGAACCTCGCGGAAAACCTACTGCGTCGCCTGGAGGAGCTCATGAAAGCACAGAACGCATTTGAATTGATCAAAAAACAGGCCATAGCCGAGCTGAAAACCGAGGCTCACCTGTACCGCCACAAGAAGACCGGAGCCGAGATTCTGTCCATGATGGCTGATGACGAAAACAAGGTCTTCGGCATTACCTTTCGTACCCCCCCCTTTGATTCCACCGGAGTGGCCCATATCTTGGAGCATTCCGTTCTCTGCGGATCCAGAAAATACCCGGTTAAGGAACCCTTTGTGGAGCTTTTAAAAGGGTCGCTCCAGACTTTTCTCAACGCCTTTACCTATCCGGACAAGACCTGTTATCCGGTGGCCAGCCAGAATCTTCAGGATTTTTACAACCTCATGGATGTCTATCTGGATGCGGTATTCTATCCCAGAATCACGCCCGCCATCTTTCAGCAGGAAGGGTGGCATTTCGAACTGGCGGAGAAAGAAGCGGAAATGGTTTATAGAGGGGTCGTTTTTAACGAAATGAAAGGGGCTTACTCTTCACCGGATAATGTGCTCTCAGAGTATTCCCTTCAATCTCTGTTTCCGGACAATGCCTATGGCCTCGACTCCGGAGGAGATCCCAAGGAGATTCCCCATCTCACCTATGAGCAGTTCCATGCTTTTCACAAGCGGTATTATCACCCGTCCAATGCACGGATCTTTTTTTATGGAGATGATGATCCTGAAGAACGCCTGATCCGCCTGGCGTCCGTTCTGAAGGATTTTGAAGCTGTTTCGGTGGATTCAAGTGTGAAGCTGCAATCGCCCTTTGATAAGCCTAAGAAAATGGTTCGCCCATACATGGGGAGTGAAACGGATGAGCCGGAAGCCAAAGGTATGATCACCGTGAACTGGCTGCTGGAGGAGACAACCCGCGTGGATGCCAATTTTTCTTTGCGCGCTCTGGAGTATATCCTGCTGGGAATGCCCGCATCTCCTTTAAGAAAGGCTCTGATCGACTCGGGACTGGGAGAAGATATCACCGGCGGCGGGCTGGAAACCGAACTTCGGCAGATGAGCTTTTCTACCGGCCTCAAAGGGATCAAAACAAATGATGCGCATAAAATCGAAAGTCTGATCCTGGAAACCCTTGAATCGCTCAGCCGTTCGGGTATTGATCCCCGTACAGTGGAGGCGGCCCTCAACACCATTGAATTTCGTCTGCGGGAGAATAACTCCGGCAACTTTCCCAGGGGTCTTTCCATGATGCTGCGGTCTCTCACCACCTGGCTTTATGATGGAGATCCACTGAGCCTCCTGGCTTTTGAGGGTCCTCTGGAACGGCTGAAAAAGCAAATTGCATCTGACCCCGGGTATTTTGAAGGACTTATTGAGACGGCATTTCTTTCAAATCCCCACCGAACCACGCTGGTGCTGGAACCGGATGCGAACCTGAGAAAAAGAGAAGCGGATGCAGAAAAAAGCACGCTTCTTGAAACCAAAGCCGGCATGGATGAAAAAACACTGGATGCGGTCCGGGAAAACACCTTGGAATTGAAACGTCTGCAGGAAAAACCGGATCCCCCCGAAGCCCTTGCCACCATTCCCATGCTGAAGTTGAAAGACCTGGAGAAGCAGAACAAGCCGATCCCCATGGTTCAAATGGACGAGAAGGGTATGCCGATGCTTTTCCACGATCTGTTTACAAACGGTATTATTTATGTGGATCTGGGGTTTAACCTTCAAGCTTTGCCGTCTGAATATGTGCCCTATGTTCCGCTTCTGGGTCGGGCTTTTGTTGAAATGGGGACGGAAAAAGAGGATTTTGTATCGCTGTCGCAGCGCATCAGCCAAAAAACGGGGGGTATTCGTCCCGCACCTTTCACATCGGATGTGCAGGGAACGGATGAAAGTGCCGCCTGGCTTTTTCTCAGGGGAAAAGCCATGATCCACCAGGCCGATGCGCTGGCGGAAATTTTTGAAGATGTGTTGCTTACGGTCAAATTGAATGACCGTGACCGTTTCAGGCAAATGGTTCTGGAAGAAAAGGCCCGTGTCGAGCAGAAACTGATACCCACAGGTCATCAGGTGGTGAATCAACGGCTGAAATCCCATTTCTCCAGGTCCCATTGGGCGTCCGAACAAATGGGAGGTGTCAGCTACCTCTTTTTTGTCCGGCAATTGGCCCGGGACGTTGAAGAAGACTGGCCGCGGGTTCTTGCGGTTTTGGAGGAAATGCACCGAATCCTGGTGAACCGAAACTGCACGCTGGCCAATATCACCATAGATGCCTCCGGATGGAGCCGGTTTGAACCACTCTTGCGCCGGTTGCTCGTTTCTCTGCCTGAAGCACCGGATACCCGGCTCGATACCGTGAAGACGGATTGGCCGGACCGCAGCAAACCGCTCTCTGAAGGGATGACGATCCCATCTCAGGTGAACTATGTGGGCAAAGGAGCGGACCTTAAGGCCTTGGGATATGAATTTCATGGTTCGGCCCTGGCCATTACACGGTATATTCGCAACGCCTGGCTGTGGGATCGCATTCGTGTTCAGGGGGGCGCCTATGGCGCCTTCTGTCTGCTGGATCGTATTTCGGGGGTGTTGACCTTTGTATCGTACCGGGATCCGAACCTGATGCGAACGCTGGATATATTTGACCGGTCCGCACAATTTCTCGAGAAGGAAACCCTTTCGGAAGAGGAATTGACCAAAAGCATTATTGGCGCCATTGGAGATCTGGACAGCCATATGCTGCCGGATGCCAAAGGATATGTGTCCATGATTCGTCATCTGACGATGGATACGGAAGCCCTGCGGCAGCAAATGCGGGAAGAATTGCTGGGGACTTCACCGTCAAATTTCAAGTCCATGGGCCGGATTCTGAAGGCTGTTGCGAGAGAAGGCGTGGTCAAGGTCCTGGGTTCTTCCACCGCCATCGAGGCGGCGGAAAAGGAGCGGCCGGGTTGGCTCAAGCAGGTTAAGGTTCTCTGATTTTTCAGGAAAGGAAGGAGAAGAAAAAATGGCGAAACATTTTGTATTGTTGCATGGGGCCTGGCATGGCGGCTGGTGCTGGGATGGGGTGATCAAAGCGTTGGAAAAAGCCGGGCATACGGCGGAGGCACCCACCATGCCGGGGCATGGGCCGAAAGACGAGCGATCCGGTATCCGATTTGAGGACTATGTGAACGGTATCGTCCGCGTATTGGAGCGACAACCCATGCCGGTGGTTCTGGTGGGCCATTCCAGCGCCGGTTTTATGATGCAGGCGGCGGCACCCAAGGTTTCAGAAAAAATATCCCAGTTGATTTTTCACAACGCCTTTATTCTTCCCGACGGAAAGGCACAGTTCGATCTGGTGCCGCCCGAGGTGGCTGAAGGCATGACCGCTGCTGCCGAGGCGAGTCCTGAAAACTGTGTCCCGGTACTCGAAGATTTTGTTCGAAACGAACTGATGGCGGATGCTGTGCCGGAAGTCCAGGATGCATTGATCACCCGGTTGGTTCCCCAGCCCGTGGCTTTATTTACAACGCCTGTAAGCACGGGTGAGTTTGATGCGCTGGCCATTCCGAAGACGGTCGTGTTCTGCAAGGATGACACGTCTCTGCCGCCGGGGGCCTACCTGGGTATGGCGCAAGGGCTGGGAGAGCATGATGTCGTAGAATTGGATGGCGGCCATGAAACACTCTTCACCCATCCCGAGGTACTTGCCGAAGCCCTGATAAAAGCCCTCAGATAAATGAGGGGAAGCAAACCGAAAAAGACCCCTTCAAACCCTTCTTTCCAAATAAATGGTTTTTGAAGGGGCGAATTGGTTTGCACTGAAAAAATGGATCAGGTCGGAGTTATTCCAGGCCACGAGAGTGCTGATTTTCTCCACACCAAGGCTCTTCAAATGCTCGAGAAACTCATTAATTAGCTGCTCACCGATGCCTTTTTGCTGGTAATGGGGATCAACTCCGATGGTGTCCAGGGTTGCCGCTCCCTCGAAAATGCCGTATTCTCCCATGTAGGTTTCACCCATGGCGAACCCCACCACCGTCCCGTTTTCATCCTCGGCCACCAGTGAGACGGGCAGGTAGTCTTTGGTTTGAAACAGCTTTTCAAATTTCATATTATAATATTCCGGCCGGGAAGTTTTGAGGACTTTCTCGTCGATCCTGACCACGGCATCATAATCTTCAGCCTTCATGAGCCTGATTTTGACGGTACTCTCTTTCATGGGGGCCTCCTTTTTTGGCAATTGCCTTCTTGTTGAAACGCAACAGGGAAAGTAGAACTCTGCTGCCCGCTTAGAGACGCTTTATGATTCGATTATCCATGAGTTTCATTTGAAGTCAACATTTATGACCAAAATGTGGATAATTCAGATTGTGGGATAATGGGGATAAGAAGGGAACAACCCGTCTCTTTTTCAATACGGGATTCCGGTTTCCCTTGATAATTCATGTGGGTGGAATATAATAATCATCCACTTGATATTATTGTATTATCCGATTGAAAGGAAAAATACGATCGTTAATTCCGCTTTATGGTGCCGCCCTGCCGGTATTTTTTAAGGATGCATTGTGGGAACTTTCATTTCATACCTCGTCATCGGATTTTATTTTTTGACGGCGCTCATTCTAATGGTTTACGGATTGAACTGCTATCTGATGGTGTTTCTTTTTCAGAAAGGAAAGCAACGTGCGGAAATCAGGCGAAACTGCATTTTAAAAAGATATTCCTCTTTAAAACACGCCGTTTTCTGGCCAAAAGTCACCACCCAGATTCCGATTTACAATGAATACAATGTGGCGCCACGGGTCATGCGGGCGGTGGCCTCCATGGCGTATCCCAAAGGGAGGCACGAAGTACAGGTGCTGGATGATTCGACGGATGAAACCAGTGGTTTGATTGACCAAACGGCCCATGAACTTCGAAAAGAAGGTTATGATATTCGGGTTATTCGCAGAAAAAGCAGAGAAGGGTTTAAGGCAGGTGCGCTAGCAGAAGGTCTGAAGTCCGCCCGGGGGGCATTGATCGCCATATTTGATGCCGATTTTGTACCTCCAAAGGATTATCTGCAAAGAATTGTCCCCTTTTTTCTGGAGGATGAGCGCCTGGGGCTGCTGCAAGCCCGGTGGGGACATTTGAACCAAGAAAGGTCCCTGCTTACCCGCGTTCAGTCCATCGGCATCGACGGGCATTTCATGATCGAACAATCGGCACGGAACTGGAGCGGATTGTTCATGAATTTTAACGGGACGGCGGGCGTCTGGCGAAAAGAAGCCATCGAGGAAAGCGGCGGATGGCAGTGGGATACCCTGACGGAAGACATGGACCTTTCCTATCGGGTTCAGTTTCGTGGATGGCACACCCTGTATGTGCCGGATGTGGTTGTTCCGGCTGAAATTCCGGAGGATGTGGGGGCGTTCAAAAGCCAGCAGTTCAGATGGGCAAAAGGCTCGATCCAAACGGCGCTGAAACTCCTTCCCGGAATCCTTGCGTCCAACATATCCGTCTTCAAAAAGGTGGAAGCCTTTTTTCATCTGACCCATTATCTGGTACATCCATTGATGGTGATGATGGCCGTTCTGGCGCTTCCGGTCCTCTTGATGCTGAAATTGTTTCTTAATCCGCCGGCATTTTGGGCACTTGCTCTTTTGCTGGCAATGGCCATGGCAGCCCCGAGCACCCTGTACCTGATCAGTCAGCGGGCTTCCTATGAAAAAGACTGGCTGGGGCGCGTAGTTTATCTCCCATTTCTCGTGGCGGTGGGCATCGGCATTGCCATAAGTAACACCCGTGCGGTTCTGGAAGCCCTGATGGGTCATGAAAGCCCGTTCGTCAGAACGCCCAAAAAAGGGGACAGAGAATTCATGCCGTATCGCATCAGACTTCCCTGGTCCGGGTTTCTGGAGATCATCCTGGGTATTTACTGTGCGGGTTCCCTTGGTTATTATCTGGCGGCCGGAAAATATCTGGTGGGGCCGTTTCTGGCAGCCTATGCCGCCGGGTTTCTATTCGTCGGTCTGCTGACGCTGGCACATGCCTCGGGCGTCTCAAGATGAAGCACCTTGATGAACAGCCAATGCTTTCTTCTCTTTTGCGTGTCGCTCCCGTCGGCTTTTTGTCGCTCCTGTTGCTTTTGTCCTGTGCCGTAAACGCTTGGCTGGTGCCCATGGAACGTTCTTTATGGATTCAGGGAAGGGCCATGGCGCCGCTTCCAGCCGGATATTTTATATTGCTGTTTGCCTTTCAATGGTTTTTCTGCATGTCCATACACCTGACGCTCCCAAGGTTTTTCTCTAGAAAGCAGAAACTGTTTTTCATATTCGCCGTGGCCCTGATTTGTCGCCTGATGCTGCTGGGCAACGCGCCCTCCAATGACATGAACCGCTATCTTTGGGAAGGGCGCGTCCTGGCCCGGGGGATCAGCCCATACCATCATGCGCCCGATGACCGGCTTTTAGATTCAGTGGCAAAACAGGATCCCTTTCATGAAAACATCAATCATCCCCATATGACGGCCGCCTATCCCCCTCTGATGGTCGCTCTTTTTTCCCTGTTGGGAAAGTTGTGGTACCATCCGCTGGCCATCAAGGGTACACTGATGATGCTGGATCTGGGAACCATGGCGTTTCTGGCTTTTCTGCTGGCACACCGCCGTCTCGATTTCCGCTGGCTGGCGCTGTACGCGTTTAACCCGGTCATCCTATGGGCATTTGCTGCTGAAGGTCATTTTGATGTGATTCAGTGCTTTCTGCTGGCCGGCGCCATCTGTTTTTTTGACCGAAAAAAATGGGGGTGGATGTTTCTTCTGGCAGGGCTTTCCGTCCAGGTGAAGTACGTGTCCTTACCGGCTGTTTTATTTCTTATAAACCGTGAGAATTTCCGGCATGTCTGGATCGCACTGGTTGCGATCCTCCTTCCCTATGGATTGTTTTCGCTGGCCTTTGCAACTGAAAATCTTCATGGCATGTTTCAGGGCATCCTGCAATTCGGTGAAAGTTTTGCGTTCAACGGCTCGATACACGCGCTGCTCCGGGTTTTATTGGGAGAGATTGAACCGGCCACAATGATCTGTAAGGTCTTTTTGGCGGTGTTGCTCATATGGGGCCTCTTTTATTTTCATCCGGAAAGAAACAGCCGCTACCGTAATGATCCTGTCTCAGGGTGTTTCTATATCCTGGCATGCATCCTGTTGTTGGCGCCCACGGTCCATTTCTGGTACATCAGCTGGGTAATTCCCTTTCTGGTCCTGCACCCTTCAAGGCCGTGGATGCTTCTGTGTCTGACCATTGGCATTTATTTTGTAACCTACGGCCTCTATCATCATACGGGTGTCTGGCGACTCCCTTTGTGGGCATATCTGTGCGAGTGGGTGCCGTTTTATGGACTCTTGATACTGCAGGGGGTGTTTTTTGTAAAACAGGCCGGGTCGGGAATGGAAACCGATCCGCCTCGCACGGTTTCGGTTGTTATTCCAGCGCAGAACGAAGAAGAACACGTCGCTTCCTGTGTTGGGGAAGCGTTGAAAGACAACGCCGTCACTGAAGCCATTGTCATTGACGGTGGGTCTTCGGATCGAACCCGGAAAAGAGCTCTTGAAGCAGGCGCTCGGGTTCTTGAAGACGCGCGGTCGTTAAAAAAGGGCGGTGGCAGGGGCGGTCAGATCTGCAAAGGTATTCAGGCAGCGAGGGGTGATCTGGTGGCGGTGGTTCACGCGGATACGCTGGTAAAAGCGCCCGGCTTTACCAGAATGTGCGATGTTCTTGAAAGACAGCCGCGTCTTTGCGGCGGTGCTTTGGGCGGTCTGTTTGCAAGCCGTGATCCGAAACTTGGACTGATCAATTTTCTAAACGATTTGCGTGTGACTTTCTTAGGCATCAGTTTCGGGGATCAGGTGCAGTTTTTCAGACGAAAATCCGTTGCTGACAAACTGCTGTTTCCGTGTATTCCTCTCATGGAGGATGTGGAATTCGGCATCCGACTGAGTAAATTGGGACCCCAGGTGTATCTTTTTGGAAATGCACTGGTTTCTCCCAGGCGTTGGAAAACTCGGGGTTTTGGAAATGCATTTACCGTCATCACCGGTGTGGGGTCTTATCTTCTAAAACGCCCAGGCGGAACCCCGGATACCAAAGCCATGTATCGAAGCTACTATGGGAAAAAAGAGGCCACTGATAAGGAGTCAAAATAAATGAACAAAGTATATGGATTCATGGTCCTGGTGGCGATGGTTTTTTGGGTTGGATTGGTTTCGGAGGCCGTACCTAGCGACGCATCGCTCACCGATCAACAAAAAAAGGAAGTCGTCTACAAAATGTACGATGACTATAAAAGGGATTTTCCCGGAGTCAGGGAGATATCGCCCAAAAAAGCCATGAAAGAAATGGCAAATGGAAAGATCGTCTTCGTGGATACCCGGAAACCCTCAGAAATGGCAGTTTCCATGCTCCCCGGTGCCATCAGCCAGGCGGAATTTCTCAAAGATCCCCGGAAATATGGGGATAAACGGATTGTGGCCTATTGTACCATCAGCTATCGCAGCGGCATATTCGCCCGGGAAATGGCTGAAAAAGGTATTGAAATCTATAACCTGCGGGGCGGACTTTTGGCATGGGTGCTGGAAGGAGGAAAAGTTTATGATGCGAAAGGCGAAACCAAACGGATCAATGTTTATGGAAAAGAATGGGATTATCCGCCCGAAGGGTATGAGTCCGTTTATTTAGGTTTTTTTGAAAAGCATTTCTGATTTTTAGGGCATTTCTTTCCAGGCCTCTTCCTAATTGGAAATGCCGAAAAATTTCCCATTTCTTATCGTAATTTCCAGTTTGACTATTCACTTATTCCTTCCCTATAACGGCTCTCAAAATGCTCGTTTCGGGGAAAAGGATGAAAGGGCTGGATCAGCTTCAATGCACCCATCCGGGGTGTGACAGGTTTTCAAAAGCGGAGAAACAGGGCATGCACAGGCTTTTCTCCATCTGGCCTTATCGTGCCATCCGGATCATGCTTGCGGCAGTATTTTTATGGTCCGGCGTTTCCAAGCTGATCTCCCCTGTGTCCTTTGCGATCATTATTGATGCCTACGGTCTTATTCCGGGCAACTGGGTGACGCTCGCAAGCATCGGCCTACCGGCGCTGGAAGTGGTTCTGGCGATGGGGCTGCTGCTGGATATTCAAGGCAGTCTGGCCGGGACGGCTGTTTTGCTGGCGTTGTTCATGGCCATTTTGGGCTATGGAATCCATCTGGGACTCGATGTGGATTGCGGTTGTTTCGGCCCCGAAGACCCGGAAGCTGAAGCCTTTCACGGTCTTCGGACGGCCCTATATCGGGATACGATAATGGCTGCAGCGATACTGTATCTTTACTTATGGCGGTTTGTTCGATCGGCAAAGCCGGTCGGTTTTTTTATTCTTTTGAAAATTCTATTTACAGGGAGAGATGAGAGATGAAATTGATGAAACTGTTGCTCATGATGTTGGCTCTATGTGCTTTTGTCGTTGGAACCGGTTCGGCCGCCTTTGCGGGGAAGAACAAATTCGAACAGGAAGTGGATAAGGAGAAGGTGGCCGTAAAACTGGTGCGTGAAGTTCAACGCGGGGGCTATGACGTGGTCACTACGGAAGAGCTGAAGGGATGGATTGATGGTGGAAAAGAGATGGTGATTGTTGACACCATGCCATATGAAGCCAGTTACAAGAAAGCTCACGTACCGGGTGCAGTGCAGTTTTTGTTTCCCATTCCGGACATGAAAACCTGGGACAGCAAGGAAACGGCCGGCAAGAGCCAGGAAGATTACATTGCGATCCTGGGACCGGATAAAGATAAAGTCATTGTGATCTATTGCGGCTTTGTAAAATGTACCCGAAGCCACAACGGCGCCGCCTGGGCCAAAAAACTCGGATACAAGAACGTTTACCGTTATCCCGGCGGCATTTTTGCCTGGAAAGGGGCCGGATATCCCGAGGAAAGTGCGAAATAGATTTGGTTTTCTGGATTTTATGGGAGCCGGAAAAAATCTTTTTCCGACTCCCATCCAATCCTCGTTTTTCCTACCGCATTCATGGGATTCCACCGTAACCTTCAAGATTGCCGCTTCATTCCTTCCTGCCCATGGTTTTTCCTTATGGGAGAATCGTAAACTTTTTAATCCTTCGGCTTAAACAAAACGCTCAACAAGAAAATTATTTGACAAAAGAGAGGCAATAATGATGAATTACATCATCGGCATTTCTATCTCAAAAAGAATGCGCCTTGTTGACATAGAGCACCAGGGAGGGAATGAACGCTATGGAGCAACAAAAATTCCACTACGGATGGGTGGTCATTTTCATGGGGCTCTTAACCACCATTGCTGCCCATGGTTTCGGCCGCATGGCTTACACCATTATCCTGCCGGCCATGAAAGACGGGCTTCAGTTTGACTACACGCAGCTGGGACTCCTGGGTACCGGTAATTTCATCGGCTATCTGACCATGGCCATCATCGGCGGATTCCTGGCGGCCCGCTTCGGCACCCGTATCGTCATCACTCTGGCACTGATCCTCATGGGCATCACCATGGTGTTGACCGGAATCGCTGAAAGTTTTGGTTTTGCCTTCACCATGCGCCTGATGACGGGTCTTGGCAACGGCGCTGCCTACGTACCGGCCATGGCGCTGGGATCTGCCTGGTTTTCCGTAAAAAGACGGGGATTTGCGACGGGCATCGTTTCGGCGGGTATCGGTGCCGGGACCCTCGTGAGCGGGCTGGTGGTCCCCCCCATTCTCAAAGCTTTCGGACCGGAGGGGTGGCGTGTGTCTTGGGTCATCCTGGGGGGGGCCGTGCTGGTGATTTCGGGGGTGGTTTTTCTTTTTGTTCGTAGCCGTCCCGAGGAAAAGAACCTGCTTCCCATCGGTGTTGAAAAGGAAACCGCCACGGCGGACGTATCAGGCACCGGAAACAAAGTCTCCCCCCTTGACTGGACCCGGATTTACCGAATGCCTTCCGTCTGGTACCTGGGCCTCATCTACTTTTTTTACGGCCTTTCCTATATCATCTATATGGTCTTTTTCGCCGCCTATCTGGTCAAGGAGATCGGCCTGTCCCAGTCATGGGCCGGAACATTGTGGGCCACGGTAGGAGGATTGAGCGTATTTTGCGGTGTCATCTGGGGAAGCGTATCCGACCGGCTGGGCAGAAGCCGAGGGTCTGCTTTGGCCTATCTGGTGCTGGGGCTCTCCTATATTATTTATGCGCTGGTCAAGGTCAAATTCGGTTTTTACCTGTCCGCCGTGCTCTTCGGTTTTACCGCCTGGAGCATACCCACCATCATGGCGGCGGCGGCCGGCGACTATGTGGGGCCGCGACTGGCACCGGCGGGTCTGGGGTTTATCACGCTTTTTTTCGGTATCGGCCAGGCATTGGGACCGGTGCTGGGAGGCTACATTGCCGACGTCACCGGTTCCTTCACCGTCCCTTTTCTGGTGGCGGGCGGCATATCACTGGCCGGCATGGTATTTTCGTTGTTTCTCAAAAAGCCTGCAACATCATAACATCAGCGAACCGGTTTCTGCCACTCCTTGGCGAAAATTTCCGCGATTCGGTTCACCTGGCTGGGGTCGATTTTCATGGCTTTGGCGATTTCCGCGTAGAGTTTTCCGCGGTCATTGTTTTCCGCCGCCACCAGGCTTGTCAGGTCTCTCTTTTCTTTGAGGCTAAGACCGGATGTCTGGGCCAGTGAGACGTACCCGTTGTTGTCTTCCTTGAGAATCCCTTTTTGATAGTATGGTTTCATTTGGGCATAACGGGCTTTCATCTGCTGTTTCAGCATGCGAATGCCGGAATTGGATACGGTTAACGGTTCCTCCGCCACAGCGACCGGTGCAAAAAAAGCGAAGAAAGTTCTGTTAATAAGGTTGCTTTTTTCATCTTTAAGGGGAGTTTCGTTCCCCGGTTTCTGCCCTCTGATGTCATCCACGATTTCCCCGGCCACGGCTTCTACTTTTTCAGCGGGGAAATAGATGTTGATGGTGACACAGGCAAAAATCAGCAGTGAAAAAAGCATCAACGTCATCCACACAGGTCTTCTAATGATTTTCATGGTAAAACCTCCCTCCAAGCATTTCATCGAATAATGGGACTGCCTTTGGAACTGGTGATCCGTTTGATTCTTTTCAGCATATCCTTAAACCCAACCTGATTACCTTTGTTTTGATTTACCACATCCACCCCTGAAAAAAAACCTCTTTTGACAAGGTATTCCCTGCCGTCTTCATGTATGGTGCCGTTAATTCTGAAAACATCATTTTCCAGGGTGGCATGAACACCGATTTTTTGGTAGGGAAATTCCTTGAACAGGGAAACGAAAATTCCGGCCAATCCCACAAAGGGGCTTTGTCCTCCGCCAAGACGCGCAATGTTGTCTACAGCCTTTACACTGATTTTTTGAGGGATATCATCTGTTTTGATGGTATCCAGAAGCAGATCGAATCGCTGGAGCTGACCGTTGGAAACCTCAATGTTCTTTGCATAACCGTTTAAAATGCCATCTATTTTTCCAAAAGAGGTCCCTTGGGTCATCTGCGCCAGGTTCAGATGATCCCAGCCGGCATTCAGGCGGTAAACCGGAAGCGCTGAAAACAGACCTCTCGCACCCAGTTCCGATAGGCTGATTGCACCTTTAAAGATGCTTGCCTTTATTTCCCCTGCACTTTGCAACTGTCCCCCCCTGATGAGAATAGGGTTCAGGTCGCCGTGGGCGCTCCCCGATATGGGCTGCGGCCAAATTCCGGATAGAATTGGTGCCAGTTGAAGATTTTCAAATTGAACAGCCGTGTGAATCGCCGGTGAAGGTTCCGTCAGCCTGGTGATTTCGGAGGGGCCGACGCGAACCTGCCCGCCCGGCACCGCCAAAGTGATGGCTGCCGGCATGAACAGACGATTTGCCGCGGCTTGAAGCGGGACGTTCAAAGCCTGTTCCGGTAAAAAGGGAAGTCGTATGGAGCGGACCGACAAGCCACCTTTAAGCGTTTCGGCGCCCTTCTCACCCGCACCGTTGGTTAAGGAGATTGGAAGGGATAACTGGATGCCGTCCAAAGTAATGCCTGGATTTTCGTACGATAGCGTTCCGTTTTTCCATATGCACGTCCCCGTGGAAATCCAGCGGGACATTGTGCCTCTAAGATGCATGTCCACGTTAACCATGCCATCTACGGCGACTTTGGCAAGCGCCGGTTTTTCCAACTGAAAAGGCTCTCGAATCAATTTTTGAAATGGTGGATTCAGTGGAGATTCCGGAATCCTGAGGAATAAGTCGCCCTCATATTCATTTTCTGTTTGAAAGAGTTTTCCCATCACATGGGCCGTCAAAATATTTTTCATCCCGAAAGAGAGTTGCTTCAGCATGAGACGTTTTTCGAGTCCACGGTAGCTTCCGTTGTATTGCGCTCTAAATGCATTCACGCCAAGATCAAAATAGAACCGGTCCATCAGCAATTCTCCCGAATCGGCTGCTATCTCGGCTTTCACGTTTACCGTGGGATCAGATGCTTCCATGTCGCCTGAAAACCGGGCGTTGAGCGTTATGTTTTCGCCAACTGCTGTTTCCTGGGGGTTTTGAAAACCGAGGTTTTTAAGGCCAAGCTCAGCGGAAAAAGAAGTTGTGCCATTTTTATCCACCACTGTGGTCAAAGCCACTGTATCCGTCCCCTTAAAAGTCCAGTGGCCTGGGAGCAGTCTTAAGTGGGAAACCACACCAATCAATCCGGTGTCAGTCCCCTGTGCCCGAAGTTTCAGTTGGCTCTCGGACATGTGAAACGACGCCTGAATGTTCTTTAAAAGAGAGGCGTTTAGCCTGATTTCCGGAAAATTCATGGACCGGTCCATCACGTTGATGTGCCCTCGCCTGGCATCAATTTTCATGTTTGAAATGGGGAAATTCTTTTTTTCCATCAAAAAGTTCATTTCAGGAACGAGAAAGGAAAGATCTGTGATGTCAAAATCGGGGTACGTCCCGGAAAAATCCAAAGTGCCTTCAGCCCGCTGACCTGAAAGGCCCTTTTTTTCAAAAGACACTTGATTTCCCTTAAACTTTCCCGACATGCTCAAACCGGGAAGAAACCCTTGAATCGCAACCTGAGCCGTCACCAAACCGTTCATGTGAATGTTTTTTGCGCGGAATGAAACGGGCATGTTTTTCGTTTCCCCCGTCACATTGCAATCAAAGACCCACAAATCCTGCTTCATCTTCCCTTCAAATATTCCCGAGAAATTAAAGGGTCCCGAAACACTGAGTCCTTCGAGATTTTTCCGGGCACCTTCGGGGAGCAAGTCCAATAATTCACTTGGAGAAGTCCGCCCTTCACCGATATTGACATGGAAAAAGAATGGATTTTTGAAACCTGCATCCAACCTTGCGTTCAGCTGCAGGAGATTGTTGATGCCGAGGGACATGTCAGTGAAATGGACCCTTTGATTTTTTAAATCAATACGTCCCTCTGTCCTTAAACGGATGTCCAGTGGGGTTGTTTCCGTTTGAGAAAGGTTTTTCAGCCGTGCCTTTTCAAAAGTAAGATCAAGCCCGCCAAGCCCGATCACCTGTCCCCGGCGGTCATAGTTAATCGATGCTTTTCCGTGAACATTCTTGATTTCTGCCTGGGGACTGCTGAGTACGCCATTTGAGAAAGCCAGCGTGAATTTGATGTGGGGATCCGAAAAGGATACGGTGCTGGTGGTGTTGGCGTGAAAATCAGGTAACAAAAACGTTGCCTGTTCCTTCGGCGATTCAACCAAAATGCGGCCTTGAAACGCCAGCAGATGGTCGGCATTGAGGTGGCCTGACAGCCCTGAAACCACAATTTTCCGGCCGCCCAGGGTAACCGTCACAAATCCTTCTTCAATTTCGGCATCTGCCAGCCTCACATCCCTGAAGAGGAAAAAGGAGACGAAAAACCTGGCAAAGGAGCTTAAAAGAGAGGTCCCGCTACTCTTTGAACCCTTTGAAACAGCCCCCTGCTTTTCCTCCATTCGGCCCTTAAACCCTTTGACTTTTAAGGCGTTAACGACCAGGGTCTTTCGACCGAATGAACCTTCCAGAATACAGTCCACTGAAACATCTTGAATTTCAGCGGAAAATTCATTTGTTTCATCTAAAGGCTCCATAACAATGCCTTCGGCATGTATTTTGATGGGATTCAGCGAGTAGCTGAGATGTTGAACGGAAAAGGAGGCGCCGGTGGCACTCGACACAGCTTTTTTAATGACTGCTTTTACCAAAGGTGGGTGGGTGTAGACATAAAAAGCTGCACCAACCAACAGGATCATGGCTGAAAAGAAAATACCAAGTAGTATAAATAAGGTCTTTCTGGCTCTCATTTTATATTTTATACTGGTGGGGAGACCTTTGTTTACCGTACTATAAATAACAAAAATATCATAAATAAATTTGCGGATATCCGGTAGCGATTTTAATACATGGGAATCATAACACTTCTAACAGACTTTGGCCTTAAAGATCCTTATGTGGGGATCATGAAAGGCGTCATACTGGGCTTGAATCGGGCGGTCTCGATTGTTGATTTGACCCACCGGATTAAGCCTGGCGATATCAACGGGGCCGCTTGCGTCTTGCAGGAATCCTTTTCCTTTTTTCCGCCATCCACCATTCATGTGGCGGTGGTGGATCCCGGTGTGGGAACGGATCGAAGACCGATCCTGGTCAAAAGCCGAAATCATTTTTTCGTGGGACCGGACAACGGCCTTTTCTGGCCCATCATCCAGTCCGACCCGCAGGTCTTGATGGTTCACTTAACCAATCAAAATTATTTTCTGCCGCGCATCTCCCGCACCTTTCACGGGCGCGACATTTTTGCACCGGTGGCAGGGCACCTTTCTCTCGGCATTGATCCTTTGGCCATGGGTGAACGCTTTACAAACCCCATCAGGCTGCCCCATGAGACACCGACCCTGAAAGGAGACACCCTTTTGGGACGGGCCGTCAGGGTCGATTATTTCGGCAATGTCATCACCAACATTCATCGTGAGGAACTGGCGCGCTTCCTGGGGAACCGCCAAATGCTCATTCGGGTAGGCAAAGAAACCATAGAAGGGGTTGTGAACACTTACGCCGATGGGCCAAAGGGGAAGTTGCTGGCACTGTTCGGCAGCACCGACCATTTGGAAATTGCCGTCAATTCGGGCCGGGCCGATCGGCTGCTGAATATTGATGGGACGCAATCTCTTCCGGTGGTAGCGGTGGATCGTGTTGCGCCATGAAAAAAGATTTAGAGGGGTCTTTCGGCCAGGTCTTTCAGATATGCTTCCCATTCCAGCGGAAGCAGATATTTTTTGTTGTTGTTGCATTCCTTGCAGGCGGCAACCACGTTTCCTTTGCTGCTTTTCCCGCCTCGAATGAGTGGCACCACATGGTCCATGGTAAGGTTTTCACGACCCACCCTTCGCCCGCAATAGTAGCATTCACCCTTTTGAAGACGGATATACCACCAGTTGGTGCGCCTCAAACGCCGGGCCTTTTCCTTTTCACGGCTGATTTCCTTTTCATCGACCCCGTCTGAATAAAATGGCATGGGAGAAGACCTTTCAAGCGCTACTGGTACTTTTTTTCCAGTTTTCGCATAATTTCCCTCAGGTGGTCGTCATCCGGTTGTCCCTGGTTTGGGGAAGGTCTGACCGGGGTCGGGGGCGGTTCAACTTTCATTTCAAAAAAGGATGTCTCTATGGGCGCGTTCGCCGTCAGATTCAAAATATCGTAAACTTCCAGGGGCGCGCCTTCCAGTTCATACTCGATTTCATAAGGGTACCACCCGGCATCGCTTTTTCGATAATCCTTGAAACGGACCGTTACCAGTCTTCCCTGCGGGTCCCCCGGAAGCATGTAGGAGAGAAGCAGCGGGAAAAACCGTTCCTTGTCCACCAGAAGTCTCGGACTTTGGGGGTCCCGATTGCCCACACGGTAGGCCACAACGCCGTCACATCGGTCATACCCCAAATCCCATATCTGGATTCCCAACTGGGACAGATACGCGGATATCCCGCCTTTCGGATTGTCCATCAGGAGCCATCTGTACGAAGCATCTTGATTCGGCTGCCGAAAAGCCTGATCGGGCTGATCTTCCGATGCTTGATTTTCAGTTGCATTAGCAGGAATAATTTTTGACCCGCCCATTTTGGCATTCTGAATGGCAAGTGTATTCATTTCCATGGTGCGTTCATATCGCGGGTTTTTGAGCCACACTTTTTCCCCGAAAACCTCTTCAATAAGGGGATCCCGGGATTGGATCACATGGGTGGCCTGTTCGATGATCAGGCTGTATTGCGCCGCAAACCTTTTTCTGACCCGTGCCAAAATCTGCTCCAAAGGCATAACGTATGCGGAAATTTCGCCGGCTGTCAGAGACAAAAACAGACCACACATAACGATCATTTTGAGGTTTTTCATATTTTCCCAAAAGTCCGATTTCTTGATTTGATCTCGAACTATATCACAGCCTTTTTTGAAGGCAAAAGAAAATCTGAGAACACTTTGAAACGGCGGTACACAAAGACTGCTCCGGATATTTTTTTCGCGGTTAAGCTGATCGAATTTTTTTCGGGCAAGGAACGTGATCTGCCGCCACTTTAGAACCCGCTGTTCTTTGTGCTTGTCAAGAAATCATATCACTGATACTTTACTTCGGATATGCCTGAGGGGAAAATTTCCCGGGGTTTAACCAGGAAATTGGCAATTGCTTCCTTAATTTGGAATAATCCCTTGTTCCATGTAATTTTGAGCGTTCAGATTATTAATAGATGACAACAGAACAGAAAATCGTCAGTGAAAATGAATTTACGGGCATTCTGGAACCCTTCGCCCAGCCGCTTCTTTCTCTGTCCCACCACGCAGGTGCGTTGGCGGAAAAAGAAAACGCAAAACACCTGCACATGGGTTTTCTGGCCAATGTGATTAAGTATGCTTCCGATGCGGAACATCTGCTGGACCGGTATCGGGCGCGGCACAATCTGAACTGGGTCTATTTCAGGGAACTCACTGCCAGTGCCAAGAATTTCGGCAAAGCCTCTTTTCTCCTTGAAGAATTGAAGAAGGATTTCAAAGGGGATTCGGATGTGATTGACGAAAAAGATGATTTCATTCAACGGGCTGAATCGGTTTCCTTTTTTCTGAATGACGTCATCATCAATATTTTTGTGGAATTGCAGCACGAAGCCCAGCGGCTGGGCATGTCGATTCCTGAAGAAAAGCCCCTTTCCATGTATGGTGTAAAACATGAAAAGGAGGTGATTCTTCCCCATACCATTGAAGAGTCGGCGGATACGGAGAGTGCCATCACCGCCCAAAGGATTCTTCATCGGTGCGTGGCGTTTGGACAAAAAGCCGAATTTCTTGAAAGGGTCATTCAATCAAAGCCCCAGGGTCTCGTATCTCAAATTCCCAGCCATATTAACGAAGGAAAACTGAGGAGACTGGGTACGCGGCTTCATAACCTGGTAAGCTGGTACGATTCCTACGTGGTGAACCACAGTATTGAAAGGGAGTTCACGGAACTTGAGAAAATGCGTGAGAGCTTTTCGGTACTGCTGAACCTTTCCAAGATAGGAACCATTCTGGCCCACTATTTTGAAAGACACCTCATGCTGCCTTCCCCCGTTGTGAAAAAGCTGAAAAAATTGGTGCCTGTTCAAAGGCTGTTGGAGGATGCACTCTTTTTCACCATTTACTACCAGGTGAAGTGTTTTCACGCCGCAAGAGAATATGCCGATGCCGTGTTAAATTCCATACTGGAAGAAGTCACTTATGACCTTCCCGTTCCTCGAAACCTTGGTTTCCATGCCCGACCCTCAACCCTTGTGGCCAAGGTGGTTCAACAATACGGGGCACATGTTAAGATGCTGGTGGACGACCAGTCTTTTGATGCGGGGAGCATCCTTGAACTGTTGAGTGCCGGCGGATATGTGGTCACAAAAGGACTGGATCACGTCCGGTTTCGTGGGGACAAACGCACCTTGGACGATCTCAAAATTCTGGCCGAGTACAATTATGGCGAAACGGAAAAGGGCAGGGATGCACCACTTCCGGAAGCCCTTTCCTATCTGAAATAAAAGATCTTACCACTGACAGCGGTCCTGATAAGAGGGAAGTCCACACAAAGTGCCCGCATTTTTGACCGCGGCGACAACGGCTTTTTCCATGGCGTTTGCCGCCAGAAAACCGACCACGCTCAAATCCGCCTCCATATCTCCGGTGCTCATGGCAAAGATGGTGTCGCCGTCATACATGGTGTGAGCAGGTCGAATGGTCCGTGCATAGCCGTTGTGGGCCATTGATGCCAGCTTTGTGGCTTCGGTCTTGGTAAATTGCGCATTGGTGGCGACCACTCCGATGGTGGTATTGCCGCTGAAGAGATTTTGTTTGTCGGCAAAAGCGTTCAGCATAATCGCTTCCGTATCTTGAACGGTCTTTTTGTCTGCTGATAAAGGGCCTGCCAACCTTTCGCCCGTATGGGGGTCGATCACCTGGCCAAGGCAGTTCACGGCCACTAAGGCGCCCACTTTCAGGTTTTTCCAGGTCATGGCATAGGTTCCCAGGCCGCTCTTCATGGCGCGGTCCATGCCATGAATTTTTCCCACACTAGCCCCGGTACCAGCCCCCACATTTCCTTGGGCTGAACTTCCTGATTCAGCATTGAGACACGCCTGATATCCCATTTCCTTGTCCGGTCTTATCCGGTGATCACCCAACGCCAGGTCGAAAAGGACGGCGCCGCACACGACGGGTACCCGGGTCACCTGTACATCAAAACCGACCCCCTTTTCCTCCAGGTACTGCATGATGCCCGCCCCCGCATCCAATCCGAAAGCGCTTCCCCCGGCCAGAAAAACCGCGTGGGCTTCCTGTACCAGATTGACCGGATTCAGCAGATCCGTTTCGCGGGTTCCCGGTGCGCCGCCCCGTACGTCCACGCCCACGGCGGCACCTGCCTTGCTGATGATAACGGTGACACCGGTGGGTCCGGCAAGGTTCTGGGCATGACCCACCCGCAGGCCTTCAATTTCATGAAATGGAATCTCTTTCATCTGAACACCCCGTATGAGTCTGACTTTGAATTCATTCAAATCAGTGATTAGTTTAGACCTCAAAAACATATAGCATGCAAAATGGGCGTGATTCAAGGGAATTGCCCTCAGGTTTTCGGGTAGACCTTGTGAGGTTTCGGGGCGCTGTGTTACAATATGCTTAAAAAAACGGCGTAAAACCGAATCCAATCAGGTAATAATGCACTTCTTTCGTCGAATCCTTAAATGGGTCTTGTGGGTATCAGGTCTGCTGCTGGTAATACTGGTTCTGTTGGCGGCCGGCGTGTTCTTCATGCCAAAAATGGTCTCCACTGAATGGTTTCGCCACCAGCTTGAAACACAAGCTTCCGGCTTTCTTCATCAAGCCGTTACCGTTCAGGAACTTCACTGGACCTGGAAGAACGGTATCAGGATCAAGGGGCTTGAAGCGGCTGATGACCCGAAGTACGGCAAGGCACCGCTCCTGTTTGTTGATGACCTCCTCCTTTATGTTGATTTTGAATTAAAGCCCAGACGCCTTTTGATCCAACTGGAAGCAGATGGGCTCAAGGCGAATTTGGTGCGCAAAAAGGATGGCCATACCAATCTGGAGGCATGGCTCGCGCAGCTGAAACCCTCACCAGCGCCTTCCGAGGCTGCCCGCAGTGAAACAAAAGCAAAAGCACCTGTTTTCCCCCTTGTTCTGCCCGGAGACCTGGCGGCTCAAATCAACCTGACCCATGTCCAGGTGCGGGTAGAAGACCGGATGGAAAATCGTTCGCTTGCGATTCGGGAGGGTGCCCTCACCCTGAAAATGCCTTCTCTTCGATCAAGCCCCATTGATCTCAAATTCAACTCGAAACCGTCCATGGACGGAAAAGCGATGCCTCCCATTGCGCTGGCCGTCCATGTGAATCACCTGACGAATGAAGGCGGCGCCCTCGATCCGCAAGGGGCGGATGTTCGTGTAAACGGTGTATTGCCCGGACTCCATATGGCGCTTGATGGCACCATGGCACAAAAAGGGCTCAAAGGAGAAGTGAAAATAGATCTCGCTTCTCTTCTCGATTCCGCTCAACCGTTTATGCCTGAGACCCTTCCGGAAGTCTCAGGCGAGATCCTGCTTCAAACAAACGCAAAACTTAAAACAGACAAAATGATTGCATTCCATATGAACCTCATTTGCAAAAGCGTTCTGGCCAAGGGAGGGCCGCTCAAAAAAAAGCAGGTTGGGCCCTTTTCCCTGACACTTGCTCAGAAAGGGAGCGCCGAACTGTCCGGCAAAACGGTGAATGTGGAGCATGGTGAAATCCACCTCATGGAAAAAAGCGGTTTATCCTATGGGGGCCGCTTTAGAATGGAAGAACAAAGCCGTTTAAATGTCGAGCTGGCTCTCGACAGGGTCTCCTTCGATCTGAATGAAATAAAGCATCTGGCCAAAGATTTTATCCCCAAAGGTATTTCGTGGAAAGGGTTAAGAGGTGTCCAAGGGCCTGATTTTAAGATCCATAAAGTTCAATTAAGCGGCACGCTTCCGGACGGATCGACAAATCTTTCCATTCAGGATATGATCCTGAATTTGCCGGAATGTCATCTTCAGCGTTTAAAGGACCCAGTGAAAGCTGAAAAACTGACCCTTGTCATTCCCCGTGCGGTGGTCCGGCTCAAGAAACGGTTTCCCGAAGCCCTTGAAATGCGCCTGAGCCTGAACGCGGAGCATGTCCAGATTGCGGGGAAGCAACCCCTTTCACTGGATCAAAGCCAAATATCATCTCTCAGTGTGGCCATCCAAGATCTGGCGCCTTCGGAGGAGGCACTTTGGGGCATGGCCGGTCGCATCACCTTTGAGGAGTCGGGTTTTTTTAAAGGAATCCGGCTCGCGCCTCAAAATGACGGTACGGATCATTTATCCCACCGCTTCAAAGCGGGGATTGACCTGCCTTCGGCACCGGAAGCCAGGATTAACTTTGCGGAGGCCGATCTCTCCGCTGCCCCTTTGAAACTTAAGTCATTACTGCCTCATCCATTGAAAGAAGGCGTGACTTTAAAAGGTCGTTTAAAGGATGGGCGCATCACTCAACTAAAACCCTTCAATCTGAGCGTGGCGCATTTTGAGGCGGATTTGCAATCCGGAGATGGCCTGAAATTAGAGATGCAAGGGGCGGCTTTCGATTCAGGCAGGACGTCATTTCGATGCGAAGGTCTAATGGATGTGGACCTTGCAACGGTATCGGGCCTGGCTCCTCCCGGATTCATTCCCGAAGGTCGGTTTTCGGGTCGCATGGAGACTCGCTGGCAGCTTCAGGGCCGTCGGCCCACCCATATTGAAATGGCCGCAATCACCGATAAGGTCCTTTCCCTTGAAAAACGGCTGCAGCACGTGGATTTTCTGAAAGAACTGGACATCAAGACACGGTTTATGGATTTGGCCATGACCATGCCCCTTGATTCCGGTGAAACGGTCTCGGTTCACGGGATCCATTCCGTCAAGCCTTTCAGTATCCATACCGCCGACGGGTTTAAATCCGTGTCCGTTGCAGGTGGCATAAAAATGGCGCAAATCCTGGATCTGCCATCCATGGGAAAACTGAAAACGCCACTGGGTGCCGATCTCTCCTTTGACGCGCTGAGCCGCAATCTGAATTCTCTGGAATTACGGGAAAACCTTCAACTGACGCCGCTGGCCGTGGAGCAGAGCCTTGAGCTTTCCCTGAATAAACTGAATCAACTGTTAAGAAAGAAAAGAAAGCCTAATCTTACAACCCTTTTGAAAATACTGGAGGCGAGAATCAAAGCAGGTATTGCCATCAACGCGGGGCCCCACCTGGCCCCATTTGCCAAGGGAGCGACCCTTGAAGGTCCTTTGAACGGGCACTTGGACGTGGCATTGCGAGGTGGAAAATCAGTTTCCATCGAAGCAAACCTTGAAAGTGAAGGGATTGATGTGGCGCTTCCCTCCAAACTCGCCATCAGCAACCTGAAAACCCATCTTCAATTGGAAAAAAGTTATGCCCTCTTATTCGGTTCACTGAAAACCAAGGCCGAAAAACCCGTAACGGCACTTTCATTATCGGTGCTTCAGCCCGAACCCTCGCCGCCCTCGAAATCCTTTGCGACGAATCCCCTGTCTCAAAGGCTGATGGAAGATCTTCGAGGCCGTTTGTCCAAGACACCAACGCTCTCTTTTGCGGAGGCCCGATTGGAAAAGGGGCCGTTTCCAATACTGCTCAAAAACGCTCAACTACAGATGCGATTCAGTCAATCCCTCCCTTCATTGGACTATTTCCAGGTGGATGTCATGGGAGGGACGCTCCTGGGAGCACTGCGCGTCCTTGAAAACCGGAACCGTTACCGCCTTCAACTGGAGGGGGCTTTTTCCGGCCTGGACACGAAACGGCTGCTTCAAAGGGGGAATACCGGAAATATGGGGGAACAACAAGGGACCGATGCGGAGACTCAGATTTCCGGACGGATGTCCCTTGAGGCTCCCATAACGGCCAGTGCCGGAACCATCATGGGCAACCTGGACGCGGTATTTCGATTGACCCATATCGGATCTCAAACCCTGGAGCGGTTCCTCTATGCCATGGACCCCCACGAAAACAATGAAGGCATTGTTCGTCAGCGGGCCCTGCTCAAAAAAGGGACACCTCGCTGGATTGAGGTGGTTATCAAGAATGGCAGCCTCTCTTTAAAGGGAGAGGTTGCGGTGGGGGGAACCACGATTCGTCTGCCGGCCGTCAATCGCCTGAACATGACGTCTCTTCCCATTCAAGAGCAGATTCAAACCCTGGCCGGTCGTCTGCTCCCGCTTCTAAAAGGCCTGAAGATCCTTTCCGCGAACACCCTTTTGGTGAAAAAAAACGGCGCCATCGATTTTTTGGAGGAGGGAAAATGAAAACATTCCCATTCTTAAAACTTGTATTTCCGGTGGCGATGCTCTCGATCTTCACCGGCTGTACCCTGGCCAAAGTGAATGTCAATGTGGTCAGTGAGCGAACGGCCCTTGAAAACCAGGTCCTCGGCTCCTACAACGCCCTTTCGGACGACGTTCTGCTGGTCGCTTCGGTGAGGGGTGTTGATCCTACCGGAAATATCAAAACGCCGCCGCGAAAAAGCCGTGAATACCAAAATGCCGTCACGGCCATGGAGACCCTGGCGTTTCATGAGGACGATGTGGATGCTTTTAAACGGCTGGGTTGGGTGGGTGAAAACAATCTGGGTTTGCTGACGCCATTTCCCATGAATCGGGAAAAGGCGCCCGATGATCTGCAGGCTTTTGCGGCCCGGTATCCAAAGAGTGAATTTCTCTCGGTGGTGAAACAGGTGAACCAGTCACGGGAAGTGGTCATGATGCGGGTGGTGGAAACCAACGCCAACTTCACCGAAAAAGATCTGCCGCAGATCCAAAAGGTATTTGCCAAACTGAACCGTGAAAAAGCGCTTCCCGGTGAAAAGATACAGAAGGAGGACGGTTCATGGGCCACGCAGTAGCCGGGGGTCGGATGACAGAGAACGGAGAATGGAGACCAGAGAGCGG
>JAJDOH010000153.1 GCA_022340265.1 Deltaproteobacteria bacterium | reverse complement strand
CGACCCGTGATGTGAATGTACCCGCGATCATCCTTGAAGGCCAGATCATCGGTGAAGTACCAGCCGTGTTCATCAACCACGTCGGCGGTCGCTTCGGGCATGTTTAAATATTTGTCAAAAAGGAACGGCCCTCTGACCGCGATTTCACCCACCTTGCCGTCAGGAAGTTCATGCCGGTCATCATCTACAATCTTAAGTTCAAAAGGATCAGCAATTTTTCCGGCAGTCTTCATGAGGGTATCGAGATCATCTCCACTTTCAGTGTAGGTCACAAACCCGCAGACTTCCGTGCTGCCATATCCTGTGAGGAGGCCTGCCCCTGTCTTTTGTATGATGGCAGACAATACGTCAATCATCAGCTTCGGGGCCGCGGCCCCGGCCCAGATGAAGTGTTCCACACTGCTCAGATCAGCGGTCATAAAATCCGGCTGCTTCATCTGGAGCAGAAACATGACCGGCACCTGTCCGATCATGGTAATGTGCTCTTTTTCAACCATTCTAATGGATGAGACAGGGTCGAAGCTATCCATTAAGACGAGAGATCCGCCGCTCATGATGCATCCGAAGCCGATTTCCACATCCGCGGCCACATGGTTGATGGGGAAGTGGAGCAATCCTCGCGTGTTCTCGTGAAAGTGGAATTTATCCACCTCAACCTTTATGTTTTCGACAATGCTGTTATGGGTATGGACGACCCCCTTTGGTTTTCCCGTAGAACCTGAAGTATACATGAGCAGGGCGGGATCATCCTTTGCCACCTCTGCCGATCTCTTGTCCAGGCGATCATCCAGTTCCGGTCGCGGAATCGAAATGAATTCAGCGAAGTTTTCCGCACCCTCAAAAGGCTTTCCCATAACCAGGACCTTTTTCACGAAAGGACATTCCCGCATGAGAATTCTGGTGTTTCCCCGCAGGTCATTGTCCATGAAATTCCGAAGGGTGATCAATACGGTCGGGCGGCTGTCATTCAGTTGGTAGCGCAGCTCATCCAGGGTAAATTTGGGATTCAAGCCAAACCATACGGTCCCGACCTTTCCCGCCGCCATATAGGTGGTGAGGAATTCATTGCGTGCCATGGCGAGGAACGCAATCCTGTCCCCTTTGCGGACGCCGATGTCAAGGTAAGCCTTGGCGATCAAGTCCATCTGCTTCTTGAAATCCATCCAGGTCAGCCGTTGATCTCCGAAGACAAGGACTTCCTTATCCGGATGTGAGGCGGCCCATTTTTCAACATAATGCCAAGTCTGGTCCAAGGTTTTCCATGTCATTTTAGTACCTCCCGGGCGAAACGGATTTTTAGAGAACGGTTAGACGCCTATTATCGCGTATCCTCTGCTCAGGGCCTTTTGCCCCTGGTGGTTCAGCACCTGGAAAAAGAGGTCCACATATCCTTTTCTTTTGGCTGAACCGAGGAACTGGATGGTGATCATTGTTCCCGGGATGACCATGCCCGTAAAACGGCAGGAAAGTTCCTTAAGTCTTTCAGGATTCCCGTCGGCTTCTCTGTTGACTATTTCACGCGCCGCAAGGGCCAGCGTGGCCGTGCCTTGGAGAATGATGCCCGGCAAGCCTGCTTGGCGGGCAAATCCTGGAGAGGTGTGGATCGGGAAAACAATGTCCGAGCACCCATCATAGACGTAGGGGAGCAAGGGATCGATATGAACTTGATGATGCCAAACGGGCTCTGCGGGACCTACGGATTCAGGGGTCCCGGGCAACGTCTTTTTGCCTGCCCCTTCGCCCAAACACCGGACCCCTCGCATCATCCCGCCAATATGTTCCGTAAAAATGGCATTTCCGTCCTGATCCTCGGCATCCAACCTTATGACCATATGGGTGCCGGCCCTGTGGGGCAGGATTGCCGCTATTTTGCCCCTGATCCTCACCCTGATCCCCGGTCGGAGGGGGGCATGAAACCTCAGGTGCTCGCTATAGTGGACCTGCGTGGTCAGTATTTCGCGCGGGAAATGATCAAGCTCGATAAAATCCCACAGACGCTCCAGAACAGGCCAGGTAACAGCCACGCTGAACATGGGTGGGGCCAGGAGACCATCCGGTCGTTCATCATCGAAATAGCGCGGGTTGGAATCTTGGATCGCCGCTGCATAGTTTGTGGTGTGCCGCCAGGATATTTCGGTCGAAAATTCCTTGAGCGGGGTACCGGTCAATTCTGAACTTATTTCCACGGATCCTCCCTTCGAAGCATTGCTCGGGAAAAGGGCTGCTTCTGGTGGGTTTTCAGCCAGCCTCGATCTCATGGCGGATGATGGCCTTGTCGTAGGCCGCCATAACGTCCTTGTCCCTGAGGATGCCGATGACTTTTTTCCCGTTTTCTCCTCCCACCACGGGGAGCTGAGAGATACCGAGACCGCCCATGGTGTGGAGCGCTTTGAAGATGCTGTCATGGGCCATCACGGTTTTCAGGTTTGTGGTGGCGACGTCCTTTGCCACCACGAGCAGGTGCAGCGTTTCTTCCTGGAAGACGGGCCGGATATCCCTGAAGGAGATGATTCCCGTCAGGTCCCCATCTGCGTCTACCACGTGAAGGTACGAGACATCTTCCGTTTTGAAGGTTCCTATCAGCTCCACCAACGGCATCCCCTCTGGAACCGTGGGCGGGTCCTTCGTCATGAACTGTCCCACCTCCATGGATCTCAGGAGGTTCTGTTCCATGCCGCCCGAGATATCCACACCCCTGCGCAGCAGTTTGATCGTATAAATGGAACCCTTCTTCAGGGAGGAGGCCAGCATTGTGCTCAGGATGCAGGTGATCATCATGGGGAGGATGATCTTGTAGTTCCCGCTCATCTCAAAGATGATGATGATGGCGGTAATGGGGGCATGGGTCGTTCCGGCCACCAAAGCCCCCATTCCCACGAGGGCGTAAGTCGCCGGGGATGCGTTCAGAGAGGGAAACAGCAAGTTCACCACCCACCCGAAAAACCCTCCTGCCATGGCACCTATGAAAAGCGAGGGCGCAAAGATGCCCCCTGATCCCCCGGTCCCAAGGGTGATGGATGTGGCGGCGATTTTCAGAAAGACCAGGGAGATCAGGAAAACTCCGGACAACCTGTTGAAGAGGGCCTCGTTGATGGCACCGTAACCCACGCCGAAAACCTCTGGGAATTTGATCAATATGAGACCGAGGAGAAGTCCTCCAAGGGCCGGCTTGAGCCACTGGGGAATGGGAATTTTGTCGAAGAGGTCTTCGGTCTTGTAAAGGGTGATGATAAAGAAAACGGCCACCAGACCGGCAAAGAGCCCCAGGAAGGGATAGATCGCGAATTCCCACAAGTTCTTGAGATGATAGGCGGGGATGATAAATGCAGGGAAATCTCCGAAATAATGCCGGGAGATGGTGGTGGCCGCCACGGAAGAGAGGACCACCGGAGAAAAGGAGGCGATTCCGAAGTCACCCAGGAGGATTTCCAGGGCAAACAGGACACCCGCGATGGGGGCGTTGAAGGTGGCGGCGATACCGGCGGCGGCCCCGCACCCCACCATGGTCTTCTGATGCGCCCGTGCAACGTTGAACAATTGTGACACAGTGGACCCTAGAGAGGCCCCGATCTGTACAATGGGACCTTCACGTCCCACTGACCCGCCCGACCCGATACAGATGGCCGAGGCCATGATCTTGGCCGCGGCCACTCGCTTCCGGATCACGCCGTTTCGGAGGGCCACCGCTTCCATGACTTCCGGCACGCCGTGACCTTTGGCCTCGCTGGCCGCAAAGGTCACGATCAGACCGACCATAAGCCCCCCGAGGCACGGAATTCCAACGATAATATACAAAGGGAGCGAATGGGAAAAGGCAAGAATATCTCCGGTATGTCCGTAGAAAACATACTGAGTACCTTTAATCAACAGGCGAAAAAGGACGGCCCCGTATCCGCTCAAAAACCCGATGAATGCCGCAAGGAGCAAGGTCAGTATACGCTCATCCAGATGGTACCGTTTCAAGATCTGTTTGAGAATCTGATTACCCGTGGACAACATACTCTAGAGAAAGTCTCTCTTGTTGGGGGACATTGTTGACAAAGCGTACAAATTATCCTCTGCGCAGTAGCCGCGAAATCCCGGAGGTCGACACGCAGAGTTGTCTTGCGGTTTCAGCCAATGACATACCATACCCATTAACGCGTTTTTGTACCAGTATTTTTCTTATTTGAAACCAATACCAAACATGTAGTTCCTTTTTACTTGACCCACAATCCGATTTTCTCCATGCTCGTCGCTGAAGAAAAGCCATGCTTTATCACCCACCTGAATGCACTTTCTTCCTCCCATTTCCGATGAAACCCGGCATCACTCAGCGGAACTTCAGAATGCCTTCTCCTTGGCCATTTGGGTGAAAATCCCTTCGAGAGACCTGTCACGCTCCTCCCGCTTTCGGGCGTGCTGATCAATGAATCCTTGCGAGAGCGATGGCCCCGGTCGAGCCGATCCCACTTGCTGCTCTTCTAACCACCGCAATTTTACCTTGTATTTCCAACTCAACCCTCCCAAAATTGTTTCCTACGGAAGTCATTTTCCGGAAAGGACGGTTTTTTTGTTGGCAAAAACCGCCGGCTGAACTTACTTTTATTTCATGTTCTGATTTTTCAAACCGAAACCCCAAACCAAGGAGGATGATACGATGTTTATATTGAACCACGTAAAACCGGAGGATGCTACAGGAAAAGTTGCCGAGGCCTATTCGATCTTTCCGGAAGGGGTGCCCATCCCCGCGCCGCTCCTTTTGATGAGTGCCAGCCCCGATCTTGCCCAGGCCCAAAGCAATATCATCCGGTACTATATGGGACATGAAAAGCTGGATGCGGGTTTATTGAGCATGATCCGATATCTCGTTGCCAACGAACTCGATTACGAGTTCTGCATCAACTTCAACCAGGGGTTGCTCAAAATGGCCGGTGGTTTTTCAGACGACGAGCTCAAGGCGCTCAGGGAAAGGCCGGAGGAGGCGCCGCTGGAAGATTTTCAGAAGGAACTGCTTCTGTTTGTGCTGAAGGTTGTGAAAACTCCCGAAAAAGTCGGCAAAGACGACGTGGAGCGGCTGCGGGGTTTGGGTTGGACGGACCAGGAAATCTTTGATGCGGCTTACCATGGGGTCTCCATGGTGGGACCCGCAACGCTTATAAAGGCCTTTTCCGAATAGAAAAGGTTCAAAAAAGGGCGGGGCAAAACCTGCCTTTTTTTGAATTCCGGCCGGGACAAAATCCTGTAAATCAAACACGTCTCAATTCTGCAAAAAGATATCTTCCTTGTCAAAAGACATCCGGACATCCATCAGCTTACAAATTTTGCTTGAGGTTCAAAGGAGAATATCCTATAAAAATGACAGGTGATTCATTTCTGAGGTTTTTATGTCGAGGACCAAAAAGAAATCCCGTAATGCACGCACACTGAAATCGAAAGGGGAGGCGACCCGCTCGGCGCTTCTGGATGCGGCCCATGGGGTTTTCAAGGACACGGGATATTACGGCTCTTCCATATCGGAGATTTCCCGACGCTGCGGCGTTTCCATGGGAACCTTTTACCACTATTTCAAAAACAAGGAACAGGTGTTCCTGGAACTGAGCGACGAGATCATCGCACGATTCAAGAAACGTGCTGAAGCCTCGCCGCCAAGCCATCATGAATTTAGAGAGCGTCTCAAAAGCGTCATCGGCCTTCTGTTGGATCACACGCGGGATAATTTTGCGTTTCACCGCATTTTAGGGGAATCGGAACTCATCGACCGGGTGACCATCGCCTTTTACGACGCCATCACCCAGTATTACCGGGATTTCTTCAACCGGGAACTTCAGGCGGGCAACATTCGTTCCCTGGATATCGATGTGGTGGCCTACGGCCTGATCGGCATCTGCTATTTCAACACCCTCGACTGGGGGATTCCCCATGAAACCTTTACACGCAATCACATGCTGGATCTGATCACGGATCTGGTTTTGACGGGGATCAGCGGTCTCGCCCCCTGGCAGCGGCCTTCCGATCGTGACTTCTTTTTACTCCCTGATGCCGCCCCCCTTCATCCCGAAAATAAGGACCCGCTCACAAAAGGGGAAAAAACCCGGGAAGCCCTTCTGGAAGCAGCGGGAAAAGTGATCGGCCGTCATGGGATCAACCGGGCCAGCATTTCCGAGATTACCCGATATGCAGGGGTTGCCCAGGGGACCTTTTATGTTCATTTCAAGAGTAAGAGTGACCTGGTGATCGGATTTGTTCAATACATCAACCGCGAATTAAGAAAAGCGATCCAGCGGGTAGCTTCCCTGACAAAGGATCGCAGGGATATTGAACGCGTCGGCATGTTGACCTTTTTCCGCTTTATTCGTCAGCACCGCGAGATTTACCGGGTGGTCCCCGAGTGTGAGATGATCAGCCGGGAGGTGGCCATGTGGTACTATCACAAACTGGCTGAAGGGTATGTTCAGGGACTGGAAAGCGGCATGGCAAGGGATGAAATCAGACGCTCTCCACCAACCTTTGTGGCATGGTCCCTCATGGGGCTCGTCCATTTTATCGGACTGAAGCAGATCGTTTGGAATCCGGACCACGCGGTTGAAAACAACGATCTCTTCTATAAAGACATGATCGAATTTGCGCTTTTCGGGCTTCAACCGAACTGACGAAACTCCCAACCTTTTTTATAAAATTTTTTGAAAATGCATTTTTTTGTTGACAGGGGAGAAATGGTTCTGTAGAAAAAATTGATAGTTGATTCATATTTCGAAAAGAGACCTTTGAAAGATGTTTTCCGCTTTCAATGGGATTGGGCAAAAGGGCGCGTGTTGCGAAGGTCTCGAAAAGGATCTTATCACCATGGTCAATCTGAACGGACAAGTGGTGTTGGTGACAGGGGCCAGTTCCGGTATCGGCAAGGCCCTGGCGGGTATGTGCTCCGAGGCGGGCGCAAAGGTCGCTTTGACGGCCAGACGTCCGGATCGCCTGGAGGAGACGGCCGCCGGCTGTTCGGGCGAAACACTCGTCCTGCCGGGTGATCTTGTGGCGGAAGACCATCGAAAGGCCCTGGCGGATCAATGCATCAAGCGATGGGGCAGAATCGACATTCTCATCAACAGCGCCGGCCTGGGAATGTACGGCGACTTTCTCTCCAGCACCGAAGCCCTCTGGCGGCGGCTTTTCGAAATAAATCTCTTTTCCACCGTATTTCTCACCCGGGAAGTGCTTCCCCATATGCAGGACCGAAATCAGGGTCTCATCGTCAATATTGCGTCCATCGGAGGGCTCATTGCCCACTCCGGCAACGTCACCCCTTATGTGGCCAGCAAGCACGCGGTGGTCGGGTTTTCCCGGGGGCTGGCCATGGATCTGAAAGGGAGCGGCATCAGGGTTCTGGCCGTCTGTCCGCACCTCACCTCCACGGAGTTCTTCGAGGTCTCTCCGGGGGCCGAGGAAATGGCGCCCGAGGTGGAGAAATACAAGACATTCATGGATTCCCCCAAAGCGGTTGCCCGGGGCATCATCAACCAATTGGATTCAGAGCGGCTGGTGGTTTTTCCGACGGAAAAGCCGGCCACGGCTTATGAAAAACAGCGGGATCTCTAACATCCCGAATTGTGAATTTAAATAGAAATCAATTGCCACTGCCAGGCATTATTGAGCCAAGGCATATGAAAACCAAAGAAATCAGGACGGCATTGATCGTTGGTGGCGGCTCCGGCATGGGACGGTCTGCCGCCATGGCCCTGGGCCGCATGGGCATTCTGGTCTTTGTGGCAGATCTTCATCTGGCGGCGGCCCGTGAGACCCTCTCAAACATCGAGGTCCCGGCCGCACGGGGAGCCGCCTTTTCCGTGAATATTTCCGAAAGTGATGCCGTGGCAGGTCTCTTTGAAGAACTGAAAAATGAGACGGCGCGGTTGGATCTTCTGGTCCACACCGCGGCCGTGCTGGGACGGACGGTTTTTGTGGAAGAGATGACCGACGAGGAGTGGCGTCAGATGATGGGGGTTAATCTGGACGGCATGTTTTACGTCTGTCGCGAGGCGGTGCGCTGGATGAAGGATCACAAAACCGGCCGCATCATCCTCTTCAGTTCGGTGGCGTCTCTCACCCCCACACCCGGCGCGCTTCATTACAGCGCATCCAAGGGCGGGGTGAACATGCTGGGAAAAACCCTGGCCAAAGAGGCGGCCCGTCACAACATCCGGGTCAACGTTGTTGCGCCCGGGTATATCGAAACCCCCATGCTGAGCGGCTTACCGGGAGGATTTTCAGATTATGTGATTAAGAAAACGCCCCTAAAACGTCTGGGAGAACCGGAAGAGATCGGTTCGCTGGTGGCCTATCTGGCATCGCCCGAAGCCGATTTCATGACCGGGCAGGTGTTGAGCCCCAACGGGGGATTTGTGATTTAGATTTGGGAGAAGGAACCTGATGAATGAACCATTCAAACATCTGATGGTGGAACCGAACGGGAACGTGTGCCGGGTGACCATCCATCGGCCCAGGGACCGAAACGCCATCAATTCCGAACTGATGGCGGAAATGACACGCCTGTTGGATGAACTGGAACGGACCGATGTCCGTGCCGTTATGTTTACGGGGGCAGGGGATACCCATTTTATCGGTGGTGCCGACGGTATCGAAATGATGCAGTGTGACAAAAAAGCGGCGTCGGCATTTTCCGCTCGGATTCAGGGCCTGTTCATTCGCATGGAGGCCAGTCCCCTGATTCTGGTGGCCGCCATTAACGGACTATGTTTTGGCGGCGGTTTTGAATTCGCCATGGCGTGCGACCTCCGCGTGGCCACGGAGGATGCCCGGATCGGCCTGCCGGAAGTGAAGGTGGGGCTCATTCCCGGTGGTGGCGGGACGCAGCGGCTGCCCAGGCTGGTGGGTTCCGGCCGTGCCATGGAAATGATCCTGAGCGGGAGGCTTTATAAGGGACTGGAGGCGGCGGAAATGGGCCTGGTTCATTCGGTGGTGAAAAAGGATGGGCTTCAAGAAGGGGTGGAAAAGCTCCTTAAGCCTGTTTTGAGGCAGCCCCAATATGCCCTTTCTCTGGCCAAGCAGGCGGTTCACGCTTCCCGGTCCGGATCTCTGGCGCAGGGGATGAAAATTGAAGGCGAACAGTTCAGCCGCTGTTTCGACCATGATTTTTTTCGGGATCTCATGAAAAAGCAGTTGCGCCAAGGTGTCCTTGAAACGACGGCTGATATGTCACAGTTGGTGGGCGGGGCCGAATGATCGTTCGCCCCTCAGCGGAGGAGAATGAAAAATGAAAGTGCTGGGCATTGCAGGGAGTTTGAGACCCAAAAGCAACACGCTGGCGTATGTGGAGAAGGCCTTGTCGGTTTTCAAGGACGCCGACTTTGAAACGACGCTCATTTCCCTGCGCGGAAAAGAGGTCAAACCGTGCACCGGGTGTTATGACTGCGTCAAAAAGGGATACTGCACCATCAAGGGGGATGATTTTAACGACATCCTGGCGGCCATGCAGGAAGCCGACGGGTTGATCCTGGGGTCCCCCGTTTATCTCAGCTCCGTGGTACCGCAGATGATGGCCCTTTTGGCGCGGGCCACTTTTGTGGCCTACTGGAACGATAAATTTCTTGAAGGCAAGGTGGGCGGTCCCATTACGGTGGCGCGGCGTGCCGGGCACAACGTGGCTTTTTCCCAGCTGTTGTTGTGGTTTTTCATCAATGGCATAACGGTACCGGGATCCACCTATTGGAATGTGGGCATGGCCGGTGCGGGGGGCGCAAGGGACGCGGAAAAGGATGAAGAGGGGCTCAGCACCGTGGTGAATTTTTCGAACAACATGGTTCAGCTCATGAAAAAGGTTTTTGGGAAAGGAAAGGGGTAAAGAATGGTACCCGGAATCGGTTCCTGGCTGACAAAAAGAGCCATCCTTACACCGGATAAAGAGGCGGTGGTGGATGGCGAAAAACGGCTGACCTACGGGCAACTGAACAGGCGCGTAAACCGCCTTGGCAGGGTGCTTGAGGGGCTGGGCCTTAAAAACGGCGACCGACTGAGCATCCTGAGCATCAATTGTGTGGAATATGTGGAAACCATCATGGCGGCCGCCAAACTGGGGGTCATGCTGGTTCCCTTGAATTGGCGCCTGACGCCTACGGAACTGGCCTTCATTTTGAAAGACAGCGGTGCACAGACCCTTCTTTTCCATCCGGATCTCCTGGAAACAGCCGAAAGCCTCAGGGCCAAAACCGAGCTCAAACAGCTGGTGGTTCTGGGCTATGAAGCCATAGGTGGGGCCGAGGCCTGTGAACCGCTTTTGCAGGCACAAAGCGACATGGAGCCATCGCCGGAGAGACCACCGGATCTGGATACGCCCCATATTATCATGTACACCGCCGGTACCACCGGCAAGCCCAAGGGAGCGGTTTTGACCCAGGGAGCCAGTTTCTGGAATGCGGTCAACCTCACCGTAGACATGGGGTTCACCGCCAACGACCGCAACCTGGCGTTGCTTCCCATGTTCCATATCGGCGGCATCGGCCTTTTCACCCTCCCCATGCTCTACATGGGCGGCACGGTGGTCATCCAGCAGACCTTTGAGCCGGAAAGGACCCTGGTGCTCCTTGAAACCGAAAACATTACCCTCTTTTTCGGTGTGGCCGCCATCTTTCTGTTTCTCATCCAGCACCCCGGTTTTAAAAAAGAAGCCTTTGAAAAGGTGCGGGTTGTCATGAGCGGCGGTGCACCGTTGCCCGTCAGTCTGGTGCATCAATATGCCGATCAGGGGATTATTCTGCAACAGGGGTTCGGCATGAGCGAGGCGGCCCCCAGCATCGCCACCCTGGAAAAGGGATCGGCCCTTAAAAAAGCGGGTTCCATCGGCAAAGCGCTCATGCATGTGGAGGCCCGTGTAGTGGATGACGAATTGAAGGATGTGCCCCCGGATCAGGTGGGAGAACTGGTGATACGGGGCCCCAATCTGCTCAGGGAATATTGGAACCGGCCCGATGCCACAAAAGAGGCCTACGCGGGGGGATGGTTTCATACCGGGGATCTGGCGCGCATGGATCGTGACGGAGATCTCACCATTGTGGAACGGAAAAAGGACATGTTTATTTCCGGCGGTGAAAACGTGTATCCGGCGGAAGTGGAAGATGCCCTTTATCAGCTGCCGCAGATCTCCGAAGTGGCCGTTATCGGCATCAAGGATGAGAAATGGGGCGAAGTGGGCAAGGCGGTGGTGGTTTTAAAGAAAGGTGAGATCCTTACGGAAGAAACGGTGATTGCACATCTGAAAGAGCGGCTGGCAAAGTACAAGATTCCCAAGCGTGTGGCCTTTACCGGGACGCTTCCTCGCAATGCGGCAGGGAAGGTTTTAAAGAACGTCTTGAGACAGGAACATGATCGATCATAAAGGGATGGAAGCGTCAGCTGCCCGGATCGGACCGGGTCTGCTGATAGAACATGAACAACAAAACAACACGATTCAGGAAAGGAGAGCAAAATGAACGGAAGAAAATTTTTTGGTATCTTAGTGTTGGCAGTGGCGGTTTCGGCCTTTATGGCATTTCCTGCCATGGCGGAAAAACCGATCAAGATCGGCATCATTCAGGGACTTAGCGGACCGTATGAAATCTACGGCAAGGCGGAAGTCACGGGATTCAAGATGGGGCTTGAATATTTTACCAGCGGGACCAATAAAATCGCCGGAAGGCCCGTGGAATTGATTGTGGAAGACACCCAGTTAAAGGCGGCCAGGGCCAAGATGCTCCTGACCAAACTTTACAATGACGACAAGGTGGACCTGGCCATCGGTCCCACCAGCAGCGGCGTTGCCCTGGCCGTTCTGCCGGTGGCCCAGCAGTTCAAGAAAATTCTCATTGTTGAACCGGCGGTTGCGGATTCCATTACCGGAAAAAACTGGAATCGCTACATCTTCAGAACCGGGCGGAACTCCAGCCAGGACGCCATCAGCAATGCTGCGGCCGTAGCGGCTCCGGGAGTGAGCATCGCCTGCATCGGCCAGGATTATGCCTTCGGCAAGGACGGCATCGCGGCCTACAAAGCGGCTGCTGAAAAACTGGGCGCCAAGGTGGTGGCCGAAGAGTACTGCGACCCGAAGGGGACCGACTTCACCGCCCCCATCCAACGGATCATCGAGGCGCTTAAAGACAAACCGGAACCCAAGTACGTATGGGTCATCTGGGCCGGAAAAGGGGGTCCCATTCCCCAGTTGATCGAAGCCGGGCTGGATAAATACGGCATCCAGATTGCCAGCGGCGGAAACGTCCTGGCCGCTCTCAAAGTAATGAAGCCATTGAAAGGGATGCAAGGCTCCATTTACTACTACTATGAAATTCCCAAGAACGAAGTCAACGACTGGCTGGTAAAAGAGCATTACAAACGGTTCAATGAGCCGCCCGACTTCTTCACCTGTGGCGGGTTTGCCGCAGCCGGCGCCGTGGTGGAGGCCCTCAAAAAAACAGGTGGTAAAACCGATACCGAGACGCTGATCGCTACCATGGAGGGGATGGAGTTCATGACTCCCAAGGGCATGATGAAATTCAGAAAGGAAGATCATCAAGCGCTTCAGGAAATGTACGCGTTTCAACTGGATACCAAACCCGATGTGGAATGGGCCATTCCCGTTCTGACAAAGGTGCTGCCCATGGAAGAGGTGGCGCCGCCCATCGCCAACAAGAAGTAGGGCTGTAAATCTTCCCTTTGACCACGCGGACCTCTCTGTCCGCGTGGTCTGGCCCGTTGAAACGCTTTTTTGGTGTGACTGAAGAACTGAACCAAAATCCAAGGTGATTATGATGCCGGCAGAATCAATTGTGGAAACCAAAGACCTGACCATCCGTTTCGGCGGTCACGTGGCGGTGAACCGGGTGAATCTGAAGGTGGAGCCGTTTGTCTTAAAGTCGATCATCGGACCCAACGGTGCCGGAAAGACCACTCTGTTCAACCTGATGACCGGCCAGTACAAGCCGAGCGACGGAAGTGTTTTCCTGAAAGGGAAAGAGATCACCGGTTTAAGCGCCGTGACCAGGACCCGACTGGGAATGGGTCGCTCTTTTCAGTTGACCAATATCTTTCCCGTTCTGACGGTTCTCGAAAACGTTCGCGTCGCCATTCAGTCACGTGAAGGGGTCGGTCTCAACTTCTGGAAAAACTATCTCCATTTTTCCCACATGGAGGACGAGGCATACGAACTTTTGAAAAATGTCCTTCTGGAGGAAAAGTGGGCCATGGCCGCCAGCTCCCTTACTCATGGGGAACAGCGAAAACTGGAGATTGCCATCCTCCTGGCCCTGAAGCCGGAGATCCTCTTTCTGGATGAGCCCACCGCCGGCATGGGTCAGGAAGAAGTCCCGGCCATTTTGGATATTCTTCATCGGATCAAAGACGAAAAAACCCGCACCATGCTCCTGGTGGAACACAAAATGGATATGATCATGACCCTGTCGGACAGCATTGCGGTGCTTCAGGAAGGAGAACTGATCGCCGACGGCCCTCCTGAGGAAATTTACAGGAGCAAAACGGTTCAGGAAGCCTATCTGGGTGGAGGTGCAAGGCGTGAGTAAAACGATTCTGGAAGTCCGGGAGGTTCATACCTTTATCGAGCAGCACCATATTCTGCAGGGGGTCAACTTTACGTCAAGGGCCGACGCGGTGACGGTCCTTATCGGCCGTAACGGGGCGGGCAAAAGCACGACACTTAAAACCGTGATGGGGCTTTTGCCGGCCGCAAAGGGGAAAATCATCTACCAGGGAAAGGAAATTCAGCGGAACAAACCGTATGAGATCGCTCGCATGGGAATCGGTTTTGTTCCGGAACATATGGGGATCTTTTCGGACCTGACCGTGGAGGAAAACATGCGGGTGGCCATGTTGGCTGAAGATGACGCCACTTCCGCCAGGCTCGATCGGATTTTAGGCATGTTCGAGGCGCTCAGGAAATTCTGGAAATCAAAGGCGGGGACCTTGAGCGGCGGGCAGAAACAGATGCTCGCCATTGCCAGGGCCATCGTAAACGATACTTCCCTTCTGCTCATTGACGAGCCTTCAAAAGGGTTGGCGCCGATTATCGTGGATGTGGTCATCGATAGCATCAACCAGATCAAGGAACACAGTGTCGTGGTGCTGGTGGAACAAAATTTCTATATGGCCAGTTCAGTGGGGGACGATTTCTTCATCCTGGATGATGGAAGGGTGGTTCACAGCGGCCGGGTGGAAGATCTCATCCAAAATGAGGAATTGCAGAGCCGGTATCTGGGAATTTCCAAAGTCGAGGATTGATTAAAAGAGGAGCAGCTGCCAATGGGTGAAACCGTATTCAAGCGTTGGAGTCAGGAGCTTACCATGGCGGGCGCGGGGGTTCTTTTTCTGTTGCCCCTTCTTCAGATACCACCAAAGATCTATCTGACGCTGACCATTGCCGGCCTGGCCATGGGAATGCTGCTCTTTTTGGTGGCTTCCGGCGTCAGTATCATTTTTGGCCTGATGGATGTTTTAAACTTTGCCCATGGAGCCCTGTTTGCATGGGGCGCCTATGTGGGGTTTACGGTCTTTCAACTCCTGATGAAATGGGTGGAGGCCGACTCCGTTAGCAAAAACATTCTGGTCTTTTTCGTTGCCATCGCCGCTGCAATGGTGACGGTGGCCGTTCTGGGCATTATTCTTGAAAGGGTGGTGGTGAAAAGGGTCTATGGCAACCACCTTTTTCAGATTCTGATCACTTTTGGTTCAACCATTGTTCTGGTGGAGTTGATCCGCGTATTCTGGGGGCCCAACGATGAGGTGATGACCGTTCCGCAAACCTTTTCGGGCAACTGGGACATATTGGACGTTATCATCAGCCGTTACCGCATCATCTGTATTTTCATGGGTGCTGTGGTCTATGGCGCGATCCAGCTCATCCTCAAAAAAACCAAATTGGGGACCATTGTTCGCGCCGGCGTTGAGGATCGGGACATGGTTCAGGCCATGGGGCACAACATCTATCTGCTCTTTACGGGGGTTTTTGCCGCGGGGGCGGGACTGGCGGCGCTGGGTGGGGTGGCCATGAGCGTTTTCAGCCTTCAGGTATACCCGGACATGGGCGGAACCTATCTTCTTTTCGCATTCATTGTGGTGATTATCGGGGGCCTGGGCAGCGTGACCGGTTCTCTCGTGGGGGCGTTGATCGTGGGCCTCAGTTACAACTATGTGGCATACCTGGTCCCCTGGGCGGCCGCCGGGGCAAACGTTCTCATCATGATCATCATTCTTCTCATTCGGCCCACCGGCTTGTTTCAGGCCGGCAAGTAGCGAGGTAGGCGCAATGGCAGAAGCCACACCGGTTCAGTTGTTCCACATGGAGGAAAAAAGAAAACAGTACCGCAGGGGAAGTTTTTTTCTCAAGATCGGCCTCCTGGTCCTCTTTCTCCTCGTGCCGTTTCTGTTCCCTTCCTTCAAGACCGTCGATCTGGCCGTCCAGATCATCATATTCGGAGCACTGGTGGCCAGCTTTGATATTCTTCTGGGGTACACGGGAATTCTTTCCTTCGGGCATGGCATGTTCTTCGGCATGGGTGCCTACTGCATGGCCTTTTTCATGGGCAAGTACGGCATGCCCTCCTACGCCAACCTGGCCTTGGGTTTTGCGGCGGCGGCCGTGTTTGCAGGGATTCTGGCGTTGCTGATCAGTCTTCTCACGCTTCGGGTAAAAGCCATCTTTTTTGCCATGATCACCCTGGCCATTGCGGAACTTGCTATCGTGCTTGCCACCAAACTGAGCGGACTTACGGGGGGTGAAGACGGCATCAGCTTCATGTCGCCGGGGATTTTTTCGGTTGCCTTTTCCTTGGGAGATTTTATGGGGATCGAGATTACCGGCAAAGTGATCACCTACTATTTCATCCTGTTCTCCTGTACGGCACTTTTTATGGCCATGCTCCGGTTCACCCATTCTCCCCTGGGTCGTGTGCTTCAGGCCATTCGGGACAACGCCCAGCGTGCGGAGGCCCTGGGCAACCGGACCTTCATTTATCAGAGCATCTCCATCACATTTGGCTGCGTTATGGCCGCTCTCATCGGCGGGTTGTATGCCATGTGGATGGAATACGTGAATCCCGAGTCGAGCCTTGGGGTCATGACCATTATGCTGGATGTGCTGCTGATGGTCATCATCGGCGGCATGGGAACCCTTTACGGCGGAATCATCGGTGCCGCCTTTTTGAAGATAACGCAGACCTTCCTTCCCGATCTGGAGCATCTGGCAAAAGATCTGTTTCCCGATGCCGTGCTGCTGCACAATATCCTGGAGCGATGGCTCCTCCTGTTCGGTATCCTTTTCATTCTGGTGGTCATTTTTTTCCCAAGGGGTGTCATCGGATCGGTAAAGGAACGGATGGCCCAAAAGAGAACTGAAACCTGAAATGCAGATATGAGGTAATGAACCATGATCTACGGAGACTGTATCGGCCGCTGGGGACGGGCTTTTGCGGGCAGTGAAGCCCTTGTGGATGCCATCACCAAGCGGCGTTATACCTATGGGGCGCTTCTGCAGGAATCCAGCCGTATGGCCCATTTTCTGCGCGGGGAACTGGGGATTGCAAAAGGGGATCGTGTGGCCTGCCTGTCGTTCAACCGAACGGAATACATCACTCTCTTCCTTGCCCTCAGCCGTCTGGGTGCTGTTCTGGTTCCGCTGAATTTCCGTCTGGCCAGAGGAGAGTTTATCTATTTTCTGGAGGATAGCACGCCAAAGGCCATCTTTTTTGACCGGCAGCATCAGGAAGTGGTGGCCGCCCTGAAGGCGGACATCAGCGTTCCCCATTATGTTTGCCTGGACCCGGACCGTACCATCGGCGTTTCTCTGCCGGAAATCTGGGATTCTCTTCCCACCGGCCCCCTCCGGGAGGTGGAGATTCAGGCTGATGACCCTCAACTGATTATCTACACCTCGGGCACCACGGGTCTTCCGAAAGGGGTGCTGCTCACCCACGGTATGCTGACTTGGAATGCCTTCAACACCATTGCAGGATGGGGTTTAAGGCCGGGCGACAAGACCATTCTGCACGCGGCCATGTTCTACACGGCCGGCTGGAACGTCTTTACCCTCCCCATTTTTCTCAGCCGGGGGGTTAACATCCTGATTCAATCTTTTGATGCGGACCTGATCCTTGATCTGATCCAAAATGAGGGGGTAACGGTTTTTTTCGGCGTGCCCACCATGTTTCAAATGCTCATGGATTCATCCAAATTCGCCGACACCGACTTTTCAAAGGTTCGCTTCATGGTCTCGGGCGGTGCACCTCTCGGTGAAACCATCTTTAACGCTTTTAAAGCGCAGAAATCGGTTCATATCCGGGAAGGCTACGGTCTTACGGAGGTCGGTCCAAACTGCTTTCTGGCCAACGGCAAGCTGGGCACCATCGGACACCCCATGCCCTATCTGGATGTGAAGCTGGTGGGGCCTGACGGTGGGGAGGTCCTTCAGGGCGAGGAAGGGGAAATTCTTCTGAAAGGTCCCAACGTGTGCGCGGGTTACCTCAATAAGCCTGGAACCACGGAAAAAGCGATCATTGATGGATGGTTTCATACGGGGGACCTGGGCAAGATCGATTCCGACGGACATATGGCCATTGTGGGAAGGCTCAAGGATATGATTATTTCCGGAGGTGCCAACATATACCCGGCGGAAATCGAACGGGCCATCGAAACGCATCCGGCCGTTATAGGTTCGGCGGTCATCGGTGTACCGGACCCAAAATGGGGTGAAGTGGGCAAAGCCATCGTGGAGTTGAAGCCCGGCAAGACGCTCACACTTTCGGATTTGCTGGATCACCTGGAAGACCGGTTGGGGAAATTCAAGCGTCCCAAATATCTGGTGGTAGTGGACGCGCTTCCCAGAACACCCGCTTCCGGGAAAGTTCAGAAGTTCATTCTCAAGGAAGAATACGGTAAGATATTAAATGATTGATATCATGGAGAAAATAATCAAGAGCGGGGAAATCTATACGGGATTCATGAATGCCGCAATGGAGGCGTTCAGCGCCAGGGATGACGGGACTGAGACCGATGCAACCTTAAAAGACATCTATCACGACATGACCCGGCGCACTTTTTCATTTTACGAAGAGAGTGTGGGGAGATTCTTCAAAACCCCTCAGTTCGGTATTACCAGGGAATCCTTTCAGCAGGCCATGGCTGCAACGGATGCTTTTAATCGATTCTTGTTGGCTCTAGGTGACTTCACCATTAAATTTAATATCCCATTAAAAGATGCCTTTGAAGAACTGATGCGAACGGTTAAGGAGAAGGACGGTACCGGCGAAGATTTCAAGAGCGCCAGAGAGATTTATGACGCGGCCGTGAGCCTTTTAGACGAAAAATACGATGCCCACATCAAGTCTCCCGAAGGTGTTCAGATGGTGGTGGATGTGGTCGAAAAATACCTGAATTTCAAAAAAAAGGCCGATATCGTGAACGATATTTTTTTGAAATCCTTATCGATTCCCACCTCCAGGGAAATGGAAGATGTGTACCGGGGTATTTACGAACTGAAAAGAAAGATGCGGCAGCAGGCTTCGGTTATTCGTGATCACGAGGTCCGGATCGAGAACCTCAACCAAAAAGTCCAGGCCCTTGAAGCGTCTCTGGCCGATGCGCACAGATAAGGATATGTCTTACGAGAAAATAATCAAAAGCATTGCGCAGGATCTGAAGGAATTTCCGGAAAAAATTCTTCAAGCGGGCCAAGTGCTTACAAGTGATCTCGATTACCGGGTCGCCACGACCCCGGCGGAGGTTGTGTACCGGGAAGACAAGATGCGGCTTCTTCATTATGAAGGCCGGAGGGAAAAGGAGGATGTGCACGCCACGCCCGTTTTGATCGTCTATGCGCTCATCAACCGGCACATTATGCTGGATCTGGAACCGGGGAGGAGTTTTATCGAGAACCTGCTCAATGAAGGTGTGGATGTGTATCTCATTGACTGGGGCTATCCCACCGGTGCGGACCGCTTCCTTAACCTGGATGATTATGTGAATGGATATCTGGATAATGCGGTCGAGTGGATCCTGGCTCAAACCCCTTCAATTGAAAAAATCAATCTCATGGGTGTCTGCATGGGGGGCACCTTCTCGGTGATGTACACAGCACTTCATCCTGAAAAGGTTCAAAACCTCGTCACCCTGGCCACGCCGACCCGCTTCGACATTGATGATGCGGGGCTCTTCCTGTGGGCCCGGGGCTTTAATTTGGATCAACTGGGTGAAGGGATGGGTAACCTGCCGGGAGACTTGGCCAATATCCTCTATTTGCTGGTGGTGCCGGTTGCCACGGTCAACAAATATGTCCAGTTTCTGGATATGGTAGAAGATCCGAAACAGGTGAGCACTTTCCTCCGCATGGAAAAATGGATATTTGACAGTCCTGATATGGCGGGAGAGGCTTTTCGGGAATGGATCAGAGACCTGCTGCAGCAGAACCTCCTCATACAGAACCGCCTCGTTCTGGGAGGTCAAAGGGTGGATCTCCACAATATTACATGTCCGCTCTTAAATGTTTTTGGCAAAAATGATTACCTGGCACCGCCAGCTTCCGCCAAACCCCTTTCCAAAGCGGTGGGATCGAAAGATGTTACAACCTTGGGGGTGGACACGGGGCATGTGGGGATCTTTGTGGGAAGCACGTCCTATAAAACCATTATCCCCAAAATCGTGGGATGGATCAAAGAAAGGTGAATCGGATGTTTCTTGAAAACCCTGGTATCTACTACGAAATTCACGGCGAAGGAGCACCCCTCGTTCTTCTAAACGGTATTATGATGAACACTCTCAGCTGGGCTGAGCATATTCCCCTTTTAAAAGACCATTTTCAGGTCATTGTCTACGACATGCGCGACCAGGGACAGTCGGCGCGGCTGGAGGAAGGGTATGATATCAGCATTCATGGGGAAGATCTGAAAAATTTGCTGGACCATCTGAATATTGAAAGAACAGACCTTTTCGGGGTCTCCTATGGGGGACAGGTGGCCATGATTGCGGCACTTAAACACCCTGAGATGGTTAATCGCCTGGTTCTGGCCAACACGGCAGCCCATGTGGATCAATATCTGCGCTCCATGGGTGATATGTGGAGACGGGCCGCCGGGCTCTACGATGGTGAAGCCTTTTTTGATCTGGCGCTCATTCCCATCTATTCACGGAAATTTTATAACGAGCACTACGACTGGCTGCATGCCAGACGGCAGGTTTTCAAAGAATATCTGACCCGGGAATGGTTTGACGCCTTTATCCGACTGGCATCTTCCAATACCCACTGGGATATCAGAAACGAGATCTCCAATATCCGGCATCCGTCACTTTTGATTGCGGCCCAGGAGGACATCATTACGCCTCATGAGCAGATGACCTGGATGAGCAGGGAAATGGCGAATTCCCGGATCGTATGCATCCCCGAGGCAGGCCACGGCGCCATTTTGGAAAAAATCGATACCATCTGTTCGCTGATCAAAGGTTTTTTAAAATAGTCATTTCCAATTTCTGAAGGAGCGATGTATTCATGACCGAACCGACCATGAAAAAGGCTAAGGGTGACGGGCTTGAAATCCAACTGGCCATTTGGGAAGGAAGGGGGGACAATATCCTCTGCATCCACGGTCTTTCGGCTAATTGCCGTTGCTGGGATCGAATCGTTTCGGGGCTGGTGCCCGATTTTCGAGTCCTGGCCATGGATTTGCGGGGCAGGGGGCATTCGGACAAACCGCCAACCGGGTATTCCATCGATCAGCATGCGCGGGACGTGCAGGGCGTTTTGGAAGATCAGGATTTGGAAACAATCACGCTCATGGGCCATTCACTGGGTGCCTATGTCTCTTTAGCCTTTGCCGTACGGTATCCCCACCGGGTTAAAAAACTGATCCTTGTGGACGGTGCCGGTCATCTCTCCAGTTCCCGCTGGGACAAGATCGAGCAGGCCATCAAACCTTCCATTGACCGGCTCGGGCAGGTTTTCCCCTCTTACGAAGACTACACGGCGCCCCTGAAACAGGCACCGTTTCTACAACCCTGGACCGGGTTTCTGGAAAATTATTTCCGTTACGAAGTCGAAGAGACGGAAGGTGGTGTAAGAGCCCGAACCCCGGTGGGCCCCATTCGGGAGGAGGTTTCCAACATTCGCTTATTTGACGCGTCGCTGATGTACCCGAAGATTGCCTGTCCGGTGTTGATTTTGCGGGCAACCGAAGGGATTCTCTCGGAAGAGGATATGGTTTTGCCTGCGGAAGACGCAAACCGGATGGTGCAAGAAATAGCCGATGCAAAATCCGTTGATCTGCCGGGTATGAACCATTATTCCATCATCTTTGGGGAAAATGAGGTTCGGGATCGCGCTATTCTTGCCTTTTTAACATGAAACTGTCCATCATCAGGGCATAAAATGGATTGCCGCTGAATTCCGCCACCTTTCGATGCAATTCCTTGAACAGATCCCTGCGTTGTATGGGGTCCTTTTCAGTTTTTTCCTTTGGCTTCACTGCTTTTTTAACAAATAGGAAAGGATCTCATTTTTGTGCCGCTCCACATAGGTGCAACTGGGTTCTGTTCCGCATGAACGGCATTTGAGATCGTAGGTGGAGTTGATGGCCCCGCACTGGGGACAGGCGTAGTGCGCCAGCATTTCTTCATACCATTTGACGTAACCCACCTCTTTGATCCGCTCCTGGTTTTCCCACAGTTCGATTCGATGGGGACGTAGCTCCTTGAACTCTCGCAATTCATCACAGGGGTATTCTTCGCATTCCACACAAAAGTCGATGCCTTTTTCTTTGGCACAATCCACCATTTTGCATTTATTCTTGCAGAAGTAGCTGCGCTTTTCAGATCGACACCCGTGACATTCCCATACTTCAGGTGGTGTATTGTAAACCTCTGCAACAGCCGTCAACCGTTGCGGCTCGTTTTCCGTTGTGCCGATATAAAGCGTACAGGCGGGACAGAACAGGCCACAGACGGCAGCGAGTTTCTTGTTCGGTTGCAACTTCTTTTTTGTTGTCATCCGTTCACCGCCATTGCATATTCTTGGAGGTCTTCCCATCTGGCAGGACCCATTTCATCCATCCATTATCACAACTTGCCAACGTAAACTCAAGGTTTAAATTGAAACACGGTTCGAAGGTCTTGACCTCAAAGCGCAGCTCTCCTCGTGTTTCTTGTGACTGAAATTTGAACCTTTCGTGATAACTTCTTCCGTTTTCATGGTTATTTTGGTTGAAAGGGGTGGAGGCTGTTGACCCGCCACCCGAAAATTTGAGCGCATCGTAAATGCAAACCTTTTTTTGATAAGGAGACCATATTATGAAAACCATGTTATTCATTTTGTCGCTCGCGATAGCTGGAGCGTCTTTCGCGGTATTACAGTCCTGTGATCAGTCTATCGAGAGTCATTGGAACAAAGAGGTCCTCGATTTTACAGACAAAAAGGTCGGCGGGAAATATGCAAAACCTTCGCAGGCGGAATTAAAGAAGAGACTGACACCCCTGCAATACAAGGTCACTCAGCGTGACGGAACGGAGCCCCCTTTTGATAATGAATATTGGGATAACAAAAGGGTGGGGATATATGTGGATGTGGTGTCGGGTGAACCGCTTTTCAGTTCCCGCGAGAAATTCAAATCAGGCACCGGTTGGCCCAGCTTTATCCGACCGCTGGTGCCTGAAAATGTTGTAGAAATAGAAGACCGAACCCTGTTCATGGTTCGCACGGAAGTGCGCAGCAAACATGGGGATTCTCACCTGGGCCATGTTTTTCCGGACGGCCCGGCGCCCACGGGTTTGAGATATTGCATCAATTCGGCATCACTACGATTTGTACCCGTGGAGGACCTTGAAAAAGAAGGTTATCCGGAATTCAAGAATCATTTTTTCAACGGGAAATAGTGGTGTCCATGACCCGCCGCCATAGCGGCGGGTCCATAGGCTTGTTTTAAATGCCCTCCATTGGAAAAGCAGGGAGGCTGAAGGACAGGGTTGTGCCGCAATTAAGGAGGCTTTTTACATGGATGGAACGCTGATGGAGTTCAAGGATCCGTTTGGCGATGGCCAGGCCCAGTCCATGATGTCCGCCACCTTGTCCCCTGCCTCTGTTCATCCTGTAAAAGCGCTCAAAAATCTGTGGAATTTCGGCTTCCGGTATTCCCGTCCCCGTATCGCTCACCGCTACGGAAATCTCGTCGTTTTCAAGTTTGATAGACAGACCGACCGCTCCCCCTTCCGGTGTATAGTTGATGGCATTTTCCAGCAGATTTTCAAGAACCCTTTCGATTAACCCGATATCCGCATGGGTTAAAGGCATATCTTTTTCAATGTCCGTTTTGAGGGTGATCTCTTTTTCTTCGGCCCTCAGCCTGAATTTTTGAATCACATCCTGCGCAAGTTCTCCCAGGTGAAAGGATTCTTTTTGAACCTCGGTTTCGAGACTCTCCAGTTTGGCAAGCTCCATCAGTTCATCCACCAGTTTGCTCAATCGCTCACAGTGTTTTATGGCGATTTCCAGATAATATCGTCGTTTTTCCGTGCTGAGGTCTTTTTCCTTAAGCAGCAGGGTTTCAACATAACCGCGAAGGGTCGCCAGGGGCGTACGCAGATCATGGGATACGTTCGCCACCATCTCACGGCGGGTGTTATCCGAGGCTTTCAGTTGGTCCATTTGCGTCTGAATTCGCTCCGCCATCTGGTTGAAGGAGGCGGTGAGAAGGTCGATTTCATCGGCTGGATCAATCTCTTTTTCATCAGGAAAATTTAGGGTGTCTATGTGCTGGCTTTTCCGAAAGGTGTCCATGGCGCTGGCGAGACGACGAAGGCGTCCGGTCATGAACCCAAAAATAATCAACCCCGCAATCAGTGCGAACATGAGTCCTGCCAGAATCATCCAAGCGCTTAACTGGAGAATATAGCTGCCTTTCATTTTCTGGAGAACGCTGTCGTAACTCTCCCCGCCGAGGATCACATAAAGATATCCTTCGAGGGGTCCTTTTTCAGGGATACGGGCTGCACTGAAGACCTTCTTGCCGTTCAGGCTGCGGGGGTCGTCCCCCAGGATCGGGATTTTCGGCCTGTCCTCGATCCATTTTTGGACGGGGACAAGGTCAATGCCTTTTCGCTTTATTTTTTCCCTGGGCGCCGAAAAGGCCAGGATGCGTCCCTGTGGATCCAGCAGATAGACTTCGATGGCAGGATTTATAACCATCAGCATATGGAAGATTTCATCCAGGGCCGTGCGATTGATGCGGTTGTTTTCCATGAGTAGCTTTTCTTTTACGATCTGCTCCGCCAGACGGGCATTCAACTTCTGATTGACCTCCTGGTTGTACATCCCCGTGGAGAATACCGTGAAGGCGACAAAGCCGAGACCCACCAGAAAAAACAGGCCTGCCAGCACTGCCGCCAGTCTGGAATAGAGTGATTTAAACATATGGATTACGCCTCGAATGCTTGAGGTTCCGTGAACTTATATCCGACCCCCCAGACGGTGAGCACATAAACCGGGTGCGCCGGGTCCTCCTCTATTTTGCTTCTCAAGCGGTTGATATGGGAGTTGACCGTATGCTCATAACCGTCATGGCCGTATCCCCAGACCTGATCCAGCAGCTGGCTGCGGGTATAGACTCTGCCGGGAGTTTTGGCAAAATAGTGAAGGAGCTCAAACTCCTTTGCCGTCAGTTCAACCCGTTTGCCCTTGAGCGTGACATTCCGTTTTTCAGGGTCTATGACGAGACCCCCGGTGCGGATGATTTCCCTGCCGTCCGCCGAGCCGTCGGTTTTCAAACTCTCGGTGCGTCGAAAGATGGCCTTCACCCTGGCCATCAATTCTCTAACGCTGAAGGGTTTGACCACGTAGTCGTCAGCTCCCATCTCAAGACCCACTACCCGATCCAGTTCGGAAGACTTTGACGTAAGCATCAGGATGGGGGTATAGACGGGTCGGTTTCTCAAACGCCTGCAAATCTCAAGGCCGTCCATGCCCGGCAGCATGAGGTCAAGGATGATGAGATCGTAATCCCCGGACTCAGCCTTGGCGAGACCTTTGGGACCCTCAAAGGAAAGGGTGACATCATAGGAAAGATCCCGCAGGTGCAGCTCAAGCAGATGGGCCAGATCCTTGTTATCTTCAACAATCAAGATTCTCTGTGTCATAAATGATACCCTTCTTCATCAGCGCCGGAAAAAGCTCTTTTTTAATGGTGACGCTTGCCATAAAAACAGCCTCACAAATTTATGCAAAAAAGGCAAGTGACGGTTTTGAAACTTTGGCAAAAAAAGTTTACATTTTTTGTTTAAAGGTCTATCCAGGAATCAAACAGATGGAACCGATTTCAAGGAGGGTTACGCCATGGCAGCAACCAGCGTTATCACATTCAAGCCTTTTCCCTTTGAGGTGGGTCAAAAAATACATATTGACGGCGGCCCCAGAAATGGCGACTGGGAAGTGATCGGTGTGACGGATCACAAGGTAAAACTTCGATGTCCCGTTTCTCATAAGGAATTTAATTGGAACAGATTCTGCTATTTTGCCCAAGAAGAGGAGGGTGTCGAATGGCCGAAACGGGACTGAATCCGTTAGCTGTCTTTATGATTCCAGGAGGTAATAGGGAAATTATCATTCGCTTCGGGGGCGTACGGCGAAGGCACGAGCGGTGTTTGAAAAGTCGCCGGTGGTCCAGTCCCTGATGCGACTGTAGAAGTCAAAATACCAGACTTTTTTAGGCCCTTCGGTTTCACTTGACCATATCCACCATCCGGTCGTCTTTAATAGGGGGGTCATGTTTCGTTCTCCGGTTCCCTGTATGTGCAGGCTCTCCAATTCATCCATGGTTGGCATCCGCCATCCACCGCCGCCAATTTTAAGGCCGTTCACCCACCACTTTGCTTCCTCCCAATTGGTATCCTTGTCCGGCCCTGCAACCCACTCAAGATCAGTGGCGGTGTCCCTGACAATACCATCTTCATAGGCCACATATGCGCCATTTCTGGCAATTTCATGATATTGATAGGCCTGCTGGTCATCGGTTTTTCCAACGTCCTTTTCCATTGCTGGACGCTGCTTTATATTTTCGCTCCCGGTGGCTTTATCCACTGTTTTTTCACCGTCATCACAGCTTGCGCACATCAATAGACCGGCTATCAGAAACACCGCCACCTTTAGAACACCCTTTCGATTCGGACGTCTCATTTCCATCTGCTCAACTCTCGTGCCGGGATTGTTCGGCAAAGGATCTGAAACGGCGTGCCTCGTTTTCATTTCCATTCAGTCCATAAATCATACTGATCTTTTGATAATTATCCGCACGATTTTCAGGAACTTCCTGCACGAGACCAAGGTACAGCTCCAGAATGCTTGACGAATGATCGCCTGTCTCCAGACTGATATCCGCATATTTCTGTTTGATAAGCGGGTCAATGGTTCTTCCGCAGCCCTGGCAATTGTTTATTACCTCAGCGTATTGCTTTCGCGCTTTCTCTTTTGACCCCAAAGCTTCAAAGGTTTTCGCAAGGGCCAGCGCAATGGCTTCGTCCCCGCCATGAACATTTAGATAGTCCAGATAATGGGATTTGGCATCATGATACCGGCCGGCACAAAAGAGGGTTTCCCCAATCAGCAATTGAATTACCGGGGAATTGCGTAGCGGTTCAGGAGAATTCGTAAGCAATTGTTGTGCCTTATCAAATGCTTCTTCTTGCCAGTAGATGTCACACAACGGCGGATAGGCCCGGAGCGATTCCGGATTGTCCTTCAAAAAGCTTTCCAGCAGCAAACTCCCTTCTGCATCATTGCCAAGATTCAAATGGGCGCTGGCCAGTTCGAGCCCAATAAAACCTGTCGATGAAGCATTGGTTTCCAGTGCCCGGGACAACAGTGTGACAGCCTCTTCAAAACGACCCTGGTTCAGTTTGACATACCCTTCCCTGAACGGATCTTCGTAGCCGAGGTAGATTTCCTGCTCTCTTTTGGTAAGTGTGTTGATGAGTGCGGCAAAATACTCCCATTCGGACTCCTGATACGCGAATGCTTTTGGATCCTCCGAATCTTCCCAGGGAACAGATATTCGTGATGTTTCAGGCACGATCGGGTGCGTCTCTAATTGCTTCAGTTGTTCCTCGATCTTAATGGCGAGTTGTTCATCCTGTACCAATTCCAAGGCAAGCCGCAGAAGATCTTCGGCCTCCTCGGGGAGGCCCGCTTCCATGAGATTCTCCGCGCTCTTCAGATGTGCAAGGGCAAGGGCATTCTTGCATTTGACGATTTTTGTCTCCAGGTGGTCGTGGGCCTCCGGTGCTTTCTTTGCTGCTTTGTGCAAAGCCCTTTCATATTCAAGTTTGGCGGAACCGTATTCGCCCATTTGAAAAAGAGCGTCCGCATTTTTTTCAATCTCATGATAGGGTTTGCCGGTAAGAAGGTGGGAAAATTTCATGGAATAATCTCGTTCTGTGAATTTAAGGGAGGTGTTACATTTGTAAAAACCCCCAGTTCATGGCCGGTTCGGTCATTAATGAAACGGCCGGCAAGCACCATCCCCACCCGTTGGGCCATTCTAAGGGGCCAGGGATTGTTCGTGTCGATGGTGACATAGATTTTCTTCCCTTTGGATCTTTCGATCAGACCTTGAATGACCTTTAATCCGATGCCCCTGTTCCGAAATGCCGGGTCCACTGCCGTATACCCCCGCTCCAGAAACCCTGAAAGATCGAGGCCGGTCTCGGTCCCGATCTTTTTTACATATTTTTCTTTTGGGAATTTATGGGTGGATGTGCCGACGACGCGATCTTCATGAATGGCGTAGCCGATAAGGAAGGCTTTATCCAGGTTCTCTCTCATCCAGGAAGTGCCAACACCGTCGCTTTTTGCCACCAGATCGCAGATCTGATCAAGGACGTCCGGAGGCGTTTCATCCGGCCTGGTGAAGTAATAACGGATTGTTTCCGGCATTTTTAAATCCGCATTCCGCAATCCCCAATGATGGGATCATGCGCAGTCGATCATTCCCATGATCTGCGAAGTTTCAAAGCCTTTGAGATGAAGGGCGCCTGACCGGCACGACGCCACGCAAAGACCACAACCCTTACACAGGGTCGATTCGATCTCCGCCTTGCCGGTCTTCTCATTCATTCGGGGCGCCGAGTAGGGACAGATGGAAACGCAAACCGTACAGCTGCTGCATTTGTTCGGGTTCACTTCCGCCACCGTTCCGCTTACGGGAAGACTCTTGGCCGATAACAGTGTAACGGCACGTGCCGCGGCGGCCTGGGCCTGCGCGATACTTTCGTCGATGGGCTTTGGAGAGTGCGCCAGACCGCAGACAAAAACGCCATCGGTGGCAAAATCCACGGGGCGCAGCTTGACGTGGGCTTCAGCAAAGAAACCATCCTCATTCTGTGCCACCTTGTAAAACCGCGAAAGCGGGTTTTCTTTTTCCGGAACGATGGCGCTGGCAAGCACCAGAAGGTCAGCGCGAATGGTCACGCTTTTTCTGAAAACCGTGTCCGTAAATCCGATTTCAACCGCCTTTTCGTCAGGGGTGATCTTGAGATCCTTTTCAAAGTTGTAACGCACAAAAGAGATGCCCCGGGTTCTGGCTTCACGGTAAAGATCTTCCCTGAGCCCGTAAGGTCTCATGTCCCGGTACACCACGTAGATGCTCATGCGGGGATTTCTTTTTTTCAGTTCCAGTGCGCTTTTGATGGACTGGGTGCAGCACAGTTTGGAACAGAAAGGCCGTTCCGGAATACGAGATCCGTAACATTGGAGAAATACGGCCGAACCAAGCCCGTTGAGTTGACTGTTTCCCCGGTTGAACCCCTGCTGCAACTGGAGGCCGGTCATGACCCGCGACGATTCTATGAGGGCCGCATCCTGCGGGTTATGTTCGGTTGCCCCCGTGGCCATGATGGTAACGCCATGCTCAAGGGTTCGGCTTTCCTGCCCCTGTGTGATGGTCGTTTTGAAGTTCCCCACAAAGCCTTCCACGGCCGTAATTTCAGCACCCAGGCACACCTCGACTTTATCGTCCGTCGACACTTCCTGAATCAGTCCCTTGAGATATTCCTGAATGTTTTCGCCCCGCCAGGTGTCATGAAGGGACCGGGCATTGCCGCCCAATTCCCCGTCACGTTCCACGAGATAGGTGAAATAGCCTTGATCGGCCAGGTTTTTGGCGGCCGCCATGCCGGCCACGCCACCACCGATGACCAGTGCATTTTGATCGATGTTCAAAACCGGTTCGGGCAGAGGTTCCAAAAGTCCTGCTTTGGCCACCGACATCCGCACCAGATCTTTGGCTTTGTTGGTGGCGGATTCGGTATCATCTTTGTGGACCCAGGAACACTGGTTTCGAATGTTGACCATCTCAAAGAGGTATTTATTGATCCCGGCACTGGTGAGGGTTTCCTGAAACAAGGGTTCGTGGGTCTTGGGCGTGCAGGCCGCTACCACCACCCGGTTAAGCCCCTGTTCCTGAATGACCTGTTTCATTTTGTCCTGGGTGTCCTGGGAACAGCTGAACATGTTCTGTTCCGCGAATACCACCCCCGGCAGATGCTTGGCGAACTCCACCACGGCGGGAACGTCTACGACGCCCGCAATATTGGTGCCGCAGCAGCACACGAAAACGCCGATGCGCACCGGATCGCCTTTGATGTTGCGTTCCTCGGGAATCTGGGCCTTTTGGGTCAGGGACCAGCGGGCTTCCGAAAGGAGACTTCCGGCCACGCCCGCCGCGGCGCTGGAATCCACCACCGACGAGGGGATATCTTTCGGGGCCTGGCAGGCGCCGCAGACAAAAATGCCCGGGATATTCGTCTCCACGGGTTTAAAGCTGGTGGTCTCAACAAAATTGTAATGGTTCAGTTTAAGCCCCATTTTCTCTGCCAGGGCACGACCTTCGGCAGTGGCACCGAGCCCCACCGACAAGACCACGATGTCAAAGGCTTCCTCCACATTAAGACCCTGTTCGTCAATATATCGGATCAGGTTCATGCCGGTTTCTTTTTCCGGAACGACGTTTGTTACCCGGGATTTAATAAATCGAACCCCCGCTTCGTCTTTGGCCCGGTTATAATATCGCTCAAAATCTTTTCCGTTGGTACGGATATCCATGTAGAAGATGGCCGCATCCAGGTCACCGGCGGCGTGCTCTTTGGCCAGCATGGCCTCCTTGACGGCGTAGGTACAGCAAACGGCGGAACAATACCCGCGGCCTTCCAGATGCTCATCACGGCTGCCGATGCACTGGAGCCAGGCGATTTTCCGGGGTTCCTTTTTGTCCGATGGCCGAACCATGTGGCCGCCGTAGGGTCCGGAAGCGGACAGTATCCGCTCAAACTCGAGACTGGTGACCACGTTCTTGTTCTTACCGTAGCCGTAGGTGTCGTGATTGGCGGGGTCGTATACCTCGCTGCCATCGGAGACAATGACCGCACCCACATTCAGGTTGATCTGTTTTTCCTTGTCATCGTAGTTGATGGCGCCGGCCGGACAAATCTTTTCACAGTTTCCGCATTTTCCTTTGGTCAGTTTAATGCAGTACTCCGGATCAATGGCATATTTCAGGGGGACGGCCTGGGCGTATTTTACATAGATGGCCTTCCGTTTTCCCAGACTTGCATCATATTCATTGGACACTTTCTTAGGGCATTTTTCGGTGCAGGCCCCGCAGGCGATACATTTGTCCATATCCACATAACGTGGGTGTTGCAGAATGCTCACCTCAAAATTGCCTGCTTCCCCTTTAAGGGCGGTTACTTCGGAAAGTGTGAGAAGCTCGATGTTAATGTGCCGGCCGACCTCGACCAGTTTCGGTGAGATAATTCACATGGCACAGTCATTGGTTGGAAAGGTCTTGTCCAATTGGGACATCATGCCGCCAATGGAACTGGTCCTCTCCACCAGGTAGACGTAATATCCGGAATTGGCCATGTCCAGCGCGGCCTGCATGCCGGTAATACCACCGCCCACAACCAGGACGGACCCGAGTTTTTCTGTCGACATAGACTACTCCTGCGTTATAAAAAAAGAGGTGATGTTGTCCATCGCCACTTGGTTTTCTTTAAGACCCAGAGCCTTTTCATCAACACCCATGCACAAACCCAGCAACTGAGCGTAAAGGATGGAGGGGAGCGCGTCGCCGTTTTTTCCCTCGCCCGCCATCAAGTGTTGCACCTGGTCAAATTGAAGCTGGCAGTAGGGGCAGGCGGTACACAGAAAATCGGCCCCCGATTCGCGCCCGCTGTCCAGTTTTTTTCGGGTCAAATCCATTGAAACACTGTCATTCAATCCCAGAAGGGGTGCGCCGCAGCAATTGAGTTTTTCGGCCCATTCCACGCTTTTTGCGCCTGTAGCGGTTACCAGTTCGTCAAAAAGGGTGGGTGCCACCGGATCATCAAACTGGGTGACTTTGCTTGGCCGCAGGGCGTGACAACCATAATGGGTAGCGATGTTGAGGTCCTTCATTTTCCGTGAGATTTTCTTTTTCAGGGTATCGATTCCAACATCGTGATATAGAACGGAAAGGAAGTGTTTGACCTCCACCTGCCCTTGATAGGACAGGTTTCTCTGTGCTAACAGATCATTGATCTCAGCGCGCAGGATCTCCTCTTGCCCAAGAATGTGCTGTGCCTCTTTGAGGGTGCCGAAGCAGCATTTGCAAAGGGCCATGATGTTAACGCCGTCGCGTTCAGCCAGGGCCAGGTTTCCGGCTGCTGAGAGGAGATAGGCTTTCCGGTCGATATTCCGCAACGGGTAGCCGCAGCAGGTGAATTCGCGATAATCGACCAGGCCCACACCCAGGCGGGACAATACCGCACGGGAAGCGGTTTCATATTGTTCAAGTCGGGCGGGAATGTTGCAGCCCAGGAAAAAAGCGTATTTCATCGGTTCGTCTCAGTATAAGGTTTCGAAGTTATGCTCTGATCCCCTGCCGGGGACCTTTAATCGCAATATTTTTCAATTGATAAAGGATATCGGTTACATCCACCAACTGCGGGCAGTGCTCCTGGCACTGGTAACAGGTGACGCAATCCCAGATCATCCGGGCGCCGCAGGCCAAATCCGTGAGTCCCAGACCGAGGCCGCACATGATCTGATGGGGCAGCAGCCCCAGCGTTTCTTCAGGTTTTTCCGAGAGCGCAACCACGGGACAAACGGAAGTGCAGTTCTGACAGGTATAACATGCCCTGAAAGTCTCGGCGTCAAAGGGCAGCGTCGCATGGGAACCTTTATTACCGTTGAAGTTCAGTGAAACGGTCTTTGTGGCGCTGGGCCAACCCTTCGCCGCCGCATTCCTGGCCAGTTCCAGGGGCTTCTCGTAAACTTCAGGTGCCAGGTC
>JAJDOH010000119.1 GCA_022340265.1 Deltaproteobacteria bacterium | reverse complement strand
GCCGCGGATGTGGCGATTCGTTTCGGGAAGGCACAGCTGGAAGCGGGGGCACACCTGCCCATTGTGTTTGATCCCTCCTCCTCCCCGGACTTCATTCCCGCCGCTTTTTATCGAGAGTTGGTGCTTCCCCGCGTCAAACGGGTTTTCAGTGCCTTAAAGCAGGCGGGATGTGAGATCAACTGGTTGCATACGGCCGGCCCGGTGGAAACTATTCTCTCCTACTATCCATCCGCTGGCGTGAACCTTGCCAATATCGATTACTGTGTTTCTCTTTCAAATGCCGTGGAAACACTTCCAAACACCTGCCTCAACGGCAATATCAAGCCGCTCTCTTTTGTGGACGGCAACTCTGAAGAGATTGCCGCCACCGCAGGGGGAATACTGAACGCCATGGCAGATCGTGGCGGATTTATTCTATCTTCAGGATGCGAGATCCCACCGGAATCAAAGCCGGAAAATATTGTGGCCATGGTTTCGGCTGCCTCAAGGGAGCCCTTCGATTCGTTCTGACAAGGCAACCGGTTTTTGCTGTTTTTAGTCGCGTTCAAGGAATGAAAATGGACCTGCAGAAAGACCAAAGCTACCCACTTATAAGGTTTGCCCAGTACCTTTCCGGCCTGACCGTCCAACAAGATTTGTGGCGCGAGACAGCGAAAGCCTTGATCAACTTCTTTGGCGAAGATGTGGTGGCATTTGGTGAAATATCTGCCGGTGGGCGGTTACGCGTACATCATTGGACCTTTGCCAGCCCCGATTTCGAAAGAACGCTGGCAGATAGTCTGGAGGCTTTCAAGAACCACACTTTCGACAGTTCTGCGACGGCAGAGGAAATTAGCAAGGCCATGGGTGAAGCGCTGGAGAGCGGCTTTTTTGCTTCCCGGTATTTTTCAGCACCTGAAGATGTCACCATGGCATTTCTACCCATTGTTGTGAAAAATCAGATTCATAGTGTTATGCTGACGGGTCACAGAAAGGCCAAATTTTTTCCAAACAGGATACTCGATGCCTATCTCGCAGTGGCCGGTCTTGTGGGAACAACACAGGAGCGTCTCGCATCCGAATAAGATCTCAGGAAACATCGGGACCATCTTGAAGAACTGGTGAAAGAAAGAACCGCCAGGCTAACGGAATCCAATCAGCGGCTCCATCAGGAAATCACACGCCGCGAGAAGGTCGAAGCGGAACTGATGCAGGAAAGGGACAATCTGATCCGGATTTTTGAGGCCATGGAAGACCGCATCTATATTGTGAATTCCAACTATGATATCCTCTATATGAATCCCGCCTTTGAAAAGGACTTTTCACCCATTGAGGAGGGCAGGTGTTATGAAATTTTGAACGGAATCGACGGAGTGTGCCCCTGGTGTAACATCGAGGACGTCCTTTCAGGCAGTACCGCAAGACACGAATGGTTTTGCGCCCGGAACGGAAAGACCTATGACATGGTTGAAACACCCGTGAAGCATGCCAATGGCAGCGTAAACATGCTGACCCTTTTTCGAGACATCACTGAACGCAGAAAAGCCCGTGACGTACTGAAAGCCCGCAACAAAGAGCTCCAAACCGCCCTGAAAAAAGTCAGGCAACTATCCGGCCTTCTGCCCATCTGTGCCAGCTGCAAACAAATTCGGGATGACGCGGGTTACTGGCATGATGTGGCCAGCTATATCCGGGACCATTCCGAAGCGGAATTCAGCCACAGCATCTGCCCGGAATGTTTAAAAAAACTCTATCCTGAATTCATCCAAGAATGATCAGCTCCATATCAACAGTTGCGTAGGGTGTCCCTGATGCCATTATTAGCGTTTCAAACCGGTTTACGACCTACAATAAGTAGAAGGCTGAATGGGCAGCCCGGGTTCTTTTATCCTGATTGCTTTTTATCTTTTTGCTTTTGCATATTCTTCATTTTCTGATATTCTGCCATCATCATCAATGGCACGGAAACCCTGGTTGATAGTAAACTGAACCTCCCTCCCAATTCATTTCTTGTTGAAGGCGGAAAACGCTGCTGCCCTTTACGAGAAAGGATGGGTATCCATGAACAAATTCGCCTACCTGACGACCATCCTCGCAGTCAAGGAGCTGGCACAGCTGTCAAAGCTGAATATTCGCATCCACGGAGAAAAAAACATTCCCCACGGGTCGATCATTTTCGTTGCCAACCATTTCACCCGCATTGAAACCCTTTTCCTGCCCCGCCAAATATACCAACGTGTAGGAATTCCCATCTGGTCCCTGGCCGACTACGGTCTTTTTAAGGGACCCCTCGTGGACATATTCGACAAACTGGGCGTTATCTCGACCCGCGATCCACACCGGGACCATCTCATTGTAAAAACCCTTCTGACGGGGGAAGCCGCATGGGTGGTTTACCCTGAAGGGCGCATGGTCAAAAGTAAAAAGATCATCGACAAAGGCCGGTACATGATCTCCTACGGGGGCGATAAACGTCCTCCCCATACGGGGGCTGCTACGTTAGCCCTCAGGACGGAGTTCTACAGGCAGCGGTTAAAGGCGCTTGAGATCGCCGCACCCGCTGAAGCAAAACGCCTGATGGCCTCATTTCAGTTGGCCACCTTCGATGGTGTCATCAAAAGGCGCACCTATATCGTTCCCATCAACATCACCTATTATCCCCTGCGGGTTCATGAAAACAGGGTCAGCAGACTCTTTGAAAAGGCCCTTGGTAATCTTTCCGAACGGGGCATTGAAGAGATTATGGCGGAAAGCACCATGCTGCTCTCCGGCGTAGATGTGGATATACGGTTCGGAAGAGCGATCGAAATGGGGAGATTACTTCAGAAACCGTTCATCTTGAAAGATATTGCATCCACACGCAGGATAGATTTTGATGACCCGATCCCGGCAAGAAAGCCCATGCGCAAGATCGCTCTGCATGTCATGTTTGAATATATGTCGGCCATTTACCGCATGACCACCGTCAATCACGACCACCTGTTTGCGTCCATGCTTCGAGCAATCCCACAAAGAAAGATCAATGAAAAGCATTTCAGACAAAAAATTTTCCTGGCCGCCACCCAAAATCTCGACAAAGCAAAGGTTTACCGGCACGAAGATCTGGAAAAGGACCAGGTTCATCTCCTTACGGATGACCGTTATGGACAGTACCGATCGTTTCTCTCACTGGCTCTGGAGAAAAATGTCATAAGAGAGACGAAAGGGGATCTCATAAAGGACCCTTCCAAATTTAAACACGTTTTTGATTTCCACCGGATCCGGTTCGAGAATCCCATTAAGGTCATGGCAAACGAGGTGGAACCGTTGAGCAAACTTCAACGCAACATCCGTCTCATCGCATGGTGTCCCCCTTTTCTGGTCGGGCATCATATCGTGAAAGTTCTTATGAATCGCGCCGTTCGCCGTTTTAAGCAGGCGTATAGAGCCTTCTACAGAAAAGGAGAATCCAAAGGCATGGAAGTGGGAATGCCTTACTTGATCGGAAATCATCGGTTCAGGCGGACGGGCATACTGCTGGTCCACGGATACATGGCGGCGCCGCCGGAGGTCAGGGAACTGGCGGAGTATCTTGGTCGCAGGGGTTTTCTGGTTTACGCTCCCAGGGTAAGTGGACACGGAACATCGCCCGACGATCTGGTCACCAGAACCCGATTGGACTGGATGAAATCGGTGGATGAAGGGTATGCCATTGCCGGTTCTCTGTGCAAAGAGGTGGTGGTCGGGGGGTTTTCCACCGGGGCGGGCCTGGCCCTCGATCTCGCAACCAGGGTAAAGGGTATAACGGCAGTTTTTGCCGTCGCCCCTCCCCTTCGACTTCAGGATTTTTCGGTACGGTTCCTCCCCGCCATCGGCGCGTGGAACCGGTCCATGGAGCTTATCAAGATGGAGAGCGCAAAAATGGTGTTCATTAAAAACAGCCCTGAGAATCCCCACATCAACTATTTTCGAAATCCGGTAAACGGTGTCAGAGAGCTGGGCTTTCTCATGGCATCACTGGAAAGAAAACTGCACCAAATTAGCATCCCCGCCCTTGTGATTCAGGCGGACGGCGACCCCATCGTAAATCCCAAAGGCTCAAGGAGAATTTTTGAACAAATCAGTTCCAGGGACAAGGAATATCTGCTTTTTAACTTCAGCCGCCACGGCATCCTTCTGGGGAAAGGTGCCGAAAAGGTCCACCGGGCCATCGGGGACTTTGTGCAACGCGTAACCGCCGCGTGAGAAAACCGACCTATCAGGAAAGCTCACCCCCAGCCGATGACCCCGTCACCCTCCTGCCGGGACAAAACCCTTTCCGGGTAGTTGGTAAAGACCCCGTCCACCCCAAGCCTTTCCATTCGGTAAATCTCGTCCGGGTGGTTCACGGTGAAAACAAACACCTTCAAACCCCGGCTATGGGCATCCTCCACAAATCCGCGATCAATAAACGCCAGAGAAATGTGGACCGACCAGGCGCCAAAAGAGGCCGCGAAAGCAGCGGCATCCACCGGGGAACCCGCAATCAACACCCCGATCCTGATGAAGGGGTCGATTCCACGAACCGTTTCGAGTTCGCGGTGGTTGAAAGACGACACCAGAATCAAGTGGTCAGGCCATCCCTGTTTGCGCAGGGTGGCGATCAGGCCAGCCACAGGACGTGCCGTACCGGGTCCTTTCAACTCTATATTGACACCGGCTCTTCGATCAATGGTTTCAAACACCTCGGCCAGGGTCGGAATCCTCTCGCCATTCCCCGCATCAAGGGAACGAAGGGTATCAAAATCGTGATCGATCAGATAGCCAGCACCATTGGTGGTCCGTTCCAGTCGATCGTCATGAAACACCATCAAATGATGGTCCACATAATAAACATCCGCCTCAACACAGGGAGCGCCCATTTCAAGGGCTCTTCTAAAGGATAAAAGGGTGTTTTCCGGGGCATGCCCCATGGCACCCCGATGCCCTATACAAAGCAACCTTCTTCCAGACATGTTGTTCTCCATGGGTTTTTACTGGTTTTTTCCCTTCCGCAAAGGGCTGTTTCGGCGGCACTTTTGAAATCGCGCAAGAATAAGTTGCCGACGCTCAACAATAGGGCTTGACTCCGGTTAATTTCAAGGACTATTTTAAATCATTATTCAATACAAGTCGGAAATTTATTCAAAATGGAAACCATCATGGAAAATAGGGGATTCCTTGAAAAACTGTACCAGGGTGAGTTTGACAAAGCGCTTTTTAACATATGCCATGGATCACAGATTTCCGATAAGGCACGTGCCGTCCAAAATGCCTATATGGTATTATCCAGTGAATATTCACCCCGGGCCCTTGAAGAAAAGGGAGAACTCCCCGAAGAATTGTGGGAAAAGTTAAAAGAGACCGGAATGTTCGCCCTGACCATTCCTGAATCTTATGGCGGCATGGGGCTCAATCTTTCCGATTATCTGAGCATCATTGAGGTCGCTGCGGGCGCCGACATGGCCCTGGCCATCATTCCCCTTGCCCATCATTCCATTGGACTCAAAGGGTTGATCCTTTACGGCTCCGCCAATCAAAAAAAAGAGTACCTGCCCCCTGCCGCCACTGGAGAAACCATCTTCGCCTTCGCCCTGACGGAACCGGCAACAGGCTCTGATGCCAAGCACATCAAAACCTTCGCACAAAGGTCCCAGGACGGCAGCCATTATATTTTAAACGGTACCAAAACCTATATTACAAACGGTGGTTACGCAGGTGCCCTAACGGTTTTTGCCCAGATGGACCGAAGCAAACCCGGTTTTATGGGAGCCTTTATCGTTGAAACCGGCTGGGAAGGGGTTGAAATCGGAAAAGACATGCCCAAAATGGGACTCACGCTCAGTTCCACGACCCCGATCCGGTTTAAGGATGTGAAGGTCCCTGTCAAAAACCTCATCGGAAAGCCGGGTGACGGCTTTAAAATTGCCATGACCTGTCTGAACTATGGCAGGCTGGGCCTTGCCGCGGCATCAAACGGTTTGATGGCACAGTCCGCCAAGGAGATGCTTGAAAGGGCCCATCAGCGCAGGCAGTTCGGTGTCCCCATCTCCCAATTTGAGCTGGTACAGGAAAAAATCCTCAATGCTCAAGTGAACGCCTTTTTATCAAAGGCCATAACGGCCTTTACGGCTGGCATGCTGGAACGAGACCCTCTCGTGCGCGTGGCCATTGAAAGTTCCCACGCCAAGCTTTTCTCCACCACACGCGCCTGGGATGTTCTTTATGACGCGCTTCAAATCCATGGCGGTTCGGGATACCTCAAGACTTTGCCCTACGAAAAACGGCTCCGAGATTTCCGGGTCACAACGGTCTTTGAAGGAACCACCGAAATTCACAGCATATATCCGCCGCTTTTTCTGATTAGAAGCATGACGAAAGCATCCAAAGGGTACGGGGGCCGGTGGGCGCTGATCCTAAAATCAGCATTCAGGCTTACAAAAAGACTTTCCATGGGCCACGCCTATGATCATTCCGTCCTGGAGAAAGCACGAAAAAAAGCATTTCGCGGTATTCGACGTGTGCGATGGATGCTGCTGGCGGGATTGATTTATTATGGTAAAGATGTTGTAAAGCGGGAGTTTTTTCTCAAAAGGGTAACGGATTTAAGCCTCCAGGTTTTCATATTGATCAGCGCATTTGCCTACATCGACAAACTGAGGCTTGAAGGCCGCAATATCTGGTACTGTCTGGACTGTCTAAAATATTATCTGGCTGAAGTGGACTCCTCTGCATCCAGCCCTTCAAGGATTCGCCCGAATTTGAAAGAAAAGCTTCACCATAAGGTATTTAATGGCCTCAAACCCCCTACGCCCTAAGAAATTTTTCAATTAGAATTTCGCGATTTTGCCTTACCATAAAATCAATAGCGACAAAAATTTTTGGCGATTTAAACCGTCATCCTAATATCACATGAAAATAGCATACAATTTATCATAGGCTTCAATCATGTTAACCGCATACAAAGTAGAAAATAACCTGTTGTCACCGATAACGTCATCAGTAGACGCCCTCTGGCCTGACGATGTCATTTGGATTGATTTAGTCAATCCAACGGCAGAAGAAATAGAAACGGTGGAAACTTTCACCGGAATTTCTTTACCAAATATTCAGGAAACTGAAGAAATTGAAGCTAGTTCTCATTATGAAGTGTATCCCACGGGATTCCAAATCAACTGCCTGTTTTTACAGAAGTTTAACGAAATTTATGCGAATACGAATGTCGCCTTTTTCTGTGATGAAAAACGCCTCATAAGCCTTTGTGTACATGAAGTTTCTGCCATCCGCCTGCTTAAGAGACAATGGCGAAAAAATGAAAGATTAAATACTGATCCCGCATCAACGATCATGGCTTTGCTCGAAATCAAAATAGATAAGCTTGCAGACATGTCAGAAGATGCCTATCTATCCATAGAAACAATCAGCCATCAAATTTTCGAAAGGAGCAACAGCAATTTAGAGAGCACAATTGATGATCTTTCAAAGCAAGATGATTTGAATGGAAAAATTCGTTTATGTCTGATGGATGCGCAAAGAGACTTAAATTTCATGCTTCGGAGAGGACAATTGATCGAAGAAAAGTTAAAAAATACAAACCACATGTTGGAGGACATAAAAACGCTATTGTCGCACAACACGTTTCTCTCGGAGAGGATAGACTTCCTTTTAAACGCTGCACTTGGATTTATCAATATTGAGCAAAATAAGATCATTAAAATATTTTCCATAGCAGCGGTGGTTTTCATGCCACCAACAGTTATTGCGAGTATCTATGGCATGAATTTCCATTTTATGCCCGAACTTTCCTGGCCGTGGGGATACCCGTTGTCTCTTTTACTGATGATTTTAGCCGGGATCAGTCCCTATGTGTATTTCAAAAAAAAGGGATGGTTATAGTAAGGCAAATGGCATGAAATTAAAGATACATACGGCGAGCGCTTCTACCGTATGTGGGAATATCATCTGCTTTCATGTGCCGGCAGTTTCCGGTCAAGAAGGAATCAATCGTGGCAGATCGTTCTCTCCAAAATCGGTTTCCACACTGGACAAATAAGCTGTTTGTGATAACCTATTATCTGCTAAGCGGAACAGCCATGGACCGCTCAAAAAACCATACCTGAATGACTACAAACCCTTTTTGCGAACTGAAAGGCTTCCAACCATGACCCAGGCAAACATCAGCCGAACGCTATGACGGCCGGATGGAAGACATCTTTGACCTGCGGGACCAGATGACCCAGCAGGTGGTCGCCGTCCTTAAAGTAAAACTGACCGCTGGTGAACAGGCGCTTCTGGATCGTCACACAAGCGTCAATCCGGAGGTTTACAACCTGACCAAAAAGGCCGACAAACCGGGGCTTATCTCAACGCCCGAAGCCCATGTGGAAGCCCGGCGGATGTATGAAAAAGCGCTCAAAATCGATCCGAATTATCCTCCTGCCCTCGTCCGCATGGAATGGACGGTTTTTGACGAGTGGCCCTTTGGCTGGAGCGAAGACATCGCTGTGCTGGAAAAGGCGTTTTCACTGGTGGAGGATCAGGCCGTTTTCTTTTTTGCTTTCAGGCCGATGCAGCCTGTTTTTCTAACCCATTTTCCTCCAGATTGCCGTGGATAGCCCGAACCTGCCGGCAAAGCAGGTCAAACTGCTCAGGATAAAGAGACTGGGGCCCATCACTCAATGCCTTTTCAGGGGCATCATGGACTTCCACCATCAATCCGTGGGCTCCCACTGCCACGGCCGCCCGGCTTAAGGGAATGACCTGGTCCCGCCTGCCCGCAGCATGACTGGGATCAATGATGATGGGCAGATGGCTTTCCCGTTTCACCACCGGAACCGCGGACAGATCAAGGGTATTTCGACTGTGGTTAACAAAGGTGCGAACGCCCCTTTCACACAGAATGACCTCTACATTTCCCTCGGACAAAATGTATTCCGCCGCCATCAACCACTCGTCAATGGTTGCGGCAAATCCTCTTTTCAGCAAAACCGGTTTCTTGCACAGACCGGCTCTTCTCAGAAGGCTGAAATTCTGCATATTCCGGGTACCGATCTGAACAATGTCCGCATATTCCTCAACCAGATCAAAATTTTCGTAGTCAAGGACTTCCGTCACCACCGGCATGCCGATCCTTTCTCTTATCTTGGCAAGGATTTTCAACCCTTCCAGTCCAAGCCCCTGGAATGAATAGGGCGATGTTCTCGGTTTGAAAGCTCCACCGCGAAAGATATGGGCTCCCGCCTCCTGTACCAGCTCCGCAATGGTCATCGCCTGTTTTTCACTTTCGACGGCACATGGCCCCGCAATGAGGGTGGGGCCTCCGTTTCCAATTTCGACACCCTTTACGGTTATCACCGTATCTTCCTGTTTGAATTCACGACTGACCAGTTTATAGGGCCGTGTTACCGGAATGGCCTCTTTGACGCCTTTCATGGCCAGAAACTTTGCGCCGTCAACGGGCCCCTTGTTGTGCAGTATTCCGATTGACAGCCTTTCGCCCCCGGGTATGGAGCGGGGTGAATAGCCATTTTCCGTCACCGCCCCCATGACCGCATCGATCTCTTCACCTGTTGCATCCTTGTGCATTACCAACAGCATTTTTCATCCCCTCCATATGGTGGGTTCTTAGAACCCAAAGTTAGCAAAAAAAGGGCCGGAAGAACGTTTTCCCCCAGCCCCTGAATTAAAAAGGACCGTGGGCGCCTAAGAGGCCCACAGTCCTTTTTTGCTATGATTATAGGCAGTTGCCTAGTTTAACCGGACCATACACCCCTTCCCAGTGAAAACCAGCGCCACCACCAAAAAAACCTTCCTTTTGAATTCAAACTATTCATTTTTTGCAAGACCTTTCCGCACTTCCGTTGTTGAAAGAAATAGCATTATACAGAGGCTGAATGATATTGCAAGGAATTCTTCAGGTTCGATCCCAGGAAGATATTCAGCATGTCCTCAAAAAGACCGGTGTAGCTGTCAGCCACTTTCTTGAACCGCTTCTCGCACTTGCCGTGCAAAAGGAGCGTACATCTCCTGACCGCCTTTTCCAAGGAACATGCATCCGATCCTTTTGTTTAACGCTGGTTCAACACGGCGGCAACCTGGTCGCAATAATTGAGACTCTCAGCATCACCGGGTACGAGATCAATTTCATCAGGGGATGATACGCCTAGACCCAATTCAACCGCTCTGGCAATTTGTGTCTGGTCAAAAATCTTCCTTTTCATGATTTGTTTATTGCTGCCCAGATACTTTAGAACAGCGACGCCGACCGCATCAATGGCCACACGATCCGTCGAGGCCAAAAAGACATTTCCTTCTTTCATCTTGCCGGTGGCGGGACCGCCATCGACAAACACATCGACGCCGTCCATGACCACCAGTTTGGGGTTGAAAGGCTGGTTTATTTCAGCAATCAACTTCTGCTGATCCTTTGAGCCGTGAAGCTCACCCATATAGGCGTAACCATGCCGGCCCGTGGGTACCACCCCCACATGAAGTTTCAGCGAGAGAGTGAAAACGCCGCCGAACTGATGGGTCTTCAGACATCCTGTAGAAACCAGGCACTCGGACTCCAGGATGGGACGGGCAATACGAAAACCGTTCCGCCAGTGGGAACCTTCCGGCATAACCGGCACCCAGTCTTTGTCGTCCAGTGTATCGAAATCAATGATCTTGACATTCAGTTTTTCCATGATGGGAAAAATACCTTTTTCTGTCATAACCTCATGGGTGGGCGGAAAACTGCGCTCTCCCAGACTGACGGAACTGGCACCCATATTCCAAATCTCTTCCACCAAGGCAACAAGGGTGTCATTGTGGGTGGAGCCTGGGGTGGTATCCGCCGTATTGAAATTGGGTTTGATCAAAACGTCTTTGTTCTTCACCGGATTAATCCCCAGCGATCTGATTGCGCTTTCAACACCTTTTTTGCGGTTTCTGGTGTTGACCAATGATACCTGTGTCATTGCCTTCCCCTTTTCTCACCTGTTTTGCGGCATATCTGAAAAGCCAAACCTCTCACCTTCATTTTAAGTCGGTCTTTTGAACGGGTTAACGACGTTAATGTTTATTTTATCACAGCGGGAGAATCACCGCAAATTGTATAGGCGGGATTTTAGAAGGTATCCCAAAAATCACATCATTTCACCGGATTTTATACTGGGTTGCTCTTTAATCGGTCTTGACCAAAAAAGACTTGAACTGAGAACCTGTTACAGACTATCATTCAGTTTGAAAGAAATGTTGCGGGTCCGCTTAATATGCCGCCTGAAATCATTCCAAGAATGATGTTCCCCTCCAGAAGCCACAGGGCCACTGACGGGCAAACAACAGCAAAAAGAGCCGTTTCATCCTAGAACCATTGAAAATTCAAAAAAGAACAGGAAAAAAGCCATGAACAGAATGAATACCATTTTTTTAACAGCGCTCATTTTATTGCTTACGTCGTGCTTAACAACACCAAAACAGCCATTGAGTCAGGTGAGTCAGGGCCCCTTTGATTCGAACATTTCAGATACGATCAACCGAATGAGCGCAACACTTCCCGTTTTGGCCGGCAAAAGCGGTCAGGAAAGCGGGGTTCCCGAAAAAATGAAGGCCATTCATGTTCGAAGAAATTTTCAAAGCTACGGCCCCAAAAAGGTGCAAAAAGGGGCTATTGAAGCTGAAAAGTCGGAAATATTGAATTTGTGTTGTTCAAACAAAAAGATTCGGGACGACATCGAAAATGGAATCACCCTTCATTTTGATTATTATGATAAGAGCGGCATCCATGTGGCGTCAACGGTGGTGGATCAAAACACCTGTCAACAGCAGTTGCTCGCTGCCGCCTATGGCAAAGTTAAGAAAAGGGACGGGGTCTATCTGATTTATTCAAGCGGCATTGTAAAAGATACGCAAACAGATCTTGAATGGATGACGGGCCCCGACAGGAACACCACTTGGGATGAAGCCAACAGGTGGGTCAGAAGCCTCACCGTTGCCGGCGGCGGCTGGCGCTTACCCACGCTAAAGGAGCTGGAAGGCCTTTATCACAAAGGCGCCGGCCCCCGGAATATGACACCGCTTCTTGAAACCACTGGATGGTGGGTCTGGTCCGGTGAAACCGTGGGCACTAAAGAGGCGAGAAGCTTCTCTTTCGGCCCCGGCTTCAAGGGATGGATCTTCAAAGGGAATTCTGCCAGTGAACGGGCTTTTGCGGTACGCGCTCCAAGCAATGAATAAACAATTCAGCACTTTCAAAGCCATTTAGTCGCTTCACCATCTTAGCCATCAAGCGATTAAGCTCAGAGTTTAAACTGAAACCTCATTTGAAAGATGTTGGCCCTTCCCCCATCGATGGGCGGTTCATCGCGATCCATAGCGTAGGCGTGGACATAGTTGAACATGACGCGGGTATTCCCGTTCAGGTACCAGTTGAAGCCGGCGGTAAAATCAATCTCCGTCCCTCCCTGAATGTCTCGGCTGTTGAGATCCACATAGGAGAGGCGTAAGGCCGCCTCCAGTGCCCCCCACCCACCTGTCGTAAAATGGAAATCCTCCCTGGGCGTCACGCTCTTGAAGATGCCCTTAGACCGGTCATATTCCCGATGTTCACCGGTCAAGCAATAGCTTCCATACACATAGGCACCCCAGAATCTAGGATCACCCACCGATTCGGCATTTGTGAACATCTGGAACAACTCCCCCTGAACCGACAAGGGCCCTCGAACCATGGCCGCCTCATAATCGAAAAAATCCGCTGCCTCCGTATAAAATTGCCCGGTGTTTACAAAAGTGTCATTGGTGAGGCGCGTTTCGGGATGGGCCCGCAATTTAAGCTGTGAATCAGTCCGGGTTTCGTCTCGAAACTGGTGGCTGTAGGAAAAACCGAAGTGAAGGAGATCTTTGCCGTCATCTTCATAACGTGGCAGGCCGGTTACCCTGAAGGATGCGGCGGAACCATAGGCATTGCTCAAATAGTCGGTGGCATTCGACACGTCACTGAAGGATCCGGTGATCAGAAAATAGCCCGCGGCCCAGGTCAAACGCTCCTCTAGAGCCGTATTCCAGCACAGAACCCCGACGTTACGGCCCGGGTAAAACGCCTCTACCGGAAGAGCTAATTCCATGAAGGTCCGATCGGCATTGCTCATGAATCCTTCCAGGGAAATGGGCTCCTTCGTATGGCCGAATTTGGCATTGCCCAGATATGGAATTTTCCCGTAGCTGACCCAGATGTCCTTGATCTCGCGCACATTGGCAAAGTCCGTGTCGAACAGGAATTTCCAGTTCTCATAAAAGGAGCCCGACAGACGGAGCTCCAGCTCCCGAAGATCCCACTTCCAACCCGTTAGATCAGTGAACGCGCTCTTGAGTGTCTCGTTGGCGCCGATGTACCCGCCATCGACTCTCACTTCTCCACCGATCTTGATTTTGAGGTCTCCGCCGGGGCTTTCCGTACGAAAACCATCCTTGAAGTAATAATGAAAACCGATGGGGTCCACAAACCCTTTTTCAAGATCCTTTTTGAGCCGTTCGTAAAGGGTAAGGCCAGATTGTGGGGCCGGGTTTTCGGCAAGGAGGGTTCCGGCCGGGAACAACAAGAGGCATAAAAACACCAAAACAATCCCCACCCGCCTCCATATTTTCCCGAAAATTTTCTCATCCATCTTTTTTTTACATCAATTTAGATGAAATATCGCCAAAGGACCGCGGCACTTTCCTTCTAAATGGTCAGAAGCGCTTCGTCGTCTTTCAGAATGTCTGTGAGCGGTTCACCCCAGTAGATCACCTCCACATTCATCTTTAACAGGGCTTCCGTCGCCCCCAGCTGATCCGCACACGCTTTGCAAGCGGTCACATGCACGCCCGCATCCATGGCCGCCTTGATTTTCTTCTGAATTTCAGGGTTTTCCGCAGAGAGTTTTGTGGTCGCCCCCCAAATGATCAATGTCACCTTCTCCCACCATTTTTTAAGGCGCGCATTGATGCCGTACATGAACACCATTTTCTCTGCGGTAATCAGGTCTGCGTTGGTCCATAAAATGTAAAGATGGTCTTTTTTTTTCATTTTTTCTCCTTTATTTTTATAGGGTTGTTCTCTTCCATGTCATCATACAATTTACAAAGTCTTGTGCCGGGACAGCTTGTCGTCCAGATCGGCTTTGGCCTGCTGGCGTGCCTTGTGGCGAAGGGCAAATGCTTCCATCTGGTTTTTGGGAACTGCGGCCAGTTCATCTTCGGACTTGCGCCCAAGCATGATCGCCTCACTTGGGCAGGTTGAGACACACAGACCGCAACCGATGCACCGGTCTGGATTTAGAACCGCATGGTCATCTTCCATGCTTAATGCGTCCATCTGGCACCGATCCAGACAGGTCTCGCACCCGATACAGTTTTCGGCATCTACCCGTGCCACAAACGCCGTTGATGCCAGGGCAGCCGGCGCCGGATGACGCTTGAGATGGATGAGGAGCTGGCAGCAATCCCCGCAACAGCAGCAGATATTGACGATTTCCTGTGTGTTGCTTGGCTGAAGGACCAACCCTTCCTCATCCGCCTTTTGAAGAATATCCAGGGTTTCTTCCAGTGTAATCACCCGCCCAATCCCGTTTCGTTCATAATAGTCGGCTCCCCAGCCGAATACAAGGCACGCGTCCATGAGTTTTTCACACCCTTCACCCTTGAGCTGATGTTCCTTGCGACAAATACAGGGGGCCACCAGAAACTTCTTCTGTTTCCTGACCAGTTCTTCTGCTTTTTCGTAGGGCATGACTTTCATGCCGGCATCGATGCTTTTTCCCACCGGGATGGTGCGAAGCTGCGGCAAATGATCGAAAGCTTCTTTTGCCAGAAAAGGAAGATATTCCTCCATGTCCCTGGCAAATGCCTCATCCAGTTCATTCACGTGATATTCCCAGATGCCGACAACGAACTGAGCAGCCATATAGGCGGAGGGTCTTTCCTCCGTCTCGATGCTGAAAATTAACCCTTTTCTCGTCATCTCCCTGAGTAACGGCGCCATTTCCGCCTCGGTCAAGCCGGCCCGCTCGGCGATGACCGCAGCGGGCTCCAGTTTCAGTCTCAGGTGTACGGCCAGAGCGGCCTCCTCGGGGGTGAAGAGGCGTTTTAAAATACGGATCTCAACACCGCTGTCGGTGGCTGGAAACCCCGCCGGCAAATTGTCCAGATGTTCTCTCAATGCCCGGTATGCGTCTTTCATGTGTCATCTCCTAATAACAGTGTAGTCACACCTAATTTTTCAGAAAAAAATCTAAAGGGTCTTGGCCACGCTGTGAAGACCGGAGAGCAGTCCATCCCATCTTTCCCGGCCAATGACTTCAACCACCTCATTCTGCACCTTCTGCCAGAGCGGCAGGGTCTTTTCGAGCAACGTGATGCCGTTTTTGGTAATGGCTATCTTTCGCTCACGTTTATCAGTCCCTACTTCAATGGCAATCACTCCCATTCTTGTCAACAGGGACACGTTCCGACTGAGTGTCGTTCGTTCCATTCCGAGCATCCGCGCCAGCCGGGTCAGTACAACATGTTTCTGATTGTAAACCGCCATGAGAATGGAAAACTGATTCGCGGTAATACCCTTTTCTCGAAAAATCCGGTCAAATCGCTGCTTGACGAGCCTTGCTGCTCTTCTGAGGTTAAAACATGCGCAGCTCAGCCCAATCTCCTTTCTCATTTTTTTATCTCTCAGATCCAAAGCCGAAATCCCCCCAAATTACGTTATGTGCGGTTACACGTTTCGATTTAATTGTCAAGCTGTAAATTCTCCCGTTGCACTTGTTGTCACTCAACTGTAAAATGCATCTAACATGATCCACATATTTTAAAAGAGCCAGTGACGGCGCAACGGTAATTTTGTTATCCAACCATTAAAACCATATTGGGGGAAAAAATGCTGCTCACAGAGATCTACAAAAAGGGGGAAGCAGAACTCAGGACGCGCGATATCGGCTGGTTGCTGGATGGGGTTGAGACCGAATTCGTTATCTCCAATAACCGCCGTGTTCTGGATCAGTTTACCGTCAGGCAGCGCTGCATTGATGGTGCCAGTGCCGACACCGGGTGCACCGTTCTGGGTTTGGAACTGAAAACCCCTGTGATCATGTCTTCCATGACCATGCCCATCCCCGCCATCATGGAGGATGGCCTCCTGCAAGTGGCAAAAGGCCTGAAAGAAGCCGGAAGCCTCATTTGGACCGGCACACCAGTTCCTCAAAACCTCAAGGACATCGTGGCAACCGGCGTCCCAGTGGCCGCCAATGTCAAGCCGCTAATCAACAGGGAGAAGATGTTCGAGGCCATTGACGAGGTCCAATCCGCGGGAGTCAGCTGGATCGGCATCGAAATCGATTCCGGCCAGGGCACCAAGATCCATGACAGACAAGTGGCCTCAGACTGTTCACCGCTTTCGCTGGAAGAGCTTAAAGAGATCCGAAAACGGGTATTCACCCCACTCATTTTTAAAGGGGTGCTGAGCCAAGAGGATGCCGACAAATCTCTTGAAGCCGGAGCCGATGGGATCTTTGTGTCCAATCACGGCGCCCATACCCTGGACTACCTTCCCCATCCCTTTCAGGTAATGGACGAGATTGTTGAGATCGTCCAGGGAGAAGCCGTAATGCTTGTGGACAGCGGCTTTCGACGGGGAAGCGACGTTTTCAAGGGTTTAGCCTTTGGCGCTCAGTTGGTGGGTCTTGGCAGACCGATTCTTTACGGGCTGGCTGCCCATGGAGCCGAAGGGGTTAGGCAAGTCATCCATGAAATCACCCGGGAGTTGGAACGTTTCATGTCCATGACCGGCTCCGTTGACTCAAAACATGTAAAGAGAGATCTCTTGATTAAAGCGTAAATGGCCAAACCTATGGCAAGGTGGGGACGGAAAGCTACGGGTCCCATTCACAGGGGGACAGCCGGGTTGCCTGGAAATGACAGATTTTTTTAGAATTTCTTTTTCTCAGCCGTTTTGCACATCTTAACGGCATTGATTTTTCTGCCATTTCTGAATTCTTGCCCGATTTACTTCTACACCGCTTAAGGCTCCCTGGCAAAGGCACCCGTTAAGAAGGTGCCACCTTTAGAAACTTTCACTAAATTTAACCGGATCAAACTGTTATTTTCCTGTTTTAAATTCTGAGTAACCCGTCTCACTCGATTCTGTTTGGGGGATTTTCCCATGAGCACAAAACCCACCTATGAACAGTTGGAACAAGAGGTGTCCAGACTTCAGGAAGAAGTTGTCAAAAAGACCCAGGCCGAGAAAGCACTTCGCAGGAGCGAAAAAGCACTAAAGGAAAGCGAACGCATGCTGAACGAAACACAGACGCTCGCTAAAATAGGCGGCTGGGAATATCACGTTGACAAAAAGCGTACCACGTGGACAGATGAAGTCTATCGTATTTATGGTGTGCACAGAGAAGCCTATGACCCTAAAAACCTGAATCTTAATTTTTCATTCTATTCACCTGAAGATAGAAATTGCCTTATTCGTGCCTTCAGAAACGCCGTTTTAAACGGCGAACCCTACGACCTGGAATTGGGATTCATCTCGGCTAAAGGAGAACACATCTGGGTTCGCACAATTGGAAATCCCGTCACGGAAAACGGTAAAGTCAAGAAAGTTGTCGGGAATCTGATGGATATTACCGAGCGCAAGCGAGCAAACGAAATGCTCCTGGCCGAGAGACTCAAACTTGAGCGGTATTTTGAACATATCCCGCTGATGGCATATAATTTTTCTTTGAATGGCAGGATTGTGGATTGCAATGCCGAAGCGGTGAAAGCACTCGAGTATGACAGCAAAGAGGATTTAATGGGAAAGTCCGCCATTTCAACGCTTTACACTCAGGGATCTCAAGCCAAGGCAAAAAGGATCTTTAAAAGATGGCGCCGGGGAGAAAGAATCAAAAATGAAGAATTGAAACTGTTGACCAGAAAAGGGAAAGTCATTGACGTGCTTTTAAATGTTGATACCGTTTTCGACCAGTCGGGAAATCCCATTCATACCCTCGCAACACATTTGGACGTCACGGAGCACAAACGGGCTCGAAAGGAGAAGGAAAGACTTCAAGCCGAACTGCAGCGGGTCCAAAAATCAGAGGCCATCGCTACACTGGCAGGGGGCATTGCCCACGATTACAATAACCTCATTTCGGTCATTATGGGAAATCTGTCCTTATCCATTGAACAGGCGGAACCAGGATCCGAGCTGACAGACTTTCTCAACGAAGCAAACATGGCTTCTCTAAAAGTGAGGGATCTGACCCATGAACTGATGGCCCTTTCGAGACAGGGGATACCGGTCATGGAGGTGAGGCCATTAGAGGAATTTCTGCACAATGCCTCGGATTCCATTTTCAAAGAAAGCGGAATATCCCTCAAAATGTCCATTCAGAAGGACCTTTGGTCGGTACCCTATGATCGCCTGACAATTGGTACCGTCTTCAGAAATGTGATGACCAACGCGGCAGAGGCAATGCCCGATGGCGGAACCGTGACCGTCAAGGCGGAAAACCTGAGGTTTGAAGAGATGAATCAACACCTCCGCTTAACCCTCAACCCGGTCAATTATGTACACATTTCCATCCAGGATCAGGGCGATGGCATCCCACGGGAACACCTGAATAAAATCTTTGATCCCTATTTCTCCACAAAGCCCGTGGAGGGTCAAAACGGGATGGGACTTGGGCTTGCCATGGCCCATGCGATTGTTGAAAAGCACGGGGGACACATTGCTATGGACGCTTCTCCCGGCGAGGGGACAACCGTCAACATTTATCTTCCTGCCGAATTGAAAGAGGATGTCGAAAAGAGTTTGGAAGACACCCCACTGGCCACCCGATCGTCCATTCAACGGATACTGGTGATGGATGACGAGGAAATGTTGAGAAAACTGGCTCAGCACATGCTCCATCGACTCGGTTATCAGGTAACGACCGTTAAAGACGGGGTTGAAGCCATCGATGCGGTCAAGCGACAAAAAAGAGAGGGAGAACCTTTTGATATGGCCATACTGGATCTCACCATCAAAGGGGGCATGGGCGGAGAACAAACCGTACGTGAACTGCTTAAACTGGACCCCAACATCAAAACCATCGTATCCAGCGGATACGCCGATGATCCGGTCTTGTCTCATTACAAAGAATACGGTTTTATGGGTCGCATGGCCAAACCCTATGAAATACAGAATCTCAAGGAAACTATCGAAAACCTGGCCAATTGACTGAATGGTTTCATGAACTCTTCGGGACTGATCCTTACGCTTGCCGCAATGCAAATATGATCAATTTTACTGGCTTTCATGCCCTGCTCCATTTTACCGGGGGAGATCCCGAAAAACAGGAAGATAAACTGAAAAAGTCGTCCCCGCTCCCGGTTCACGCTTCACATCAATATAGCCTTTGACAGATGTTCCATTGATCCGGCGACAGGTTGAAGGTCTACAGCCAGTTGTTTCAATAATTGAATACCCGGGTGGTAATTTTTCAATTTTTCATATTCAGTGCTGTTTTCATATGCGGAAATGATCTGGTTCAAATTGATCACTTCCCCGGCTCCCATACCATGCATTGTTAGCGTCAACAGAAGACCAGACAGAATATTGTTAAGATCGTGCGCAACACCACCTGCAAGATTTCCAATGGCCTCCATTTTCTGGGACCGTCTAAGCTGTCCCTCCAATTGAAGGCGTTCGGAGGCATCCCGCAAGGTGCACAGAATCGCCAAGTCTTTCTCCCATGGTAAGGGTTACCATCAGGTCAAGGACACAGACACGGCCGTCAGAATGCACGAAGTCCTGGGTAAAAACGCCACCGCAAACCTGGACCTCCTGAAGCAGGGCTCTCTTGGGTTGGTTCGTTGTCGCGGGAAGCAACACATGGAAGTCTCTTCCATGAAGAGCGCCTTCCGCATAACCCATCATTGTTCCAACCTGTTTGTTGGCGCAGATAATCCGGCCGCCACCACTTTCCACAATCAAAAGACCATCCATGGAACCGTTGAAAAGGCTTCTGAATTTCTGATCCGACCCTCCTAGACATACACATTTTTCTTCGAGGACTTTTATGGTCTGTTTCAGCTCTTCCGGGTTTGGTTCAGCCCGCATGTGTTGCGCCTGCTCTTATTTCAACACCATCACGGTTGGCCATAACAGTTCAAGCCTTTGAATTTCTGTCGGTATTGCCTGAGCAAGGGCGTTAGCTCCCTTTCAGGCGGCACAACATGGGTCAGACGTTCCTGAATCTCAGCATCGCTTAATTGGACGTTCAAACGCCTGTTGGGGATGTCAATCTCTATCACATCCCCATTCTTGACGGCGCCGATAGGGCCGCCGTTAAATGCTTCCATTTCAATATGACCAATGCACGGTCCGCTGGTGGCGCCTGAAAAACGTCCGTCCGTTATCAGTGCAACCCTCTGGTAGCCGGCACCCTTTATGGCATCAGTGGGTGTCAACATTTCGGGCATACCCGGAGCACCGCAAGGCCCCTGAAAGGGCAGCACGATCACATCCCCCTCCATAATGCTTCGGTCCCCGATGGCATCGAGCAGCGCCTTTTCCGTATAAAAAATCTTTGCGGGCCCCTTGTGAACCTGCATATCAGCATCCACCGCCGTCTGCTTGATCACCGCACTTCTGGCGATGTTGCCTTTCAAAACGGCAATGCCGCCCTGTAAATGATAAGGGCTATCAAAGGGCTTGATGACCTCATCATCCAGCGATTTGCCCCGGGCCGCGACGTCCTTAATGGAAATACCATTGATGGTATTTGAATCTCTCAGTAAATGTTCCAGACGATTCAGAACGGCCGGCACACCACCCGCCTGATGAATTTCGGCCATTTCATGGCTGCCCGCCGGAATGATGGCACAGATATGGGGTGTTTCGCGGGCGATGCGATCAAACATTGCGAGATCTACTTTAACTCCTGCTTCTCCCGCAACAGCCGGGATGTGCAGTACCGCGTTGGTGGACCCGCCCATGGCCATATCAACCCGTACGGCATTTTCAAAGGCATTGTCGGTCATAATGTGCCGCGGCCGAACATCCTTTTTGATCAATTCAACAACACGTTTTCCCGATTCATAGGCCTGTTCCTTTTTCAAAGGATCCAGTGCCGGGGTTGTGGCGCATCCGGTCACCGACATCCCAAGCACCTCGGAAACCACCGCCATGGTATTGGCCGTATAAAGCCCCACGCAGGAACCGGCGCCACATTTCATTTTGGGAAGCATCGCTTCCGCCTCGGCGGCCGTCATCCTGCCGCCTTTCACCTGGCCCACCAAACCGAATCCTTCGATGGGATGATGCTTTTTCCCGTCAATCACATTGGCTTTCATGGGTCCGCCGGTAAGGATCACCGCCGGCAGATTCAATCTTCCCGCCGCCATGAGCATACCGGGGGTGATTTTATCGCAGGAAGTAACACCTACCCACCCGTCGAGGGAATGGGAGAGCACCATGATCTCAATGTTGTCCGCAATATGTTCCCGGCTGGGTAAACTCAGTCTCATTTCCACATACATGGCGATCCCGTCACAAACACCGGGGACTCCCCATTCCAGCGGCACGCCGCCGGCATCCCGTATTCCTTCCTTAACCGCTTCGGTCAACGTGTTCAGGTGAATATGGCCCGGAATGATATTATTGTAGCTGTTTGCCACTCCCACAAATGGCTTACCCAGCTCAAAATCCTGCTCTTTCAGTCCCGCGGAACACAGCAACGCCCGATGGGGCAACGTTTCAATATCCTTTTTCAGTATGTCTGAACGCAAGTTTATCCTCCTTAATCCCTGATGAAATGACGATAGTTTCATCCATCAACGGCCGATTGTAAAGCCTTTCCGGCGGAAAAAAATCCGGGGTATTCCTATTTTCCCCGATGGGGCAGCAGCAAAAAAAGAATGACAGACGCCACAATCATGGCCATGCAAAGAAACTGCCCCATGGAAAATAATCCCATAAACAGCCCAATCTGGGCATCCGGTTCCCTGAAAAACTCGATAATAAAACGCATAACTCCGTACCCGCCGAGGAAAATGGCTACCATGGCACCGGGTTTTTCGATGCGGTCTTTAAGCATCCACAGAATAATAAAAAGAACCACGCCCTCAAGGCCCGCTTCATAAAGTTGGGACGGGTGGCGGGGGACACCGGGGCTTGCCGGAAACACCATTGCCCAGGGAACCGATGTGGGCCGGCCGTAAAGCTCTCCATTGATAAAATTTCCCATCCGGCCGAAAAAAAGGCCTACGGGTACTGTTACAATGACCGCATCGGCGACCTGAAGAAACGGCAGTTTATGAATACGACAAAAGAGGATGGCAGCCAGCACGGCACCGATCAAGCCCCCATGAAAACTCATCCCGCCATGCCACACGGCAATGATTTCCAGGGGGTGCGTGGCATAGTATCCCAGATTTGCAAACTGGTAAAAAAAGATATATCCCAGTCGGGCACCCGCCACCAGTCCCAGGGCCATATAAAAAATCAAATCCTGAAGCATTTTCCCTTGAAGGCCCAGACGGCGGGCGCCTTCCTGTACTCCGATCAAGAAGTACGCCGACACAAACCCCAGCACATACATCAATCCGTACCACCTCAGTTTAAACGGGCCCAGTTCGACGATATTGGGATCAATATTTGGAAACGGTATCATAATACTTGACTATTACTGGAATTTATTTACTGTGTCTCTGCTGGCTGACGCTTGTTCTTGTGAAAGATAAAGCAGGCCCGCGCACATAGTCAAGAAGCAAATTTGAATTCACATGAAGGGATTGGCCTTGTCCCTTTTTGATGTTTTTGCGGAAAATTCATTTTCTACAAGTTAGGAACCCATGAGAAGTGGCCCAGAGGGTTGGCCGAAGGGAGAACAGAAAAATGTCAAACAGCAATGTTTTGTCAGAACGATATGCCGGCCCCGAAATCAACGGCATTTTTTCCGAAGAAGGAAGGATTAAGGCCGAAAGGGCCCTCTGGGTTGCCGTGATGAAGGCCCAGAAAAAACTCGGAGTTCCCATTCCTGCCCATGTCATCGAGGGCTACGAAAGTGCTATCAACCATATTGACCTTGACTTTATAAGGCTGCGGGAAATTGAAACCAAGCATGATGTCAAAGCCAAAATCGAAGCCTTTGTTAAAGTCTCAGGGAAAGACGAACATATTCACAAGGGAATGACCAGCCGCGACCTTACCGACAACGTGGAACAGATGCAGTTCAAGAAGGCCTCGCGCATTGTCCTGGATCACTATGTATCCGTGCTCCGGCACATGCTGGACTGCGCACTGAAATACCGTTCCATTGTATTGACGGCTCGAACGCACCATCAGGCAGCGCAACCCACCCTGCTGGGGCGGCGGTTTTCCATGTGGGCTGAAGAACTCCTGATTCATATCGCCCGTTTTGAAAACTTCCTAAGCACCTATCCGTTAAGGGGCATTAAAGGTCCCGTGGGCACCCAGTTTGACATGCTCACCCTCTTGGGCAGTTCCGAAAAAGTTCAAACGCTGGAGAAGCTGGTGGCGGAATCCCTTGGTTTTGAGAACGTTCTCGATTCCACGGGCCAGGTTTACCCCAGATCCCTTGACTACGCTCTTGTAAGCCATCTGGCTTTTATGGCAAATGCCTGCGAAAATTTTGCCAAAGGGATGCGCCTTATGAGCGGTTATGAACTGGTGACCGAAGGATTCAGGGAGGGACAGGTGGGGTCAAGTGCAATGCCCCACAAAATGAACACGCGGAGCACCGAGCGCATCTGCGGATTTGCCACCCTCATCAAGATGTATGCCGACGGCGCATCAAGGCTGGCAGGGGATCAGTGGGAAGAAGGGGATGTTTCCTGTTCCGTGGTGCGAAGGATCGTCATGCCCGATGCCTTTTATGCCTCGGACGGATTGTGCGAAACCACCCTCACGGTCCTTTCCAATATGGGCGCCTATCCGGTGACCATCGAAAAGGAGCTGGATCGTTTTCTTCCATTTCTTGCCAGCACTGAAATCCTCATGACCGCCGTAAAAGCCGGTGTAGGACGGGAAACAGCCCACGAAGCCATTAAACACCACGCGGTTGCGGAAGCCATTGCCATGCGCGAAAAGGGGTCCGCCCCCCGACTGGCTGAAAAACTCGCAGAAGACGCGGTTTTCAAAAACGTGGGCATCACGGAAGGGCAAATCGTGTCCATTTTAGCGGATAAGAAGCATTTTGTGGGAAACGCAGCCGAACAGATTGACCGGGTCATTCAAAAAGCCGCTTCACTACTCGAACGCCATCCCGAAGCCGCACAATACGAAGCCGGGGACATCCTGTAAACCAGGCATTTCAAGCATAAACTGAGTAAACGCTCAGTTTATGCACCCAATAATTTTTCCGGAACTCCGATTCAAAAGCGTACCGCCGGATTAGGACATTAGAAGCTATCTATCTGTTTTAAATTAATAAAGTAAAAATACCCCCACCCGCTTTCTTGGATCGTCCGGGCCGCATCTAGGTAACATCACTTTTTTCTTGACCTCCCCAAAAAACTCTAATAAATTCCGAACCTGACTGAGCGCTCAGTTGGTTTTTTTTGAAATCGGTCTTAAGGAGTTCATGGGCATGAGTAAAAAAGAGGCGATTCTTCAGGCAGCCACCTGGCATTTTGCCAATAAAGGGTTTAAAGACACTTCCATGGCGGACTTATCCAGAATTACCGGTGCTGCTGAAGGAACCATCTTCTACCATTTCAAGAACAAAGAAACGCTTTTTCTCTCCGTACTGGAAACGGTCAAACTTAAAATCATCAATGATTTTGATGAATATACGGCGGGAAAGCGGTTTCAAAATGGTCTGGAAATGGTGGAGGAAGTTATCTCCTTTTATCTCTATCTGGCCGGCCATTCCCCGGATCTGTTTATGCTGCTTCATCGACATGACGCCTATGAATTGGCGCTGGTAAACCCGGTCTGCAGAGAATACCTCGAAGATACCTACAACAGTCTCGTTGACATCTTTGAAAAAGCCGTAAATCTGGGCAAAAGGGATGGGTCCATAGGCCCGGTACCGGCCAGAAAAACAGCCCTGATACTCTTTACACTGACCGATGGCCTGGTTCGTTTCAACAGTTACAATCTTTACAACGCAGGCGCACTCACCAGCGAACTGATCGCCAGTTGCAGAAGAATGCTCGTGAACGTTCTACCGAAAGAAATGACATTCAAATGAATTTCAAAATTTAAGGAGCAAAATTTATGCTGACCAGAGTGTTTCCTTTTCTTGGCTGGTTTAAAGGTTACGACTTGACGAGTTTCAGGACGGACTTTATTTCAGGCCTGACCGTCGCTCTCGTTTTGATCCCGCAGTCCATGGCTTATGCGCAGCTGGCGGGGTTGCCACCCTATTATGGTCTCTATGCGTCGTTTCTCCCCCCCATGATCGCAGCACTTTTCGGATCGAGCCGGCAACTGGCCACCGGTCCGGTTGCCGTGGTATCCCTTATGACTTCAGCATCCCTGGAGCCCCTTGCCACTGCCGGCAGCCCCGGCTACATCACCTATGCCATTCTGCTGGCATTAACGGTGGGGGCCTTTCAGTTTGCTCTGGGAGTCTTGAAACTGGGCCTGGTGGTCAATTTTCTGTCGCACCCGGTCGTCAACGGGTTCACCAATGCGGCCGCCATCATTATCGCTTCTTCTCAGCTCTCTAAAATGTTTGGCGTTTATGTGGACAAATCCGAGCATCACTATGAAACCATCTGGCGTGTTATTCAGTCTGCTTTCCATTACACCCACTGGCCCACATTGGCAATGGGAGCATTGGCATTCGGTATCATGTACGGTTTGCGCAGAATATCCCCGAAAATTCCCAATGTGCTGGTTGCGGTGATTGTCACCACGTTGATCTCGTGGTTGAGCGGTTTTCAGCATAACCAGACCGTAGGCATCGACGCCATCCAGTCCATGGAAGCGAAAAAAATGGTGAAGGAATTCAACCACGCCATCGCCATTATTCCTTCCCTTGCTGAAAAACGGGCCGAAACAAACAAGGCCCTGGATGCGGCCAATAAAAACCAGGATATTATCGGTGTTCTGGACGCGGAACACGAAATCAATGTGCTCACTATCAACATGGCGAGGGTCAAACATGATATCCACAAAGTTCGATCCGCCATACGGGCCATGCTCTTTGAGGGAGTCGTCCAGCAGGATGGGAGCCTCAAATTCTACCTTAAGAGCCAATTGCCGGAAGGAGCAAAGGGCGACGGTCGCATCTGGCGCATCAAAGTGGGAAACAAAGAACTGAACGCGGATGAACTCCTCATGATCGGTGGCGGTGTCGTGGTGGGAAAAATCCCGAGCGGACTTCCGACCCTGAGTATGCCCAAGGTCAATATGGGGGTCATCCTTCACCTTTTGCCCTATGCGGCCATTATCTCCCTTCTGGGTTTCATGGAGGCCATCAGTATCGCCAAGGCCATGGCCGCAAAAACAGGCCAGAGACTGGACCCCAACCAGGAACTTATCGGTCAGGGCCTGGGCAACATTCTGGGCGCCATGGGCAAGAGCTATCCCACCTCCGGATCCTTTTCCAGATCCGCTGTAAACCTTCAAAGCGGAGCCGTCTCCGGTTTGTCAAGCGTGTTTACCAGCTTAACGGTTGTTATCGCACTTCTTTTCTTCACACCGCTTCTCTACCACCTGCCCCAATCGGTTCTGGCCGCCGTCATCATGATGGCCGTCATCGGGCTCATCAACGTTTCGGGGTTTATTCATGCATGGGAGGCGCAGTGGTATGACGGGGCCATTGCCATCATCAGTTTTGTTTTCACCCTCGCTTTCGCCCCCCATCTGGACCGTGGGATCATGATCGGAGTCGTTCTTTCGCTGCTGGTATTTCTTTACAAAAGCATGCGGCCCAAAATGGCTTTTTTAAGCCGGCATGAAGACCAGGCCCTACGATGCTCAATTGATCATCGCCTCCAGGAATGCAAATACATTGCCATGCTCCGTTTTGAAGGATCCCTGTTCTTTGCGAACTCCAGCTATCTGGAAGATCAGATTGCGGAAATCATGCTGGAAAAGAAATCATTAAAACACATTATTCTGGTATCCAACGGCATAAACGACATTGACGCCTCTGGAGAAGAGACGCTATCTTTGCTTGTGGACCGTATCCGCAGTGCCGGTCTGGATATCAGCCTCAGCGGAATTAACGAATCCGTCATGAAGGTGCTCAAAAGAACGCATTTTCTTGAAAAAGTCGGGGAAGATCATGTTTATCCAACCATGGAAAAAGCCATTCAGTCCGTCCATGAAAACTCACACGAAGGCGGTGATGAAGAAATTTGCCCGTTGTTGACGGCGTGTCATCTTCCGCAGCCTGAAAACAGCGTCTCATCAAACAAGAAAGCATAAGGAGTCAACCCATGCCCGTTATCGGTATTTTCAGTGGTACATTCTGCAACCAGGAAATGTTCGTTCAGGAGCTTCAGAAGCGAACGGAATATGAGGTCGTTGCTGACAGTGACATCGTCAAAAAGGCGTGTGATCTTTGCAGCATAGCGGAAAACAAAATTGAACGTGCATTTTCCGCCAAAACATCCGTATTCAATAATTTTACCCACGAAAAAGAGCGTTCCATTGCGCATATGAAGCTCGCGGTGGCGCAAACGCTTAAGGAAGGCAAGCTCATTTTCAGCGGTTTTTCAAGTCTGCTCATACCCAAAAAAATCACCCATGTGCTCCGCATCTGCCTCATCGCCGATCTGAACTTCAGAAAAGAAACGGCTGCCCAACAGATGCAGCTCTCCCGGAAGGATGCCGCAGCGCTCATTCGAAAACAGGATGAAGACCGCGCGTTGTGGGTTCAAACCCAGCTTGAAACCGCGGACCCGTGGGATGCAGCGCTTTACGACATGGTGATTCCCATGGACAAAGTGAATGTGGAAAAGGCTGTTTCAAGTATCCAGGACCATCTAAACAGCAACCTGTTGCAACCCAGCGAGGAATCCCGCAAAGCCGTCGAGAATTTTCTCCTGGCAGCGTCGGTGGGAGCCGTGCTGACAAGGGAAGGACACAATGTGGATGTGGATGCCGTGGACGGGGCGGTCACCATTACCATCAACAAACACGTGCTGATGCTGAGTCGGCTTGAGGAAGAACTTAGGACCATTGCAGCCCGGATTCCCGGTGTTTCTTCGGTCGATACCAAAGTAGGCAAAGGCTATCATCAGGCGGACATCTACCGAAAGGTCGATTTTCAGGCGCCGTCAAAGGTGCTTTTGGTGGACGATGAAAGGGAGTTCGTTCAAACGCTTTCGGAAAGACTGCTGATGCGCGATATGGGATCGGCTGTCGCCTATGACGGAGAATCGGCGCTTAAACTGGTGAAAGACGATGAACCTGAAGTCATGATACTCGACCTCAAAATGCCCGGCATTGACGGCATTGAAGTGTTGAGACGCGTCAAAATGACCAGCCCGGAAATCGAAGTCATCATTTTGACGGGTCATGGATCGGAAGCCGACCGGAAAGTCTGCATGGAGCTGGGGGCTTTTGCCTATCTTCAAAAGCCCGTGGATATAGGCGTGTTGACGAAAACTTTGAATGAGGCCAACGAAAAGATACGGAAAAAAGAAAAACGTCAGGGTTAGGGAGAAGTCATTAAACCAACATCCATCATTGGAAGCCTTATGGGATTGCTGAAAAAGATAAAACCGGCCTTCTGGGACCAACGCAGAATGAGCGGAGCGCCTTACAGTTCTCAGTTCGATTTCAGGCGCACCTGGTATGCGGCGGTTTTTGTAACATCAGCGGTGGTATTGGCGCCCCTGATATTCATGACCGTTATGGATTACCGGGCAACCCGTCATGACGTGGATTCGGAAATCCTTTTAAGAACATCCAGACTCGTCAGTAACATTCGCAGAAGCATCTCCTACTTTTTCGACGAACGAAAAAGTGCCCTTCATTTTATTGTCCATGGCAACAACTTTCAAATGGATGAAAGTCCCGAGCACCTGGCGAAGGTGCTTGAAAACCTGAAAAGGAGCTTCGGCGGCTTTACGGATCTGGGCCTGATCGACCCCGAGGGCATTCAAAGGGTTTACGCGGGTCCCTACAACCTGTCCGGAAAGGATTACAGCGATCAGGAGTGGTTCAAACAGGTGGTCAAACAGGGAAAATTCATCAGCAACGTCTTCAGCGGTTTCCGAAATGTCCCCCACATTGTCATGGCAGTAAAATTTTCCTATAATGACGGTTCGTTCGGAATCCTTCGGGCGACCCTGGATACCGAAAAGTTTGACAATCTGCTCTCAAACCTTGAAATTGACGGTCATGGAGACGCTTTTATGATCAATCACGAAGGGGTATTGCAGACACCGACCCACTCCCATGGCAAGGTTCTGGAACATATTTCCCTTCCCGTACCCGAATTTGCACCGGAAACACGGGTTTTCGAGTGGGTCACCGCCAAAGGGGCATCGCTGGTCATCGGTTACCGCTATATTACGGGAACCCCTTTTATCCTCATGGTCGTCAAGCATAAACCGGAACTGTTGAAAGCGTGGGACGACACCCGAAAGGAACTCATCGGATTTCTGCTGATCAGTGTCGCATTCATTCTGTTTGTGATCCTCTGGGGTGCCACCTACCTGGTCAACCGCATATTTCAATCGGATCAGAAACTGATCGCCACCCTCCATCAGGTTGAATACACGAATAAAATGGCTTCCATCGGCAGGCTGGCAGCCGGCGTGGCCCACGAAATTAACAACCCCCTTGCCATCATCAATGAAAAGGCAGGGCTCATGAAAGATCTGTTTATGTACAAGAGCGAATACAAACAGAACGAGATGCTCATGGGGCTTGTGGATTCCATTTTGAATTCCGTAACCCGTTGTGGCAGAATCACCAAACGCTTGCTGGGGTTTGCCCGTCACATGGATGTCAGCATTCAGACCGTCAATGTGAATGACATCATTCGGGAAGTTCTGGGGTTTCTGAACAAGGAAGCGGAATATCGATCCATTCAAATCTCCATTGATATTAACGACGACATCCCCAATATCGAAACAGATGCCGGGAGGCTGCAGCAGGTTATTTTAAACATCATTAACAATGCCTTCGCAGCCATGGCGAATAACGGTCATCTTCAGGTGAAGGCGGCAATGGCAGGAAAAAAAAATATTGTTGTCACCATATCCGATGACGGTTGCGGCATTCCAGAATCAGACATCAAACGTGTTTTTGAGCCCTTTTTTTCCACAAAGACGGGAACGGGCGGTACCGGCCTGGGGCTGTCCATTACCTACGGTCTCGTGGAACAGCTGGGAGGAACCATTGACGTTATAAGCGAGGTCAACAGGGGGACAACCTTCACCATTACCTTGCCCCTCGCCATCGAAGAAAAGGAGATGAAAGACTCATGCGTGTACTCTTAGTAGATGACGAACAGGAACTGGTGGAAACACTTGCGGAGCGTTTGAATATCAGGGGAATCGAAGCGCGCTGGGTAACGAGCGGCGATGCGGCCCTTGAACTGATTGACCGGGAAGATTTTGACATCGCAGTTCTGGATGTGAAGATTCCGGGTATGAACGGCATCAATCTGCGGAAAATAATGAAGGAAAAACGCCCTGAAATGAAATTCATTTTCATGACCGGGCACGGTTCACAGGATGACTTTGCGGCGGGGTCCGCCGAGACCGGGGTCGATTACTACCTGCTGAAACCGGTCAGCATTGATGAACTTATCCTTAAAATGAATAATTTGATGAACACTTAAGAAGGGACCGATTATGGTTGATCAAACGGACGAGCAAAGTGAATCCGAGCTTCAGTTTTTTGGGAAGATGACGGCTTCCATGTCCCACGAAATCAAGAATGTCATGGCCATTGTCAATGAAAGCGCGGGGCTTCTGGAAGACTACACGATTATGGCCGAAAAAGGCATGCCCATCGATCCCGGACGTCTCAAGACGGTTTCCCAAAGGGTTACCACCCAGATTCAGCGGGCAGACGTCATTACCAAAAACCTCAACAGACTGGCTCACAGCGTAGATGAATTCGAAAAAAGTGTGGGGATCAGGGAAACCCTGGAGCTGGCAGTGGGCCTCACCGGAAGATTCGCGGATATGAGGGGTGTCAAACTGAAATTTCAACCGCCTTCTGATTTTCCCACGGTCATAACGTCGCCGTTTCACCTTCTCAATCTCATCTGGCAGGTTCTTGATTTTGCCATGGATGCGACCGGCACTGAAAAGACAGTGGAGTTGACCATTGAGACCAAGCCCGGATCGGTGGCCATAAGATTCAACGGCATTGGGAGCGCAACAGATCCGCCATCCGCCGCAAAAGCAGCGGCGTTGCTCCGTATCCTGGGCGCGAAAATTCACCATGATGTGGAGAAAGGCGAAATCATCCTTATTTTACCGAAAGATGCACGTCAACAGATAACGGCTGCATGCTGACAGCCATTAGAAAAGGAGTCAAGAATGGAAAAAGTATTGCTGGTCGACGATGAGAAGGAATTTCTGGAAACCATGGCGGAGCGCATGGAAGCAAGAGATATGAACGTGACAACCACCACTTCGCCCAAGGAGGCACTCAAAAGGGCACAGGAAGATAGCTTTGACGCCATCATTCTGGATCTCATGATGCCTGAAATGGATGGTCTTGAAACCCTCAAAGAGCTGAAAAAAAAGAATCCGGATCTACAGGTCATCCTCCTTACCGGGCATGCCACGGTGCAGAAAGGGGTGGAAGCCATGAAACTGGGGGCCACCGATCTCCTTGAAAAACCGGCGGATCTGAAAGTCCTGATTGAGAAAATTAAGAAAGCCCACACAAAGAAAATGGTCCTGGTACAGAAAAAAGCGGAAGAAAAGGTCAGGCACATCCTGGCTGAAAAAGGGTGGTAGCACCAGCTTGTTCCTTTGGCAAAGGTCCTGATCGGATCAGCATACAAGCAATGGGTCTGTTGAAGGACCGTGGGAGGACTCTTCATTGAAGGTGATCATAGTGGGCGCGGGTGAAGTGGGATTCCATATTGCCCAGCGTCTTTCCGAAGAAAACCAGGATGTTGTTCTGATTGACCAGGCTCCGGAACAGATCAAACGGGTTGCCGACAACCTGGATGTGCAGGCATTCTTAGGTTCCGGAACCAGTCCCCGGATACTAAAAGATGCAGGGATTCGGGAAGCCGATATGCTGTTGGCGACCACTGACAGCGATGAGGTCAATCTGATTTCCTGCCTGATCGCCAAGAACCTGAACCCGTACCTCATCAAGGTCGCGCGACTCAGAAATGAGGAATATGTAAACGAACTGCCGTTACTACTGGATAAGGATCACCTGGGAATCGACCATGTGATCAATCCTCAGTCTGAAATGGTTAGCAGCGTTCAACGATTGATGGAAATTCCAGGGGCCTCTGAAGTCATCGACTTTGTAGAAGGAAGGGTCAAACTCATCGGTGTTATGGTGGATAAAAAATCCCCCTTCGCCGGCCGAAAACTCCTTTCGTTCACAAAAGCCGAAGGCGACATCCTGGTGGGCGCCATTATACGAAAAAACCAGGTGATCATTCCCCACGGCAACGACAGTATTTTAGCGGAAGACCTGGTTTATCTGGTTGCCAGAAGTCAAGAGCTGGATCAGACCCTCGCATTGTTCGGGGTCAAAGAAAAAAGTTTGAGACGGGTCATCATTATTGGCGCTGGACAGACAGGCCAAGCACTGGCCAGAGTAATGGACAGGGCCAAAATCAGCACCAAAATCATTGAAAAAGACGAGGCCATTTGCGCTCAACTTTCAGCCGGTCTTTCCAATGTGATTGTCATCAATGGTGATGGCACCGACAAAGAGCTCCTGGAAGAGGAAAACATCGGAAGTGCGGACTTTCTGGTGGCCATTACCGGGGATGAAGAAAGCAATATCCTCATATCTCTTCTGGCAAAAGGGCTGGGAACTCGAAAAACCATCACCCGTGTGAGCAAATTGAGTTACCTGCCGCTCATGAGCGCCATCGGCATTGACACCGTGGTCAGCCCACGGTTGGCCGCAGTTCGTGCCATATTGCAGTATATCCGGCCGGGGAAAATTTTATCGGTGGCGCCCTTGAAGGGAGAGCATGCCGAGGCCATTGAAGCTGAGGCGCTTGAGACGTCGGACATTGTCAACAAACCCCTTCATAAAATAAAAATACCGAAAGGGGTCATCATTGGGGCCATTTTCCGCGAAAACGAGATCATTATCCCCCGAGGCGACACGGTGATCATACCGGGAGACCGGCTCATCATATTCGCCCTTCAACAAATGCTTCCCAAGCTTGAAAAGCTGCTCACCGTGAAACTGGAATATTTTTGATGAACTTTCAAATTATCCTTCGCTTTACAGGGATCCTGATTTTTTTCCTGGGGGTTGCCATGGCGCCTCCATTGGGCGTCTCTTTTCTGCTTAAAGACGATTGTACACAATCTTTGCTCCTCTCAATGGCCATTACCTGCTCTTTGGGTATTCTTCTGTTTGTTTTCACAAGAAATCAAAAGGAAAAGCACCTGAATCATCGGGACGGGGTAGCCATCGTTACGCTCGGATGGATGATGGCGGGATTGGTCGGTGCCCTGCCCTATCTATTTTCCGGCACACTCCCTGATTTTACCAATGCCTGTTTTGAATCCATTTCAGGGTTCACCACCACGGGCGCCAGCGTCGTAACGGATATCGAGTCCCTTCCCGAGGGAATTCTGCTCTGGCGAAGTCTGACCCAGTGGCTGGGAGGGATGGGGATTATTGTTCTTTCCATCGCCATTCTCCCTTTCTTGGGCATCGGTGGCATGCAGCTTTACAAAGCTGAAATTCCAAGTCCCGTGGTGGATAAACTCAAGCCCCGGATTTCAGAAACCGCCAGGATTCTCTGGAAAATCTATCTTCTCATCACCCTGCTGCAGGTATTGCTGCTTCTTGCAGGCGGCATGAACCTGTTCGATTCCGTCTGCCATGCCTTCTGCACCATGCCCACCGGCGGCTTTTCAACAAAAAATACCAGTCTGGCCCACTATAACAGCGCCTACTTTGATTTTGTCATTGTTATTTTCATGCTTCTGGCCGGTATCAATTTTTCCCTTCATTACAGACTGCTCAAAGGCGATCTGAAAATATTCGGTAAAGACGCGGAATGCCGCGTATTTCTCATCTTGGTTGGCGCTTTCATCCTGCTGGTGACTTTGGACATTTATGGCGATCTTTATTCTTCTTTGTTCCAGGCATTCAGGTACGCGGCTTTTCAGGTCAGTTCCATCATCACCACAACGGGATTTGTTTCGGCGGATTACGAAAAATGGCCCCATTTTTCACAACTTATTCTGCTGATCTGCATGTTCCTGGGAGCAATGGCCGGCTCAACCGGGGGCGGTATAAAGACGGTACGTCTCATACTGATGGTAAAACATAGTTACCAGCAAATCTTCCGCATTATCCATCCCCATGCGGTAACCACGGTAAAGCTGGGGGGACAGGCTGTTTCGGAGGACGTCCTCAGCAGCGTATGGGGCTTTTTTTTCCTCTATATGGGACTTTTCGTCATAGCCTTTCTGGCCATGGCATCCATGGGGCTTGACTATATATCAGCGATTTCATCCGTAGCTGCCACCATCGGCAACATCGGCCCCGGATTAGGGATCGTGGGCCCCATACGAAACTATCTGGAAATTCCCACAGCCGGCAAATGGGTGCTCAATGCCTGCATGCTTCTGGGGCGCCTTGAGATTTATACGGTGATTGTATTGTTGGCACCCGAGTATTGGCGGAAATAGTCAGCAACTTCGATTCCGGAATTGGTACTTTCCACGCTGTCTTGCCCTGTCACCGCGATGGCATTTTATATGAACCGGTATGATTTATAAATTTTCCGTCTATTTAAGGAGATCATGTGCATGCTGAGCAGGCTGCCCGAAAAGGCTTTGCATCTTGAAAAATTAAGAGAAGGCAAATTCAATGTTCCTGATTTCATCTATGTTCCCGCGGAGGATTTCAGAGATGAAAATTTTGAAAAACTTCAGACGTTTTTAAAGCACCATCAGGAAAGCTTCAAGGTCATCGCCAGAAGTGCCCATCCCCACGAAGCAGCCTTCAAACCGGGAACATTTGATTCTTTAGAAACCTATGCCGATGTAGCCGGGATACAATATGCCAGGAAAAGAATCATTAAGATGGGGAAAACCGTGGCAGTCACGATGCCTATGGGATCGCCACGGTGCGCAATCCCGTCTGGTCCGTATACTGGTATCGGGACAGAGACGAACCGGTGACCCGCCAATTGAAAAAACTGGGATTCAGAACAGGGGACAGCATCGGCATCGATATCGGCATGGAAGAAAAACCAACGGTGTATCGGCTTTAGAGCATCTCAACAAAAAGGGGCTCTTCGGATGAAGAGCCCCAAGCCTTTTGTGTTGTGATGTGAGTTGAGGAGTTTAATTCCAGCAGGAACCGGGACCGTATCCACCGCGTCCCATTCCGTAGCCCCCGTGCCCCATTCCGTATCCACCGTGTCCCATTCCGTAGCTTCCGCTGTACGTATTGTCGGGCGCCACTTTTCGGGTTTCCAACCTGTATTCCAGTTGCTTTTCAGCCATCTGGCCCTTTAACGTATTGATCTCTTTTTGCAGGGCCTGCAGTTTTGCAGGGTCCGGGTTATCCCCGTTCAAAAGGATCGACATCTCGTTCTGCTTGGTCCAGATATTGTTTCTCAGGCTTGCCGTATCATTGAAGAATTTCTGATCCAAGGAGTTCAGTTGATTCTGTTGTTCCTGCGTAAGGGCGGTTTGTCCTCCCTGGCCTTGCCAGCAGTATCCGGGTCCGCCACCGTAGCCCCATCCGGGACCTCTTGCAAAAACGGGATACGCCATAAAACCAACCAAAAGTACGATTCCAAGAACAGTCACCAGCTTTTTCATGTTGCACCTCCAATATTTTTTAAAGTGTTTTGCGTTTTGACATTGATTAATGCAGTGATCGTGCCAAAAGATGCGTATCATCCATAACACCTCAAAAAGAGGGTCTTTTTTTGAATCCAATTAAATACGGAAAGCTCTTTTGGCCGGAACTTTACTGAAAACGGATACTTTATACCCGGCCACCGTGCCCAACCGGGTATAAAGTATCCGCCCTGCTGCGGCAAACAAGCAGGAAAAAATTGAAGAAAAGAGACAAACGCCTCCATTTGCTTTCAGGAGGTTTTTGGTTGACTTTGTTTTCGTTTCAGCGTTTCATAAAAGCTGACGTTGTGACCTAAATAACCATCATACCGGGAGGTCAAGCGATGGAGAACCTGACTGCAAAAGAGATCATGAATCCCGAGGTGCTCACCGTAAACACCGAACTGTCGATTCAGGGATTGGCTGACTTCTTTTTTCAAAACGCCATATCGGGTGCTCCGGTTATATCCGATGACGGCAAACTGATCGGCGCAGTATCCATTACCGACATTCTTCGCCATGAGACTGTTCCGGAAAAAGGCGTACAATTCAACCACCACCATGATTTCTATGTACACACCACTGATGACCGGTTTTCACACCAGGACCTCGACGCTCTCCATTTCACGGATGAAGTACCTGTAACGGTGGGTGACATCATGACATCACGAATTCTTGTGGTGGGAGAAAATGATATGGTTCAGCAGGTGGCGGATATCATGATCAAAAACCGCATCCATCGCGTGTTTGTCACCCGTGATGAAAGACCCATCGGCATCATTTCCACGGCCGATATGCTGAAAGTCATTCGGGATATGTAACTCACCATCCCGTCCATTCCAGCGCCTGTGCAAGCGGCCGCTCAATCAGATCTTATTCTTTCAGATAGGGTTTGATTTTCCCAAAAAGTGCCGGGTAAATCCTGATCGACGTAATTTCAGGAAACAGACAAAGCAGACCACCAAGCTCAGAAGTGCTAACGTGCCTCAAACAACCATCAGAGTCAGGGCATTTGTCCATATGGCCACCGGGCGGACATTCATTCTGGGCACACCCGTAGGGGCCGGGCGTACTGGCATCCTCAAATGTGCGGGATTATCTTGATAAAGTCCACTGCATTCTGTTAAGTTGTAAGAGTGCGCTATTGGACCAATGCTTCAACAAACAGAGGAGATTGTTCAATGATTGCGAATGAAAGAATCAGGTTGTTGGCACCCTGCGGTATTGATTGCGGCACATGCGAGCTTTACCTCTCCAAAGATAATGAACAGTTGCGTGCCTATTTGATTTCGAAAGGGGTCCCTGAAGAGAAACTGCCGTGTGCCGGTTGTCGCGACATACAAGGAAACTGCCCTGTCATCGGCAATCAATGCGAGACATATACTTGTTTCATCAAAAAAGACGCGGATTATTGTTTTGAATGTGGGGATTTTCCATGTTCAAAATTGAACCCTTCTTCAGACCGGGCGGACGTCCTTCCGCACAATCTCAAAGTCTTCAACCTGTGTACCATCCAACGGGATGGAGAAGAGGCATTTGTCAAATCATCCGGTGATATCAAGAATAGGTATTTCAAAGGGAAGATGGTCATCGGCAGTGGCCCTCAAACAGAGGTTTAAAGGAGGAGATCATGAGTATCCTAAAGATCGATATGAGCGAAAAAAAGGTCGTCAAAGAGACATTTCCCAAAGACAAAATCGTTGGCGGACGGGCAATGATCGATTATCTCTTGACGGAATACGGTTCACCCACCGCACACCCGCTTTCCCCTGAAGCCCCGTTTATTGCGGCCCCCGGTCTTCTGGCCGGAACCAGTGCACCGCAGTCGGGACGCATGTCCTTTGGCGGTAAAAGTCCCCTTACGGGCGGCATAAAGGAGGCCAACTCCGGCGGAACGGCCGGAGACAAGCTGGGCCGCCTGGGGGTTCGTGCCATTATGGTTCAGGGGAAGTCCGACCAGTGGCAGACACTCAAGATCAACGCGGAAGGGGCCATTCTCGAACCGGCCGATGACATTGTCGGAATGGAAAACTATGCGGCATGTGAGAAGCTGAGAGCGCGTTACGGGGAAAAAATATCCGTTATTATCATCGGACCCGCAGGGGAGATGAAACTGGCCAATTCCACCGTCGCGGTGACCGATCCGGAAGACCGCCCCGCACGCCATGCCGGAAGAGGGGGTGTGGGCGCCATCATGGGGTCCAAGGGACTCAAAGCCATCGTGGTGGACAGCACCGGTGTCCCTTCACGAAAAGCAGCCGACCCCGATGCCTTTAAGCAGGCGGTCAAGACGGCCGTTCAGACCATCCAGGACAACCCGCTGAGGGAGGTCTTTAACCAACTGGGAACCAATGTCTGCATCGATGCGGACGGCGACCGCGGCAGCCTGCCCACCCGAAATCACCGGCACGGTGCTTTTGAAAAGCGAAAGGGTCTCTGCTCCAATACCATGATTGAACTCAACAACGCCCGGGGAGGCTCCATGGGCAACGCCTGTATGCCCGGCTGTGTTGTGAAATGTTCGCCCATTTTCCACGATGCCGATGGGAACCACCTCACCTCCGCGCTGGAATACGAAACCGTGGCCATGCTGGGCGCCAATCTGGGGATCGATGATCTCGATCCTGTAGCCCGTATGGACCGCCGGTGTGATGAACTGGGTCTTGATACCATTGAAGTGGGATGTGCCATCGGGGTGCTCAACGACGCAGGGCTCTTTGAATTCGGTGATGCCGCAAAAGCCGAAAGCTATATCGAGGAAATCGCTCAAGGGACCCCCATGGGCCGCATCATCGGCAGCGGTGTGACCCAGACGGCCAAAGTCTTCGGCATTGACCGGATTCCAGCGGTCAAAGGGCAGGGGATTCCGGCTCATTCGGCCCGGTCCCTCAAGGGATGGGGTGTTACCTACGCCACCAGCCCTCAGGGTGCGGACCATACCGCCGGCGTGGTGGAAGACGACCCCCTGAACCCGGTGGGACAGGTGGACCGCTCCCGCATGGCGCAGATTTCCACCGCCGCGCTGGACGCAACGGGTCTTTGCATGTTCACCTTTCTGGCCGGAACCCCGGAAATCATCGCATCCATGGTCGCCGCCCTTTACGGTGTTCCCTGGACCGCCGCCGATTTCGAGGAACTGGGGAAAGAAATGCTTCGTCAGGAAAGGGCATTCAACATCAATGCCGGTATCGCACCGCAAGCCGACGGTCTTCCGGACTGGATGCGAACCGAACCGCTGCCGCCAACCGGCGCGGTGTTTGATGTCACCCAGGAAGAGATCGACCACCTGTTCAATTTTTAGGTGCCTTTTCGGGTAAGGGTTACGGCGATAGAGAGGATGTCATGCAAATCGAAGTAAGACTCTTGACCGGACTCAAACGGTATCTCCCGGCCCCCGAGGCAACGGGAACCGTCCGGCCCCTCGAAATCGCCGAACCCGCCACGGTGAAAGACGTCCTGAAAAAACTGGGCATCCCCCTCCATATGCCCAAGGTTATCATGATAAACGACCGCCAAGGCGCACTGGACAGCGAAGTTGCACTCGGAGACCGGATAACCGTTTTTCCACCGGTAGGCGGCGGATAGGCAGTTGCTGTAGGGAGCAGCAAACGGGGATATGATCTCAGAAACCGTTGAACGGATGGAACAACTTCTCTCGGAAGCCGCTAAACTTCAAAAACCGTATGTAACGCGTGTTTGCTCCGAATGCACGTCCCCGTGCTGCCTAAGGGTCCATTACCTTTACAGCGACAAGGATATCATCTTTCTCAAATCCTCCGGAAGACCCCCCAAATGGAGAAGGGAAGCTTTCTCAAAAAAGGGATGCTGGTTTTTGGGAGAATCGGGTTGCACAATCGACCTGCTATCAAGGCCCTTTCTGTGTCATACCTATCTCTGTGAGGATTTAAAAGAAGCCATGGAAAAAGACGACCCTGGAGTCGTCGTTGCTTTGGAGAATAAATTCAAGAAAATTAATGAATTGCGAAGTCAACTGTGGAGCGAATATTTGGATGAAAAACGGTGAACGGAAAGGACGGACAGCTTTTTCGCAGATACTATGCCAGGTACCGTTCGGTTTTGAGCTCCTTTCCGAGGCTGTAGCGCAAATGCTGCCGAAGCACCCGCTTCATCTCGTCGAGCATGCCGTCGGTTAAAGTTACCTTTTGGGCATCATCCAGAGGTGTTGTCTGGATTTGATTCAGGCCTTTGGCCGTATCCGGATCCAGGCCGGGAAGCCGGGCCGACTCCTTTTCGCACCTGAGGCAAGCAATGCCCCCCTTGCTATGCTTGAAAACCGCCCTCCCCTCCCCCGCATACAATCTGCCGCAGTCACAACACCGCTCAAAATTGATGCCGTATCCGCCAAGGGTCAACGCTTTGGCCTCGAAAAAAATCCGCAGTTCATCTCTTTTCATTTGGCCCGAAAGAGCGTTGAATGCTTCCTTAAGAAGTGCGAACATTCGCGGTTCGGCAACCTCCAAGGGGAACAGGGTTTCGGCCAGCTCAACCATGTAACTGGCCAGGGAAAGCGCATGAAAATCGGTCCTCAGTTCCGGGAAGCCGTGAATCAGTTTGCCGGCATTGAGAAGATAGAGATCCCTACCGCTCTTGCGTTCATACTCCAGACGGGTCAGGCAAAAAGAATCCAGACAGTTGGCAAAGCGCCTGCTGCTCTTTCTCGCCCCTTTTGCAACCCCTTTGAGGCGACCCCTGTCAGCAGTAAAAAAGCTGACCAGGAGATCCGTTTCTCCGAATTCCCAGGTTCTTGTGATAATGCTTTCGGAAATATGCATGGTTCAATGTCTTTAAAGCCGTTCTGTTGTGGGAGTGCGGCCATTTCCTGTGATTGACAAACCGTTTCCTTTTCTCTATGCTTCAAAGCACTTATTATCATACCAGCACAGCGGAAAAAAGCTGAAATCATACAGCCTAAATTTTTTGGAGGCATTTCAATGCAAATCTTGGAAAAAGCCCTTTCAGAAGGGAGACATGCCCTTTCCGAATATGAGGCCAAACAGGTTTTAAAAGCGTATCAAATTCCCGTGACCAACGAAATTACGGTCACGAATCAGGCGGATCTCAAAACAGCTGCTGCAGAAATCGGGTTTCCCCTGGTCCTCAAAGGTTGCGCACCCAGCATTACCCACAAAACCGGAAAAGGCCTCATTGAAGTGGATATCCGAAATATGGAAGAGGCGTTGGGCGCATTTGATCGTATTTCAACCAACATGGACGGGAAAGAAAGCGAAGTGTTGGTTCAGGAAATGATTAAGGGGCAGCGGGAACTGGTGGCGGGTCTTACCCGGGATCCGCAGTTCGGGCCGTGCGTCATGTTCGGCCTGGGCGGTATTTTCACCGAAGTGCTAAAGGATATCTCCTTTCGTGTGGCGCCCCTTGAAAAGTACGATGCCCTTGAGATGATGTCTGAAATCAAAGCCCACAAGATTCTGGATGCCGTGCGGGGCATGCCGGAAGTTGACCGTGACCTGCTGGCGGACATTCTGATTTCGGTGGGACGGATCGGCCTTGAAAACGATGCCGTTAAAGAAATCGACATCAATCCACTCATCCTTGCAGGCAGCCGGCCCGTGGCTGTAGACGCCCTTATCATTCTGGAGTAAGTGATGCCTCTTTTCACCATCGATCCCGATAAATGTAACCGTGACGGCATCTGCGTCAGTGAATGCCCAAATACCATAGGAAAGGAAAACCCCATATGAAAAAACCGGTGGCACTCATTATTCGTGACGGGTGGGGATTAAACGAGAATAAAGAAAACAATGCGGTCCTGACCGCCCGCACTCCCAATATGGATGCCTACAAAAAGACCTATCCATGGACCATCCTCGAATGTTCAGGTGAAGCAGTGGGGTTGCCCCCCGGATATCAGGGTTCCAGCGAGGTAGGGCACCTTAACATGGGTGCCGGACGCATTGTGGTACAGGAATTAAAACGGATCAACGATGAACTGGAAAGCGGCCTCCTTTTTCAGGCGGAAATGTGGCGGCGATTGATTTCCAACTGGCGAAAAAACAACAGCCGCTTCCATCTGCTGGGGCTTTTGCAGGACGAAGGGGTACATGCCCACCAGAAGCACCTGTTCAAAATCATGGCCAAAGCACGGGAAGCATTTCCCGAGGGGGAAATCATCATTCATCCGTTCCTGGACGGCCGCGACACGCCGCCCCGCAGCACCCTTGGCTTCCTGAAAACCCTTGGCACCGAAATGGAGAAGGTCGGATTGTGCCGTATCGGAACCGTCATGGGACGTTATTACGGCATGGACCGCTCCCAGGACTGGAAGCTCACGGATCAGGCTTATCATTGCCTGGTCTGTGCCGAAGGATTGCGGACTGAAGACGCTCAAAGTGCCGTCCAAAAAGCCTATGAGGAGATGAAAACGCCCGACGGGGATGAAATGACGGATGAATACGTTCCCCCCTTCTGCATCGGGAACTACGACGGAATTCACGACGGCGACTCCATTTTGCACACCAATTATCGCCAGGACCGGGCGATTCAGCTCTCACGCGCCTTCGTTGATCCCGATTACCCGGGGGACCTAAAGGTGCGACCAAAAGTGGTTTACGCAGGATTCACCCGTTATTACGACGATTTCAATGCCTACCTGATGGCACCCATGGACAAGGGGGGCGGCATGAATCATCTGCTGGGCGAAGTCATCTCGGATGCGGGACTCACTCAACTGCGCATTGCCGAAACACAGAAATTTCGCCATGTCACCAGCTTCTTCAACGGAAAGAAAACCACGCCCTACAGAGGAGAGGAGCAGGTGGAGGTCCCGTCGCGATTTGATGCCTCCAGTTTCGCCCATCATCCTGAAATGGATGCCTACACCGTGACCGATGAAATTCTGAAACGATTAAACAACAATCCCTATGACTTTATTGTCGTCAATTACGCCAACGGCGACATGGTAGGTCACACGGGATTCATGGATGCCGCCGTCAAGGCCATTGAAGTGGTGGATGAATGCGTGGGCAGGATCGTGAAACGATTTCTGGAACTGGAAGCGGACGTCCTGATCACTTCCGACCATGGAAATTCCGAGGAGATGGTGGACTACGAAACGGGACTGACCAAAACCAGCCATACCCTTTTCCCCGTTGATCTCATTTACGTCTCGCAAAGTGCCGTGGGGAAAAAACTGCGCCCAAAGGGAAAGCTTTCGGATGTGGCACCTACAGTTTTGTACCTGCTGGGTCTTCCCATTCCTAAAGAAATGACAGCTGAAAATCTCATTTTATGAAATTGCACCATCGAATCCGGGAGTCTGAATGACCCTGGCGGCAGGCGAAAAAGAAAAGGCCATTCTGCTGGGCTATTGCTCCCTGGACGGCGATACTGCCGCCAAAGACGATGCCATGGCGGAACTGGTGCGCCTGACGGATACGGCCGGCATCCTTTCCCTCGGCGCTTTTGTACAGCGACGCGCAAAAATTCATCCCCGAACCTTCCTCGGTGAAGGGTTTATTGAAACCAGCCTTGAAAAAGCAGGGGCTACAGCCGACCTTCTGATTTTCGATCACGATCTCACCGGGAGCCAGGCCCGCAACATCGAAAAGCGCTTCTCCCTGCCGGTCATGGACCGCACCGAGGTGATTCTCAAAATTTTTCACGATCATGCCAGGACCAGAGAAGCCCGACTTCAGGTCAGGCTGGCCGAATTGAAGTACGAACTACCCCGGGTGAAGAGCATGTGGGGGCATTTGGACCGGGAGCGGTTCGGCAGCAAGACAGGCGGCAGGGTGGCATTTCGAGGGATGGGGGAAAAACAGAGCGAAATGGACCGCCAGAAGCTTCAGCGAGAAATTTATGAAATCGAAAAGACCCTTAAAAGACTTGTTAAACAGATCGACACCCAAAAAAAACTGAGAAAGCAAACATGCCGAAACATCGGCCTGGTGGGCTACACCAATGCGGGAAAATCAACGCTCTTCAACCGCTTGACCCAGGCCCATGTGCTGGTGGAAGACAAGCTTTTTGCAACACTGGATTCCACCTCAAGGTCTCTGCCGCTTCATAACAACAAAGAAGCGGTCATATCCGATACCGTGGGATTCATCAGTAACCTGCCCCATCATCTGGTCGCCAGCTTTCGGGCCACCCTCAAAGAAGCGGAGGAAGCAGACCTTCTGATCCATGTCGCCGACATCTCGGATGAAAATTATCAAAACCATATGGCGGACGTGGAGATCGTTCTCAAAAGCATTGATGCCGATCAAATCCCCCAAATGCTCGTGTTTAACAAGATCGACCGGGTTTCGAAGGACATCATCAAAGGAACCCGAAATGCCTACCCGAACGCCCAGTTCATATCGGCTGCAACCGGTCAAAACGTCGATCTTTTTTTGCGGAACCTGGCTGAAAACCTGTACCCGACCACGAAAGTTACCCTCCTGATCCCCATTTCCGAGCAAAAGCGCATCCACCATATCCACAGCCTGGCAAAGGTCCTTGAAACCACCTACGAAGATGAGGGTGTGTGCATGACGGTCCAAATCGCCAAAGAAGACCTCTCACCGCTGGCACCCTATCTGGTTTCCTAATATAGATTTTCTTTTATCAAGACTTGACAATCTAATATGGGGACGTACAACAATTTGTACGGGAGGTAAGAAATGGAAGCAATAACCTATACGGCTGCAAGGCAAAATCTTGCAAAAACCATGGAAAAAGTCTGTAATGACCACTCCCCGATTATTGTAACACGCAAATCATCAAATTCCGTTGTTATTATGTCCCTTGAAGACTATGAATCCCTTGAAGAGACAGCCTATCTTTTGCGGTCAGCGAAAAACACAAAACGATTGTTAGAGTCAATCGCTCAACTTGAAAATAGTAAAGGGCAGGAAAAGGAGTTGATAGAGTGAATCTCCTCTTTTCCGATCACGCATGGGACGACTACATTTTTTGGCAAAAAACCGACAAAAAAATTTTACGCCGTATCAACACCTTTATAAAAAATGCCAAACGGAACCCGTTTGATGGTATTGGTAAACTCGAGCCTTTAAAACAAGTCCTATCGGGATATTGGTCCAGACGAATCACCGAAGAACACAGGTTTATTTACAAAGTGTCTGAAGATGCCATTGAAATTGCACAACTTCGATATCACTATTGATACATCCTTTCAGCTCAAAAACCACTA